>NZ_JBHUHX010000043.1:0-21813 GCF_042682685.1 Thiorhodococcus fuscus
AAGGACTGGGCTGAGAAACGCCCCGAACTATTCAAAAAACGCGTATACAATCTTCGGGGACTTGACACTTAGAGTTTAAGGACGAAATACGCATGAATATTGCCTTTGTCGGTTGTGGTTTTGTATTTGACATTTACATGCGCACGTTTCGCGCACACCCTGAGCTTGCCATCAAAGGCGTCTTCGATATCCGAGCCGAGCGTGCGGCGCGTGTCAGCGAGTATTACGGCTTCCCTGTCTATGACAGCTACGAGCAACTTCTCGCCGATGAAACGGTTGAGGCAATCATCAATCTCACCAATATCGGATCCCACTTCGAGGTGACCAAACGCGCCCTCGAGGCAGGCAAACATGTCTACTCCGAGAAGCCACTGACGAAGAGCCTCGATGAATCCCGTCAACTCGTTGACATCGCCAAGGCCAACGGGGTCCGACTTTATGCCGCACCTTGCAACATCTTCAGTGACACCGTGCGCACCATGTACCAAGCCATCGAGGATGGCGCGATCGGCAAGCCGCTGCTTGTCTATGCTGAGCTTGACGACAACCCCATTCACCTCATGGAGTTCGAGAATGTCAAAAGCCCCACCGGTGCTCCTTGGCCACTTGAGGAGGAAATCCGTGAAGGCTGCACATACGAGCACTTGGGCTATCACTTGGTCTGGATCTGCGGACTTCTCGGCCCCGCAGTCTCGGTTACAGCGTTTTCGAGCGAATTGATCGAGAACAAAACGGATGAACTTCCATCCCGCGTGGGCACACCAGATTACTCGGTTGCTTGCCTGCACTTTGCGAATGGCGCATCGGCCAGGATCACCTGCAGCGTCGTAGCCCCTAGGGATCATCGCATGCGAGTGATCGGCCGAGAAGGCGAGCTTACCGGAGACAGTTACCGCCACTATCAATCGCCTGTTTACCTAGAGCGTTATACCAAAGGGAGCCTGAGCGCACGCAAATTCCGGACGCTTCGTGCGTATCCAGTGCTTGGCCGTCTTTTCGGAATCGGTGGGAGTAGGATTAAGCTGGCTCGAAACTGGAAGTCCGGAGCCGTGGAGCGTGACCAACAGATGCGCACATCCCTCAAACAGCGCCTCGTTGAATGGGTACGCCGTCGCGAAATCTATGCCCAGGATAAGCTTGTCGGCATTGCCGAGATGGCGCGTGAAATCGACCAAGGCAATGAACAATACCTTTCACCAGAATTCATCATGCATATCAATGAGCTGACAATACTAGCGCAAGGAGCGGGAACAGATGGAATCGCCGTAAAGCCGACTACTAGCTTTGAGCCACTCGGACCGATTCAAGGGTCACTGAGATCGGTAGCCAACTATCGCCTCTCTACCCGGACAAGTGTTCACGATTGAAATTCGTAATTTGTGGGGACAGATGATAGTACAGCAAGCAATAGGATGAATGGTCATCTTTCCCCAAAAACTTGGAGCAGGAAGGCCATCTTTCAATAGAGAATACACCAGGATATGATTAGAGTCGCCTTTCTATTTCTCGCAAGCCTGTCAACAGTGACACTTCTGCTATATGAACAAGGCACTTTCGGCAAACCTTCACCCAAGGTCTGGACCCACAAGGGTAGGCTAAAGGAAATTCCTGAGCATACCACCAACGAATTACCTTTATCCGACCAAACAAATAAAAAAGACTGGGTGCACTTTGAGCCCATGAGCGATGAATTCGAAAGTAACGACCTTGACCTGGACAAATGGAACTTAGGGATCGCCCCTTGGCTAGGACGAAAACCTGCACTATTCAGCAATGCGAACGTCAAGGTCGCCAATGGCAGGTTACATCTGACCATGAGAAAGGAGGATGTACCAAAGAAATTCCAAAATCTTGGCTATAAAGGTTACACCAGTGCCGCTCTTCACACGAAAGCCAAGACGGCCTACGGTTATTTTGAAACAAAAGCAAAACCGATGAACTCAGCGGGATCAAGCGCCTTCTGGTTCAAGCGGGATACAACGCCAGGCTGGACCACCGAAATCGATGTCTTCGAGATCGGAGGAAATGCACTAGGATTCGACCGCATAGTGAATATGCATTTGCATGTTTTCAAGACGCCTAGCAGCAACAAACATTGGAGAGTTGGTGGTAAATGGATTGCTCCCTGGCGACTCGCAGACGACTACCACGCCTACGGCTTGGAGTGGTCACGTGAAGATATACGATATTACGTGGACGGTGTGATCGTGCAAACAGTCGAAAACACGCATTGGCATCAACCACTTAGCCTGATTTTTGACAGCGAAACGATGCCTACCTGGTTCGGGATGCCCAGCGACGAGGATCTCCCATCGACTTTCAGTATTGAATACGTAAGAGCTTGGAAACAGAAGAAAGCCCGGGGTTAGGTAGAATAGAATGGGCAACAAGGCTCAGGGTTTTGCTTTACATCTGATTCATCAATCAGCGGCTTGTCTGAGCAAGGACCGTGTGACGTATAATGCACACCTCAACTGAGGTTTAACAACTACCTGCAGTCTGGCAGACGCCTAAATAGTTATGGAAAATTAGTGGCTCCAATATGGTAACGCACTTCATCAAAAACAAGCTAAGCATGCTGCTACCTATAATTCGCGCGACGAGGATCTTTATCGCATACAATCATGATGCCCTAGAGTATATTCGGCAATCGAATTCCGTACACCGAGATAGCACAGTAGATGGCATAACATCCAATATAACATATCACTACCATGTAATAGAGAAAGGCCTAACCATGCCAGACCGCAGATGGAATTTCGGTCATGACAAGATAACTGATCTACTAAAACTATGCGAAAAATTCATCGAGAAACATGGAACCGATAACGAGACACTACAATGTGCAATTGGAGTACTGAGGACGTATCTTAAAGAGCATGAGTCCAGTGGCGTAAAAGTCCCCGATGCAATATCAAGTAAGATCTCTCTCTTGACTGCGAAAATACCCGGCGAGTCAGTGGCTCAAAAAAGATTGTCTAAAGACGAATACTTTTCTTTGGCTGATTCTAAATTCCCAGAATTCACCCAATCTAGATCCTCGATAAGGAACTATACTTCTGAAAAAATTCCTACCTCAAAAATAATGGACGCGATTGAGATCGCTCAATCAGCGCCTTCCGCATGTAATCGCCAACCAATTAGAGTCTACGTACTTCAAGATCGACAACAAATCGATCAAGCACTTACGTGTCAAAACGGCAACAGGGGATTTGGACACCTTGCGGATACATTAATCGTAATTACGTATAGCATTTCGAGCTATCGGGGTGCCCAGGAGCGTCATTTCGGATGGATAGATTGCGGCATATTTTCTATGAACCTGATGCTCGCATTACATCATCTAAAGATCGCATGCTGCCCTCTAAACGCCGGCATGAGCACCAAAAAACAAAATTTAGTCCGAGAAATCTGCGGGATCCCAACCAGCGAAGCCGTATGTCTATTCCTCTCGTGCGGCAACTTACCGAACAATGTTGACATTGCCAGATCCACAAGAAAACGCGTCGAAGATATTGTAAAGGTTTTGTAAGATGAAGATTTCAATTATTACTCTACATAGAGTCCTCAATTTTGGCTCGGTACTCCAAGCCTATTCCACATGCACTGTTCTGAAAAGACTTGGCCATGAGCCAGAGATTATTAATTACATGGAGCATCGATACACTACACTAGGGGTAATAAAGGATACTTTCAAGAACACCATATGCGAAAGCAGTCACTCCAGCAATATAAAAAAAGCGATTAAATTTATCTTAAAGACAGCAAGCTATACCATAAAGCGCATTAAATTCAATATTTTTCTCGCAAGACACATCCCCATGACAGCTAAACGATTTACAAATTTTCACGACATAAAAAATTCCCCGCCTCCCGCCGATATCTACATGACAGGAAGTGACCAAGTATGGAATAGCATATATAACGGCGGAATTGACCGAGCTCACTACCTTGATTTCGCACCTATTGGCAAACCTAGAATCGCATATGGAGCTTCGTTTGGACTAGATACACTTCCGCAGAGTGAAATTCAGGAAACCCGTGATTTACTGATTAAGTACAACGCCATTTCTCTAAGAGAATCGTCCGGAGTTCAGATTATTGAAAAAATTGGACTATCCGGAGCTCAGCAAGTATTAGACCCGACTTTACTTTTAGCTAAGGACGAGTGGAAAAATGAATTTAAACTCTACCACTCACCACTCAGAAAAAAATATTTGCTAATTTACTCTATAGATCCGCAATCTGATGAGCTCGTATATAGAATTGCTAAAATTATTGCAAAATCAAGAGCAATACCGATCGTTCGCATTAGCCAAGGAGCAAAACTGCCGACATTTAAAGGATGCACCCAGCGATCATTCATGGCCGTTCGCAATTTCCTACGTTATTTCTACTATGCAGATTTCGTGGTTGCCAGCTCGTTTCATGGAACAGCATTCTCTATCAACTTTAACAAACAGTTTGTTACTGTTTCGCCCTCAAAATATTCGTCCAGAACTCGCAGCCTTCTTGACCTAGTTGATTTGAGCCACAGACTCATCGAAAACAGAAACAACAAAATAGATCAATCACTCATAGATTTCGACCCCGTCAATCGAATACTAGAAGCAGAAAGAATCAAGTCTATAAATTTTTTATTGAAATCGACCTCAGCACAGTACAAAACGAATAGCTCCCCCAGCTAGAGGCGCTGAAGGAGGTCGAGTCCATAGCGAAAGAAGCTGAACTGAGGGCGCTCGAGTGTTTTTTTGGCGAATCGGTTGTTGTTCGTGTGCCCAGACACCGGCATGAACCGCCCACAGGGTGGCCAGCGTCAGCAGCGCGAACAAGCGCTCGAGGCGCTCGGGCTTAGTGAGATGGGTCTCTTCGAGGTGGAACCCGTGCGATTTCAAGGCGGCAAACAGGGTTTCGATGGTCCAACGCTGGGCATACTCCTCAATGGCCTGGCGGCTGAAGGAGTCGCTGACGATGAACAGCCATTCATTGGTCTCCAGGTGTTAATGGCCACTTAAACTGATCCACCGACGGCTGCCGGTCGATCACCGCGTCATTCTCGTCTAGCAGCACGACCACACTGTTGTTGGAATGCAGATCGATTCCGCCGTAGAGTTTCATGGCTGCTTCCTCCGTTCGGGGCGTCCGTTCCTTCTGCTCCTACAGAAAACGTACAACCTGGCGGAGGGGGCGGCTAGATGCTTATCAGGTCTCCCATCGCACACCTTTGCGGGTGATGAGGTGCAACTTCCCTCGTCATTCTTCAAATAAATCGGCGTGGGTGCCGGCGCGCACGAAGTTGATGGTCTTGCCCTCGACCTGGTAGATCAGCAGGAAGTCACCGCCGATGTGGCATTCCCGGTGATCGGCCCAGTCGCCCTTGAGTGAGTGGTCCAGCCATTCAGGCCCGAGCGGCGCATCGTTGGCAATGAGCAGCAGCATCGCTTGCTTGAGTCGCTTCATGTCGTAGCGCCCGGAACGGGACAGCCGCTCCCAGTCCTTCTGGAATGCCTTGGCGTAGTCGGCTGCCCGTGGTAACGAGGCTCGTTTACTGCTTGCGGGTTTTTTCGAGGTCATCGAATAGAGCGTCAGCGGACTGGAAACGGGCCGAGCGTGCTTTCATCATCGCCCGCGATTCTTCCATGGCCGCACGGGTCTGGGCATTGGGTACCTTCAGCTCCAGCGGAAAAGCCTGATCGTTGACCACGCGCTTGAGCAGAATCCGCACGGCATCAGAAACCGACAGCCCCATGGCCGCCAGCGCCTCGCTAGCCTGTGCCTTGATGTCGTCATCTACACGGACATGTAGCATCGATGTATTCGCCATGATAGAACCTCCTGAATTTGGCTATTCTGTATCTCATACGAGATACGGTCAAGGCGCAAAGTTCCGATCGCCTGACGAACTAAATCGCGCCCAGTGCGGTATGCGATGTTTGAGGTTGCGCACCGCTTGCTCATTCTCTCCCTTCGGGTGAATGTAGCCCTCAGGCAAGCAGATCCACCTGGTATGACGCAAGTTACGAAGCCATACAATTAATTCGATTGATTCGAACAAATCGAACGAAAATCCGGAACCAAATTGTCCCCGCCCCTGATGCTGGCTAGACTCTCCCCATGCACCATCCCATCGACCCCAAGATCGACTGCGTGTTCAAAGCCCTGCTGGGGGCTGAGTCCAACCGCGCGCTGCTGATCCACTTTCTCAACGCCATCCTTGGCCCTGACCTCCCGGCTCCCATCACCTGGGTCGATATTCTCAATCCGTACAACGACAAGGAGTTTCTGGACGACAAGCTCAGCATCGTCGACGTCAAGGCGCGCGACGCGAGCGGCTGCCTCCATCAGATCGAAATCCAGCTTCTGGTCAATCGCGACCTCCTGGCGCGCATCCTCTACACCTGGGCCGACCTCTACTGCTCCCAGCTGCACAGCGGCCAGGACTACAGCGACCTCAAGCCCACCTATGCCATCTGGCTAGTCGACCAGGTGTTGGCCGACACCAGCGGCTATGCCCACGATTTCCGCCTGCGCGACGCCCAGGCTCGCCCGCTCCTTGACCATGGTGGCATCTGGCTGCTGGAGTTGAACAAGTTCCACACCGATCAGGTCCAAACCGAGCAGGAACGCTGGCTGAAATTCTTCAAAGACGGCGAAGCCCTCGACAGTACCGCCCTGCCATCCTGGATGCAGACCCCCGAGATGACACAAGCCATGAACACCCTCAAGACCTTCTCCGAGAAAGAGCGCGCCTACCACGCCTATCAGGCGCGTCAGAACTATCTGCGCGAGCAACGTAGCATCCAGCGCCACCTGGACGAATTGCGGGCCGAGGCCGAGCAGCAGCGGGCCGAGGCCGAGCAGCAGCGGGCCGAGGCCGAGCAGCAGCGGGCTAAAGCCGAGCAGCAACGGGCTAAAGCCGAGCAGGAACGGACTAAAGCCGAGCAGCAACGGGCCAATGCTGAGCAGGAGCGGACGGCCAAGGAGCAAGCGCTGCAAGAGAAGGATGCAGCCCTCGCCGAAATCGAACGACTCAAAGCCCAACTGCTGGATCAAGGTCGCTCGGAGTCAAGGGATAACGAATAAGGTTAGGTCTGTGCATTGCGCCCTACGGCTAGGATCGGGGCGAATTGGACTCAACGGAGGGAGCGCCCAAGAGTCGGGGCAAGCGGTCTGCGACACATCGGCAGATCCCTTGCCTGGGTTGGAGCTGTCTGCCGTTCGGCGCAATACGCTGCGCTATTGCGCCCTACGGCTAGGGTCGGGGCGAATTGGACTCAACCGAGGGAGCGCCCAAGAGTCGGAGCAAGCGGTCTGCGACTCTGGCAGACCCCTTGCCTGGGTTGGAGCTGCCTGCCGTTCGGCGCAATACGCTGCGCTATTGCGCCCTACGGCTAGGGTCGGGGCGAATTGGACTCAACCGAGGGAGCGCCCAAGAATCGGGGCAAGCGGTCTGCGACTCTGCCAGACCCCGTGCCTGGGTTGGAGCTGCCTGCCGTTCGGCGCAATACGCTTCGCTATTGCGCCCTACGGCTAGGGTCGGGTCGAATTGGACTCAGCGAGCCTCCAGGGCGGCGGCGCGCTCGCGCTCTTCGAGGGTTTCGAAGAGTTCGAGCACCCACATGACGCGTCCACCGACGCCGGCTGGGGCCTGCTTGGGGGTCGCGGTAACGACGGCGTCGACGAGGAAGCGGGTTTCCTCCAACGCAGGCGCGGAGATCTGGCGCGGGGTGAGGACGGCCTTGCCGAGGATGGGCGCGATGAGCTGCAGCTTGCGCTGCGGCGGTACGATCGCGCGTCGGGTGATGGAGTCCAGCCCCTGACGCTCGAGCTGGCGACCGATCTCGGCATAGAGATAACGCGCGGCGTTGATACCGGCACGACACCCCATCGGCAGTCCGGCGATACCCGCGTCGGCGCGCTGGTAGAGCCTGTCGGCGGTATCGAGCATGCGCCGGATGACCGAGGCCAGCGCCTCGTTGAAGACGGGGTCCTTAAGCCACTCCTCGGGATCGATCCCGGCCTCGCGCATCCAATCGAGCGGGAGATAGACGCGACCGTTACGGGCATCCTCGCCGACATCGCGGCAGATGTTGGTGATCTGCATGGCGACGCCAAGGTCGCAGGCGCGCGCGACCAGCGCTTCGGAGCGGGCGCCCATGAGAGCAGCCATCATGGCGCCGACAGTGCCGGCGACGCGGGCCGAATAATCGTAGACGCCGGAGATGGTCTCGTAGCGGCGCCCCTCGGCATCCCACTCGAAGCCTTCGAGCAGCGCTTCGAGCAGACGTTTGGGCATGGCGAACTCGACCACCACGTCGGCCAGGGCGCGGTCGGCCGGATCGTCGATGGGCTGCCCGGCATAGATGCGGTCGAGCCGATCGTGGAGCATCTCGAGCGCGTCGGCCTGCAGCACCGGATCGTCGCCGACGCAGTCGATGGCGTCGTCGGCGATGCGACAGAAGGCGTAGAGCGCCATCGCCGGGTCGCGGAAGCGCTGCGGCAAGAGGAAGGAAGCGGCATAGAAGGAACGCGATCCACAGCGCAGCAGATCACGGCAGGCGGTGACATCCGCCGCCGAGGCATGTTTCTTCTTCATGTCGTTCTGCTCAGTCAAAAGTTGAGGCATCGGGAACCACCGTATCGAGGACACGCGCGGAGGAGATGACGCCGGGCACGCCTGCCCCGGGATGCGTCCCCGCACCGACCAGATAAAGACCATCCACCTCTTCGCTCTTGTTGTGCGGCCGGAACCAGGCACTCTGCATCAAGGTGGGCTCGAAGCTGAAACCGGCGCCCAGATGCGAGTTCAAGCGATGCTTGAAGTCCAGGGGCGTGGTCACCAGCGAGGTCGCGATCTGATCCTCCAATCCTGGAAGAACCGTCTCGCTGAGATAACGGGCGATCCTGGCGCGGTACGGCTCGGCCTGGGCTTCCCAATCGGTCCCGCTCTCCAGGTGCGGAACCGGAGCCAGGGCGTAGAAGGTATCGCAACCTTCCGGTGCCAGACTCGGGTCGGTCGCCGTCGGACGGTACAGATAGAGACTGAAGTCCTCGGCGAGCTTTTTATGCTTGAAGATATCCTGGATGAGCCCCTTGTAGCGCGGCCCGAGCAGGATGGTGTGATGCTTGACGTCCGGATACTGGCGCTTGGTGCCAAAGTACCAGACGAAGAGTCCGGTGGAAAAGGCGGAACGATCGATCTTCTCGTCGGTCCAGCGCTTGCGCGGCTGTTCCGCCATCATCTTGCCGTAGGTGGTCGCCGGATCGACGTCCGAGATCACGACATGCGCCGGAATCTCCTCGCCCGAGGTCAGACGCACCCCCGTCGCCCTGCCGTTCTTGACCAGGATGCGCTCGACCTCGCTCTTGTAGCGGATCTCGGTCCCCTGCCCCTCGACCAGGCTCACCAGCCCATTGACCACGGCGCCGGTGCCGCCCATCGCCGAATGCACGCCCCATTTACGCTCCAGGAAGGAGATGAGGACGTAGATGGAGGTGACGGTGAAGGGATTGCCGCCGATCAGCAGCGGATGGAAGGAGAGCACCTGGCGGATGTAGGGATCCTTGATGTACTTGGACACCATGCCGTAGACGGTGCGGTAGCTCTGCAGCAACGCCATCTGCGGCGCGATCTTGAGCATGTCGGTCCAGGAACTGAAAGGCACGTGAGCCAAATCCTCGAACCCGACCTTGAACACCTTCTCGCTCATGGCCATGAAGCGATCGTAGCCCTCGACGTCGGCCGGCGAATACTGGGCGATCTGGGCCTTGACCTTCTCGGCGTCGCCGCTGTAGTCGAAGACGCGACCGTCGTCGAAGCGGATCCGGTAGAAGGGATCCATCAAACGCAGATCGACATCGTCCTCGAAGCGTCGGCCGCACAGTCCCCACAACTCTTCGAGCAGGAAGGGCGCGGTGATGATGGTCGGTCCGGCGTCGAAGCTGAAGCCATCGCGTTTATGAACGTAGGCACGCCCGCCCGGGGCGTCCAGTTTTTCGAGAATCGTCACCCGATAGCCACGCGCCGCGAGACGGATCGCCGCCGCCAGACCGCCGATACCGCTGCCGATGACGACCGCGTGCGGTTTTTTCTGATCGCTACCAGGAGCCTGCTGAGCCGCAACTGTCAAGTTCTTATTACTCATATCACTGTCAATATTGGTTGACAGTATAGCAGGAGCCCGGACATGCGACGTCCTGATACCCGTCAACGAAAATGGCAAGAGCTACCAGCTACCAGCTACCAGCTTTTGGGAATCATAGCGCCGACCTCGCGTCACGGCGTCCAAACGTAACCCCGCCCGCACAAACATTGAGGGTCAACCGCGCTCGGTGAGTCGTCGGCTGGACGCTGGTCGCTGGGAGCTGGAGGCTCCCGCTCTCAGAGCCCGAATTGGGCGGCGATCCGACGCACGGTATCGGCGACCTCGCGTGGACGCTCCTCGTGCGCCAGATGCCCCAAGCCGGGCAAGGCGACGATCTCGGCGGCGGGCTGGAAATGCTGGCGTACCCGGCGCGCCTCGCGCGGCGAGACGGTCGAATCCTCCTCGCCGACGACCAGGAAGAGCGACGTTTCGAGCCGTGGCAAGCCCTGCTCCATCAGCCCGAGATTCCAGTTGGCCATCATCGACAGCGAGGAGCGCACATGCGCCGGCGAGCGGATCAGACGCTGATAGAAATCGACCCCGAGCGGATCCAGCTTGGAGCCGGTGCTGTCGACCAGACGCTGGATCATGCGTCGATCCTTGGCGCGCCAGGAGAAATAGTGCGAGGCCAGCGCATTGCGTGCGAACAGCTTGGCCGCTGGGGAAAAGATGCGACCGGGAACGCCGCGCCAGGGCAGCAGCGCGCCGTTCAGGCTAATGATGGCGCGCGGCGCGATCCAGCCGTCCAGACAGGCCTGAATGAGGATGGCCGCGCCGGCCGAATGGCCGAGCACCAGATCCGGCGTCACGCCCAGCTCGCGCACCAGCTCGCCGACGAAACCGGCCATACCGGGCAGCGACATGCGATCGTAGACCGGCGAGTCGGTGAAGCCGTGCCCCGGCATGTCGGGTGCGATCAGAGTGAAGTGTTCGGCAAGCTCGGGCGCGAAGTCGCGCCAGGAATGGGTCGAGGCACCCGTCCCGTGCAGCATGAGCAGCACCGGCCCCTGCCCCATCCGCTGGACATGCCAGCGCAGACCGCCCGCCGAAACGAAGCGGCTGTGCTCCCGGTTCGGCCAATCGCGGCCATCCCTTTCCCAGTCGAGTCTGTCGTCCATCGGTGCGGCGCAACCCCGTAGAGTCCATGATCCCGTCATCGATCCGATGCATCGATGCGAACGCCTGCGCATCGACGATCGGATCGATGTCCTCATTGCCGACTAACCTGTCGTCGCGCGCACCGCCTGGTTCAGCGAGGTGGCATCGGCATGCGGGAGCGGCAGATAGACCGCGCCCATCTCTTTCGCCAGGTCCTTGCCCTGCTGCTGAGGCCGGGGCGAGGTATCGATCACCAATGCGGTGATTTCGAGCGAGCGCACCAGACGCGCCGCCGCCAGACCCTCCTCACCGGCACGGGCACGTCCGCCGCTGCCGTCGCGGGCGACGTTGGCCCGACCGTCGGTCATGACGATGAGCACCGGCGTTCCGCCACGACGCTGGACCGAGTCGGCGATGGCCATGCCGAGATCGATCCCAGACGCCAGCGGCGTTCCGCCGCCGCCTGGCAGACCGGCCAGGCTGCGCTTGGCGCGCACCAGCGAGCGGGTCGGCGGCAGCAGCACCTCGGCCCCCTTGCCTCGGAAGGCGACCAGGGCGACCTTGTCGCGACGCACATAGCAGTCGGCCAGCAAC
Source organism: Thiorhodococcus fuscus (assembly GCF_042682685.1). NCBI lineage: Bacteria > Pseudomonadati > Pseudomonadota > Gammaproteobacteria > Chromatiales > Chromatiaceae > Thiorhodococcus > Thiorhodococcus fuscus. The sequence continues at coordinate 11,838 of NZ_JBHUHX010000043.1, forward strand.
AGCTCGACCGCGCCCTTGGCCTCGGCCAGACGGTGCAGCGCCGAGGAGCCGGAGGCGTCGACGACGAAGATGGTCGTGGTCTCGGACTTGTGCTTGAAGCGGGTGATGCGGAAGTCGTCCTGACGCACCTCGATGCGGGTCGAGTCGCGACCGGCGCGCGCACGCTCCTCGCGCCGCAGACGCTGCCAGGGCGCCGCCGCGCGCAGGGTTTCGACCACGTTCATGCGCTGACCGTGACGCGGCTCGCCGCGCAGCACACCGGCCGGACGACCGCGCGAAGGCGCATTCTGCACCGCGCCGGCCTTGCCGGTGGCACGCGAGCGCGAACGGCGCAGCTTGCCCATCTGCAATTGAGCCAGCAGACCGGCCGGGATGGCGGCCTTGGTCGCCTCCAGAATCTTGTCGTCGAGCTCCTGCGGTTCCTGCTGCTCGTTGGACTGATTCTGGTCCTGGTCTTCCTGCTCCTCCGGCTCGGGCGGCGGAGGCTCCTCTTCCGGGGGCTCCATCGGCGGCAACTGAGTGGCGCGCGGCGCCAGCACCAGACGGCCGGCGACGGCCAGATCCTCCTCGGTCACCTCGGCGCGCCCTTCCAGCGCGGCATGCGCGCGCGCGGCACTACAGGCGAAGATGGAGGCCCGCAGCGAAGGGATGCCGAGCGCCAGCGCGATCCCGCACAAGGACTCGATCTGTTCCTCGGTGATGGTCACATCCGCCAGACGTCCGCGTGCCTCGACGATCTCCTCGACCTCGTAGTCGCAGGCGATCGCCTCATGGACGCGCACATAGGTGAGTTCCAGATGGAAGGCGAGACGGTCGAGCAGCGCGTTGAGCAGCCCCTCGTCCTCGCCGACACCCTCGTCCAGGGCGACCACGGCAAAACGCGACGGAGTGCGCATGGCCAAGCCGTCGCGCTCCAGCACCACTTCGCCCGAGTCGAAGGCCATGTTCAGACGCGCCGCCGTGCCGGGCGCGATGCGCTCAGCCATCGCCAACTCGAGCACACCGCCGTCGGCCTCGACCAGCAGACCGCGCTCGGCAACCGGACGACCGGCATTGAGCGTGGCGGCCAGATCCAGACCGCCGAGCAGGCGACCGTCGGAGACGTGCAGCGGGATACGCCGCATCGGCGCGCCCTCGGGCTGCAGATCGCGCATGACCGTGAGCCACTGGTCGCGCACCGGACCGGGCAGCGCACGAAGGCAGACGCCGCCGGTGCCGACCGGATCGACCGTCATGAGAACCGCAGCCAGGACGGCATCGTCCCAGGGTGAGGGACCGGCCTGGCGCGGGCCTGGGCCACCGACTTCGCCGGTGGCGGGATTCGCGCCGAGGTTACTCATTCGCCGAACAGCTCCTGCACCGCGCGCTCGACGCGACTGGTGGAGCCGGACTCGTCGAGCGGATCGCGACGCAAACGGTGACGCAACGCCGAGGTGGCGATCTCCTTCAGATGATCGACCGTGACCTCCTTATCGCCCTGCAGCGCAGCCAGTGCGCGCGCCGCGCGGATCAGGGTCAGCTCGCCGCGCAAACCGTCGGTGCCCAGCTTGATGCAGAGCTTTCCGGCCGCTTCGAGCGTGGCGTCCGGCACCGAGACCTCGGGCAGCAAGGCGCGGCCCTTCTCGATCAGACGGCGCACCTTGCCGTCCTTGGCCTTCCACTTCTGGACGAAGGCGGTACGGTCGCGCTCGAACGCGTCGCGCAGGCGCACGACCTTCATGCGGGTCGGCAGATCGGTCGGGGTCTTGACCTCGACCGAGAGACCGAAGCGGTCCTGCAACTGCGGACGCAGCTCGCCCTCTTCCGGGTTACCGGAGCCGACCAGCACGAAGCGTGCCGGGTGACGCACGCTGAGGCCCTCGCGCTCGACCAGGTTCTCGCCGGAGGCGGCCACGTCGAGCAGGGAGTCGACCAGATGGTCTTCGAGCAGGTTGACCTCGTCGATATAGAGGAAGCCGCGATGGGCGCGGGCCAGCAGGCCGGGCTCGAACGCCTTTTCACCCTTGGTCAGCGCGCGCTCCAGGTCGAGCGCACCGATGACGCGGTCCTCGGTGGCGCCGAGCGGCAGATCCACGACCGGCACCGGCACCTTGCGACCCTTGAGGGCCGTGCCCTTGGCGCGCTTCTCGCGGCAGTCGGCGCAGAGCGCCTCGTCGCTGGCGTCGGGATCGCAGTTGTAGGTGCAATCGACCGCTTGCATCTTGGGCAGCAGAGCGGCGAGTCCGCGAATGGCCGTCGACTTACCGGTTCCCCGGTCGCCAAATACAAGAACCCCGCCGATCGACGGGTCGATGGCCGCAATCAACAGGGAGCGCTTCATCTCTTCCTGAGCGACGACGGCGGAAAACGGAAACGGGATGGGCATACGCGACGAACCTAATGACTGTTATCTAGAACGAGGCACTCATGGCCGGTTTGATCGGGGCGCCCATGGAATCAAGCGCGCAGGCGCAGGGGCGCGAGCCAGTTGCTGCGAGGCCCGATCGCCAATGGCCGATCGAGCCCGGGGCTAATTCAACTAAGCCCGCGACCCTAGCGCCCATGCACGAGGAAGGTCAAGCCTAAAGCGTCATTCGAACGCGATTTTCTGGTCGTTCGACAGGACGCGGCGGAATCTTGCGGGGATGACAGGAACCGCGACAGCCCTCGGACGCCCACGGCTTCATACCGACCCGCCGACCAGTCTGTTCGCGGCCGGCGGATACCGCGTCAGGGCTGCGGACAGGCATCGAAGCGATGGACTCGGCGGGGCGGTTTCGGGCAGACTGCCCGACTTCTCGCCAGAAGCGACCAGTATCGCTGGCGATTCGAACACGACCCATCGAAATCAAGATCCTACCCGAGAGCGATCGCATGACGGACAGTCTCCAAATCACCACCGGCGACGGGCCATCGAAGGGGCTCGATACCATTTCCATGCTCAGCAGCGACGACCGGCTCAAGGGCCGTCCGCGTCTGTGCAGCGACTGTGGACTCTGCGATAGTGCGCTCAGCGGGCTGATGTCCCAGGCATGCGTCTTCGTGCGCAACCAGACCCAATCGATCGAGCAGCGCCTGCATGGCCGCAACCGCCAGCCCGGCGACGAGCTGCGCTTCGGCATCCATCGCGCCCAGTATGCCGCGCGCATGCGCCGCCCCAATCCCAAGGCGCAATGGAGCGGCATGGTCACCGCGCTCGGCGCGCGCCTGCTGGAGCAGGGCAAGGTCGAGGCCGTTATCACCACGGGAGCGACACCCGGCACCCGGTTCAAGGCCGAGCCCATCCTTGCGCGCACGCCCGAGGAGGTGCTGGCCACCGCCGGCAACAAACCCTGCCTTTCGCCCAATCTCAACCTGATCGATCAGATTCGCGATCAGGGCATCACGCGGCTCGCCTTCATCGGCACCAGCTGCCAGGTGCACTCGCTGCGCGCGATCGAGGCCGAGCTGGGACTGGAAAAACTCTACGTCATCGGCATCCCCTGCAGCGACAACGTCACCTACCCGGATCTCGAATACTTCCTGACCCAGATTTCGCGCTCGCCCAAGACGGTCGTCCACCACGAGTTCATGCAGGACTTCAGCCTTTGGCTGCGCCACGAGAACGGCACGGTCGAGCGGGTGAACTACATCGACTTCCCGATGGACAAGCTGCACGGCATCTTCCCCTCCGCCTGCCTGTCCTGCTTCGACTATCCCAACAGCCTATGCGACCTCACCGTCGGCTACATGGGCGCCGAACTGGGCTGGCAGTGGGTTCTGGTGCGCACCGAGACCGGCGAGGAACTGCTGGATCTGCTGCGTCCCGATCTGGAATTCAGGGAACTGACCGAGGGCGGCGACCGCTCGCGCGGCATGCCGAAATTCATCGCTCGCCTGACCCATCCGCCCGGCGCCAAGAAACCGCCCTTCCTCATCCGCCGCCTGGTCGCCTATCTGCAACGCAAGAAGGGTCCCAAGGGACTCGAATTCGCCCGCGCCATCATCGAAATGAAGCTCCTGCGCAACCTCAACTACGTGCGCAGCAAGTTCGCCCGCTTCGAATCGCGCGTCGTGCCCTATCACGTCTATCAGGCGCTGGAGCCCTACGCCGAGACCTACAGCCAGACCTTCGAGCGGCCGCTCGCAGCGGACAGGCGCGAGGATTGAGGAAAACGCGTAGCCCGGATGGAGCGCGAGCGAAATCCGGGGAGACCGTCGAGCTGAGACGCTGCGTTGCCTGGATGCGCGCTTCGGGATTCCGTTGCACCACATCCACCACATCCACCACATCCACCACACGACACTACAAAAAATCAAAACCCGACAGTCGAGGGCCGGAGGTGAGACCAGGCCTCAAGATCCAAGGACGGCAGGTTCAAGATTCGCATCTCCTTGGTTGAGGGCAACCGACTTCTTCAGTGCCTGCTCCAACCTCATGACAGCCCGATAGATAAAGGCGTTCAGTATGGAATGATCCTCCCCGAACTGACTAACCTGGATCCTCATTGCCTTTTCCGCAGCTAGAATCCCAGCATAGGCATCCTTGATATTGACCTTCAAATGCATCTGCATGATTCTAGCCAAATCAAGAACCTCTCGACCCGTCAGATCAGGATAGAAAAGTCCGAGCAAAAAACGTCGCAACGGAAGCTTATCCTGCTGCAACCGAGGCGTATTCGAACTGGTATTACCGCCATGGCGATGATATTCAAGCAATGTCTGCGGCATATTGGCGAAACGAGCGCCAGCCTGCAGAAGCCGATTATAGAATTCGTAATCATCGTCACCACGCCGCTCTGCCGCATAATTCAGATTATGCTTACGCAAGAAGTCGCGTCGCATAATGACCGTTGGATGGACAAAAGCAGCATCCACTAGCAGCAAGCGCGCTTTGATCGCGGAATCCATTTCCGGCAACCTCATCTGCATCCGTTGATTTGGCATCACCTTTATAGCATTGGACCCCGCCAATGTGATCTCCGGATTTGATTCCATAAATGCATATTGTGTTTCCAGCCGCTGAGGAAACGCAATATCATCATTATCCATCACCGCGATATAGCGACCTTCCGCCGCGTCATTCCCAAGCGCACGCGCAATTCCTTGACCACCATTGATTGGCAATGACAAAAACCGAATACGCGAGTCGCGTGCCGCATATCGAGCGATGACATCTAGAGATTCATCTGTGGATCCGTCATCCACCACGATCAACTCGAAGTCTGTAAACGTTTGCGCCAACAGACTATCGATTGCGAGAGAGAGCCGATCAGCACGATTGTAGTTCGGCATAACGACACTAATTGCAAGACCGGACATACCCCTCCCGAACAGCCAAAACCCTTCCATTACAACCGAGTTGACAAGTCACTAAAAAGCAGATAACTAGTCTTTACCAACGAGCGGAACTGGGCGAACCCAAAACAATCAGACCTTCAGCAAGCAATCGACAAATCTTCATCGAAAAGCAGTTTAGCCGGTCGCTCCTACCGAGCGTGACAAGCCATGCTTATGGCTTTGCTCCAAAGATCGAGCGTGATCACAGTCACCAGACCTACGTCCTACCAACGGCTCGAAAGCCGAAAGCAGCCGATTGGTGCTAGCCTCCAAACTGTGAAGCTCCCGACCAACTCGATAGGCTCTTTCGACCAATACCCGGTAAGCCTCATCATCATCGAAAAGCTGCTCAATGCTCGCCAGCAATGGCTTAAGCGTCTCTGGCGACGGAACATGCGCATAGGGCTTCTCGTAACATTTTTGCGGAAGCTTCACTTTGATTCCAGCGTCACCAATCATCTCTGGACCTCCACCATGATCGGTGATGATTACGGGAATACCATTGAGCATAGCCTCCACTAAAACACGCCCCGCGCTCTCCCACCACAAACTCGGGGCCAACAGGATCTTGGCACGCGCATAAACCGGGCGCATATCGCTCGTGTTCGACGTGACCATGACATTATCCAGCGACTCACGCTCCCCACCAAAATGGGCGCTCACCTGTCGAACCACGGCTGCCCAGTCACCGCGAGACTGTACCACCTCGAACCGAATATCGGGCCGACGCTTTTCCAACGACAAAGCCAGCATCGCAACAATCGCTGCCCCCTTTGTCAGGGAAGGATTGACGAAGGTAATATATTCGGGATTGCGATCTTTACTGACGAACCGGTCAGGATCGATGAACTTACCCACCGGGACCGCGCCAAAGCCCTCGCGCTCGGCATAGAAACGTGCAGTCGCATCACTATCCGTGATGACGAGATCGACGTCATGACACCAGCGAACACCTCGGTAATTACCATTTGCCAGATAGGCGGCGCTAGGAATGCCACGAATACGCGCTTCGTAGGGAATCAGGAGATCTAGTGTTTGACCACCGTAGAACCACACCAGATCCGGCTTCATGGTATCGAGTAAATGTATATATTGAACTAACCACGCCACTTCCTCGGACGAGGTCATATGCGCACGCTTGGTGCTAGCGGTACGCACTAATCGGTGTCTAAGCAAACCGTCTGCGACATTAACCAATGTCAGATCACTATTGTTAATCGAATCCCAATGCGGACGCAGTTGAGAAACACCTTCCTCATCATCGAAGATGGTCGCACCAAGGATTTCAATCTCCCAACCACGCGCAGCCAACTGGCGCAACATTTCGCGCACACTGATCGAAGCACCGCTCGACGTATCGAGCAAACAGAAGGCGTTCGCCCATAGCAACCGAGGATTGCGGGCCTCTGCCGGAGCAGCGCAAGAGGTCGCGTTCAATCGCGCTGAAGACGGAGCCGCCGGCATACTCTTCATCAAGAAACCTCCGCCTCCTCCGCATTCGTCTCGGAGCGCGCACGAATAGCTGCAATAATCCCGCTGGACGAGATCCCGTGCATACGCGGAGCAAAATGGACATCGATGCCTCGCATGGCCAGCGCGGAAGTAAGACGCTGCCAGCGCGGTGAACCGGCCCAATCGCCGCCAGGGATCACGCAATCGATCCCCCAACCAGTGATCCAGTCGACAGCATCGTCAGTGTAGTCGAGCGATCCAGGCAAATAATCGGCCTGATAGACCCAGCCCAACCCACGAATGATCTCCAGGCGCTGGCTTTCATGGATCACCGGCAATCGCCCCTTGCGCTCCAGACAGATTGCGTCTGGCGTCACTCCCACAATCAGGCGCGTACCCTTTTGACGAGCATATTGCAGATAACGCAAATGACCGACGTGAAACAGATCGAAAACACCCGTGGCGAGAATGTGATTCGAAGCCATTGCACTCCATATCTTAAGCTTGCCCAGCAATACGGTTCCTAGGCGCTCGCCGAGTTCGCCTCGACAGCCCCCATCAAAACAGCCTCTGCACGTTGCAGAAGAGCATCCTCGGGTAGATGACGCAAACAATGGATCGTAGTCGCCAATCCCTTCGCATAGCGCCGCTCATGCAAATATTTCCCGATGCGCATCAGCCCGTAACATTCGGTCAAGAGACTGAAACCTCGAAGATTTCTGGCCGCGACCACACTATCGAAGTCTGGATCAGGGACACGCCACTCCGCTCCATACAACGCCGCCAGCCAAATCTCCGGGTCGATCAAGGCCCACACCCGCCCCCCAGAACGACGAACCTGGTGCAGTCTCAGCGGAGCTGGGTATTCGGTCACGCGCTGAACAGACCAAGGTTGCCCCCGCAGCCAAAAACCGCTGACGACAGTTCCTGCCACCGGGTCCGCCAAGAACCCGAATAGATCCAATACAACGCCGCTGTCTTGGTGCCGAAAACTCATCGGATTACAAAAATCCGCTCCTGAAGGTTCTTCCTGCCAACCGCAAACCAACAAACAGGCTCGGGCCGAATCCATTTCAGCAAAAGGGAGTCCGATATCCAAATCCTTGTCGAAGGGCAGCAAACGTCTCTCGCGCGTCAAGCCCAGCAAAGTGCCAGAGGTTGCAAACGCATGCACACCAGCTTGCGCCAACCGAGCCAGCGTTTGCCATAGCAACGCCTCAATGAGGCCCGTATCATCGAATCCCTGAACAGGGGGCGTTCGCACATCGACTCGCAGCGGCTGGCCCAAGCGCAACTCGAGCGCACGCCGATACTGCACGATAGCCGACTTCAAGTCGCCGCGTCTCAGTTCCAGCCACGCAGCTCCATCCCAAGCTTCAGCGTTCTGCTCATCCTCCGCCAACGCGGCCTCGAAAACGCCCTGGGCCTCAACGCAACGCTGCTGAGCCGCAAGTGCCTGCCCCAAGAAGACGAACGCCTGCGCCTGCCGGCCCTGCAAATGCAGACTGTTGCGCGCGCATGCCTCGGCTTCACGCCACTGCCTCAGCACCAAACAGCAGCGAGCGGCTTCCAGCCAAACATGTGGTTGATTCTCATCAATAATCAGGCTTCTTCGACAATACTGGAGCGCCTCTTCCCAACGCGAACCCCTGGCGTATAGGCGCGCGAGATTTGCAAGAATTTCGCCATCATCAGGCCGCAGCCGCGCCGCATAAGCCATGGCCTCCAGCGCTTCATCGATGCGTCCCTGACGATCACATAAGACACCCCGAAAAGCCCACGAGACAGCATGCTCCGGCCATCGAGCCTGCAAGACGGCGAGTTCCTGCTCGGCCTCGTGCAAATGACCCGCATCAATCATCGACCGAACACGAGCAAACCGCCCTCTCAGACTGGATTCATCCCCGAGATTCAAATCCATACCCTACTCAACGATCGTTGCATACAGGCTATCAGCCGTTTTCAACTCAGAGAGCTTGAGATCGAAGAACGCCGTATTACGCTGAATTTTTTGAATCGGCCAGTCCCACCAGCGCACATTCAGCAGAGCAGAAACCACCGGATCGGCAAACCGTTTTCGAATGAGCCGGGCAGGCACACCACCGTAGATACCATATGGCTCGAGATCGTGTGTTACCACTGCACGCGCCGCAACAACCGCGCCATCACCAATGCTCACTCCCGGCATCAACCTCACCTGATGTCCGAGATAGACATCGTTACCTAAAGTAATTCCCTGGGGTTTGTCCACGATAACCGGATAGCTCGTCTGCACCCCTAAAATCAGGCGTAAGGGTGACGTGGTCACATAATCCGTTTGGTGGCTTTCCCAAGTCCAGGCATAGAGTTCCGCCGCTATCGAGCAAAAAGCGCCGATTCTGATCGGGTATTTTCCCCCCAGAACGGCGCCGGCATTGATGTAACTGAACCGACCGATCGTCAGACGAGCTGAAATTTTGCACGTCTCGTGAAGATAAGCATAACCATCGCCAACGGGGAACATCCGATAATTGGGCGGCGGCTGATCGATCCAAGACGCCATCGAAGCTGGTGATTCAGACACGCATCACCCCAGGAGGAAAATCCGCATAGTCTTCAACTTGCTGACAAAAATAGGCCGATAGCGCATCATACACCGAAGGGCCGCATAACGGGCCGACGCATTGAATGACGTTTTCCATCTTAAAAGGACGCCTCGGTCAATCTGTCAAGGTTGTTGAAAATTTATTCGCAATCGAGACCCGCGCAGCACTTTAACCCAGATCAAAATCAGAATATCGAACCATGCATACCCGACCCGTAGTTTTTGCGAAAGCCCACCACCGAGAGACATAATCTAGAAAACATTTAGTAACCATCCCCCGGCAGAGCCGGGGGCTTTAAATTCGTGAGCCGCTCAAAGCGGCAAGGGGTCGCTAACGCGGCCCCACGGTACTTGGGCCGCCTAAAGGCGGCAGGTCAGCGCCACAGATTCAGCTGCTCTAATCGTTGATCCTCGGCCTCTTGGTGCTGAATGTACGCTCGGATTAGAGCTTCGTCTCGGCCCACCGTCGAGGCGAAATACCCACGTGCCCAGAAATGCTGCCCCCGATAGTTGCGTTGCCGTTCGCCGTAAACCCGTGCCAAGTGAATCGCACTCTTGCCCTTGATGTAGCCGACTACTGCAGAGACGGCATATTTCGGCGGAATCGAAATCAGCATGTGAACGTGGTCGGACATCAGATGC
>NZ_JBHUHX010000043.1:21861-29190 GCF_042682685.1 Thiorhodococcus fuscus
AAACGTGTGCTTGGCGGCTCACGCTAGGGAGTGTCCCCGATGGACTCTTGTAAATGTCAAACTTCTACGGTCTCCCCGGCAAAGCCGGGGGATTTCTCAACTGATTAATTGCCCCATAGACCATCAACATTTAACTCTTAAATTAAATAATCGCAGCATATCCACAACGAGGATTCATGTTGGCGAAGAACGCGAAAACCAAAACCCCAATCGCCTCCCAGAAAGAAACAGCCACAACTCACGACAGACATGCCGGATCAGCATAAGGGGAATAAGACTTCTCCTCAACAATAGCGGAACCCAGCAAATCGTTGATTCTCCGCTTGATCGCTGCGCGCCGATCATTTTCGAAATAAACCTCGCGCGCCAGCGCGACAAACTCCTCATCGAAACAGTGACGGCGTTCACAATCGCGCTTGCCGTCTTCGACCTCCCATAGGCGGGCATTGACATCCTTTAGACAGGAAGTCAATTCGGGCAAAGACAACGGAAAACGAGCGACGTCGCCAATCACGGACATAATCGCCGCATGCTCACGCCGCACGTTGGTGAGCTTTTCTTCATCGACCAAGCGCTCCAACTTAATCTGCAGAATAGTCAGCTTATCGAAAACCTCACCCCAAGAGACAGGAAGCTCGGGGGTATCCGGCCATACTCTTTCATGCCTCATTTATTCTCCTTAACGATGTCAAACACGCAGGCAATCGACATGCGCGACTAGCCGCAATCAAACGAACGCAGAGTAAGCGTCAAGACTCGACAGGCTCGAATCCCCTGAGCGAGATATCAGCCCCACACGGACAAGCCAACGCCAAGGAAACCGCTTCTCCACCGGGCAATGCGGGCAGATTATCGAAACGCCACAAGTCGTAGCCATAGCGCTGAAACGTACGGCTCAGAACAGGAAGATCCTGAGTCGTACAGGGCGCAACCAACACATAGGGCCGCGCGCGCTCCAGCAGCCGCGCAGCTCCTTGCAAAACCTCAGGCACCGGCATCGGCGGCTGAATCAGCAGCAAGCGGCAGATTGGCCATTCAAGCGCATCGATCGGCTTAACGTCGGGTGCCACTCTGAGCCGGCTATTGCCAGTCAGACGCGCCTCATGCGAGGAACGCAAGTCCAGATCGGGAATGAGCGGCACCTTGGTGGCTTCAGGGGAAAGACGGATGGGCAAATGGGGATAGGCCAACAACCCATCGCATCCCGCCAACAAGGCATTGGCACACAACGACTGGAAATAGAGACGCCGAGGCTCAAACGCGGCGAGCACACCCTCGCGCCCGACCAGATTCAATAGCGACAGCGTCAGCTTACCATTACCGGTACCGGCATGAACGACATGGCATCCACGCCGCAGTATTTGCCGAGCCAGACGCTCCACATAGTCCGTTGACACACGCCACGTCTCGGATTCGTACTCAAAGCGATGCGCAAGCCGCAAGCTACCATCGACTTGGCGCTCCTCACGCATCAAGCGCGCACCCGAAAATGCCGAGGTAAAGCCAACCCGAGCGGGAAAGGTCGGCAGGCGCTGCCGATGTTCACCCAGCAACCGCTCCAGCGGCCGCCACACAGACTCCGCAGTCAGGCGCGCCCAAGCCGCCTGATACTCGCCTGCCATACCGGCCCACTGCTCCTCGTTGACCTTGGGGCGCCCCCAGCCAGGCAACTTATCCATGCCCGGAGGAACCAGCCCCACGCTATGCGGATAATAGGGAAAATGCGTTAGAGGAATGCTCGCGCTCAACAGCAGCGTCGGCGTAGCAGTAGCATCGGCAACGTGTTGAGCGAAACTATCGACCGCGATCAATCCATCGACCTGCCCGATCAGCGCCTTGAGCTTGTCCACGCTGTCGATACGACCATCCAGATCAAGCAGCCTGGAATGCTGCATTTCCAGCGTGGAATCGACCACTAGAGTGAGTTCAGGGTGCTGTTCAAGTAACTCTCGCGCCAGTGATTGGGCGACGCCGAGCGGCATGGAGCGCAACGGCACCGAAGCGCGATGACTGAGCAAGATCGTCCGCCCTGGCGCGGAAGCCAGAAAACCCGCAACCTCGCGCCAAACGATCAAGGGGACGTCAATCCGATTGCGCTTGTCCTCGGACGGAACCTGCGCCGGATCCAGCCCCAGCCACCAGAGATAGAAATCCACCGCCGGTAGTTCCGCATAGCGCGGCGCGTTGATGAGATTGCTGAAATCGAAATAGGCGTCGTAGCGAGAGAATTCGGTCAAGGACAAGGCCGAGAAGAACACCTGATCCACCTCTGGAACGATCCTCAGCAAACCCTCCGCCGCTTCCGAGCAATTCATGCCGAACAACACATCGATCGCAACCGACGGCAACCGGGAGCGCATCCAAGTCACCGCCTGGCGCAAGGCGGTGGATCCCATGAGGTTATCACCCAGATTCGCCCCGAAGCCGTTGACGATGGCGATACGCAGATGAGGCTTGGAATGACGCTGGCGCAAAAAGTCCAACTGCGTCCCCAGAGGAGCCGACTCCTGATCGTGCAGGAAGTCGCGTCCAGGCGCTATCACACCGAGCGAATGCCGCCCCAGCCGCACGGGAAAAAAGGGCAAGCCCGAGACATGGCGCTCATCAAGGATACTCATCGCAGCCGTCAAGTCTGCCTCGCCGACCTCGGCCGCGATCTGCTTACGCAAGAACCCGGCCTCGCCAGGGGCGCCAACCATGAGGTGATCGATCGACGGGTGACGCAGATCCGGCGAACCGGGCAACCATTTGTTGAGGCGGCTGGTCGACAGCTCGCGCCCCTTGACAACAGCGTAAACGTACATGGATAAGGTCTCGAGCAAACCAGCACACAGAGCATGCCCGGCGCGGATTCATATTGAGATGATGAATGTCGCCGCAATCAACACTTGGAGAAGATTGGGCGACCCCATCGCGTCCCTGGGCCATACGAACTCTGGTGGACGAGTGTACCGCAGGCGCCTGCAGGCCAGGGGCCAGAATTCAAGCAACATCCCCAGCACGGCGGGCTCTAGCGTTTAATGCAATGGAGCAATGGAAGCCCTGCATCCATCGCCCCACTTCAACGTCAACGTTCAATCTTGCACCTAACAAAACGCCCCCGGTTTCCCGAGGGCGCTCAAACGTCAACCCTTGCTGTTGCAGCACGATAGGTTTAGCGACCAATCGGCATCCGTGCCAATACCGCCCCTCATACCATGGTCACTCGCCCCATCCCACCTTGCTTCAAGGGACGTACGTAGGATCGGCAGCAAAGAAGTCGCTTATGGTGGTACCGCTCGTCAGACCCTGCACACCCACCAGCTGAATCGTGAAGTCCATCGTCCCCCCAAGCTCGGTATAGCCATCCTCATTAGTTTGCGTATTGTCGTTGATCAAGGTCAAATTCACATCGGCCGCCGTGAACTGCAGGGTTGCAGTACCAGCAGCCGCATCGAACGTTGTCAGAGACCAACCAAGATCCTCGGCCGAGACATCGATACGATGGCCATTGACTGAATCATAGTCTTCAGCGGTGAGCGTTCCCTGCGCTGCCGCCGTCGCGAACAGATCCACGAACGTATCGTTATTTGGGTTGGTGAGCCTCTCTGAGCTGGCGATAAAGTCCTCGCCAATATTGAAGCTATGGATGACATCGCTGCCCTGATCCCGCGCGCTAGGTTGATACAAGAAGACATCCTTGGCTTCACTGGCAACCATGATGTCATCCGCCTGGCCACCTTTCAGGATATTCGCGAGATCAAAGGCCCCTGTACGCGAAAGGCCCTGACCCATCAGCGATGTGAAATCCGCGAAGGCGGGCGGGTCAAAGGTCGTATCGTTCGTCACAAGGTTGGTCGTAATCGTGTCGGCCCCTTCGGCATAAACGCCATCGGTCATCTCCGTTGCGGCCCCGGCGAACAGTAGGTGGGTCTTTCCAGGGCCAGCCATCGAGCCTGCGGTATACAGGAAATCCGCATCACCGTTGCCGATGAAAACGAGATCGCCCGAGGTCACAGCGTTAGAGGCATAAAACAGATCGCTGCTGTCCGACCCGCCAATCACCAGGCTGCCGCTGACGACGTCGACATAGTCGGCAACCTCTCCGAAAGTTGGCTCCGCATAGGTGAGTTCCTGATTCAAGTCGGACACCGATCCAAGCGTCCAAACGCTCTCATCCTGACCCACGACATACTCGACCGACGCGAGGGAATCCACTGCGCTAGCACTGGCCTTGACGGTAAACGCGTCTGCCGTTGCATCATAGCCGAACATACCGGCCGCAATCGTCGTCGCAGCATAGGTGAGGGTGTCATTACCGTCACCACCGTCGATGGTATCGGAGGTCGCCGTCCCAGCAATGGCGTTATCCCCGCTATCGCCGGTCACATCCACCCCACTGTTCGTCAACCTAGAAGCATCGACGTTCACCGCCGTGCTCAATGCGTCGCTATCAGCATCAAGATCAATCGTCTGAGCCACCGAAGGCGTGCTGTCCGTTAAAGAACCGCTGCCCGAGCCGGCGGTAAGATCGACCACCATCGGTCCACGATAGGCGCTGTCCACCGAATAGTCGGCATTTCCTATGAGGCTCAAGGTGCCGTCCTGCACATTCGCGCTAAAGAATCCCCCCAAGCTATCCGCCAGCAGATCTTCGTCCACGCCGCCAGCGAACTTCACCAGCAGGTCGGTATCGTTGACCTTGCCGCTCTCGACCATGTCACCGAAGATGTAGGTGTTACCGGAATCGCTGAAGATGTAGGCCGCGTTGTCCCCACCACCCAACTGGGCGAGATAATCGAGCTTGTTGCCCAAAGACAGGCCGGCAAGATCGCTCTTCTGCTTGGCGGTCAGCCCGCCGAGCATATAAGCGCCCTCCAGGCTGAAGCTATCGGACAGGGCCTTGTCGACGGTCCCTGCCACGTCGGCATCCTCGACCAGCGTGAAGCCATTGATGACATCCGTCTTGAACACCGTCGAGCCGAAGATGAAGTCACCGGAGCCGTCGCTGGTCTCGGCGTAGGTGATGCTATCCAGCCCGCCGCTCAACGTGATGGTCTCGGCCAGCGCGACGTTTTGGGTAGCAAAGGTCAAGCCGCTGCCGGCCACGACCTTCTTGTCGGTAGCGTCCCAAGCGATCGCCGTCAGACCGGAGGCATCGATGGTGGCCAGCTTGCCGCCACCCACAACCTCAGCCGTACCCGTTCCCGACAGGTTAAGAGCGGTCAACTCCGCAGCCGGAATGGTCGGGGAGTCTTTCTGGGTCGAATAACTGGAGCTGTTATCCGTCTTCATGTCCTGAGCACGGAACACGAAATTGGACCCGAAGACACCCGTTTCATCGGCATCGGGGCACGAGCTGTCATGGAGAATGGTCGAGTTCAGCGCCACATCCAGCGTCTTGAAGTCACCCTCGGCCGTCGCATAGCCATTGACAGCGACCTCCAGATCCAGCGCATCGGCATAGGCCACGACGGTTGCCGGATCGTAGGCATCGCCGCCCATGACACCCACGGAAACGGTGCCGCCGTAGGAGGTCACGGAATCGTAGCTGTCGCCGTTCGCAATCCCGGTCTGGCTCAGATCGGTCGTGCCGCTGGCGGCCTCGAACCCGGCATCGACCACCGTCACCGTGGAAGACGCGCCGGAACCGGAACCATCGGCGTGGCCGCCGAGCGTGATGACCTGATCCTCCACATTGAGGATGCGATAGTCGCCACCACCGCTCGTGGCGCCGTCCTTGAACCCGAATCGCTCATAACCGGTCATGCGGTCGGCATCGACGATATAGGTCTGACCCGAACCGCTCGCCCCCTGGTCCACCAGGGTCAGCTCGGAGAAATTCACCAGACGCTCGGTCAGGGCCGTGTAGTCGGTTGGCTGGAAGACCTGGTCCGCATCGACATTCAAGGTGACGTCATTGTTGCCCTCGCCACCGTCGATCACCCAGGTCGCCCCGAGGTCGGACATGCCGAAGTCGTCGAATATGACCGAGTCGTCTCCCGCCCCCAGGTTCACATCGACCGAGGTGGTCTCAACAGCGCCCATGTCCTGGAAGCCCGTGCCGCCAGAACCGACAAAGCGCAGCGTGTCAGCGCCAGCGCCCGCCGCGATCTCCAAGGTCTTGGAGGTATCGACGATAGTCAGCCTGTTGTCGCCTTCCCCGAGGTCGATGGAGGTCGCCCCGGAGCCATCGTTATCAAGCCAAACGAAATCATCACCACCGTTGGTCGCCAGGGTCACGTCCTGCGCGGCGCTCGCATCCGAATTGACGCTAATATCATCGTCGCCCGCGCCCGTGGTAACGGTATGGATGGCACCGGAACCGTCTGTGCCGGCAGTCGTCAGGAAGATGGCGCCATCGCCGGCCGAAGCGTCGAGCACCTCGAAATTGAAGCCGCCAGAACCATCAGTACCCTCCGTTGGCACCAACGAAACATCGATGTCGGTATTCAGCGTCAGCGTATCGCCGGACGCCACGGAGGCAGCCAATAGCGCATAGGCATCCGCCGTCTCGATATTGCCGCAGGGCGTTTCGTACTCGTAGGTGAAGTCGCCGGACATATTGATGACGTTGGCGCCATCGACCTGCATCATCACGAAACCCGATTGATCCCCGGAGCCGTCGTCCGCCGACGTAACGTTATCCAACACGGCGTTGAGCGTGGTCTCGCCGGCGGCCATGTCGATCGTCAGAATTTGAGGATTGGCCTTCTCGGCGACGATGTCCAGATTGCGGAAACCCAGGGTGTTGTCCGAGGCGACCTTATCCACACTGGTCGCGCCATCGATCTGCCAGATCTCCTGGGCGCCGACGAACTTGGAGGCATCGAAGCCGCCAGACCCACCGAAGAAGTAAGTCAAATTGTCCGCTGCTTCGGTGTTGTAAATATTGATGGTTTCGATGTTCTGAACGGTGCCGACCTGGGAGGCGTTCTCGCCGCTGCTGCCGACGAAGATGTTCAGGACATCGTCGCCCTTGCCGCCATCGAGCGCGTCGAAGCTCTGCAGGGTATTGGCGTAATTACCCAGCAGGTTGTAGGGCGCGGCATTGAAGGTGTCGTTGCCGTCGGTGCTGGTGGTGCCGTCGGAACCGATCAGAACACCGGAAACGTCTTGACCGGTGGTGAGCGTGAAGGTCTGACCGGGGCTCACTTCCCCATCGACGATCTCTTGGATGACACCGTCGATCGTGCCCGAGGCGGCGGCGGCGCTGTCCGCGTCGGTGACGCCGGCAAGCCAGTCGACCGCGTCGGACGGGTCGGCGGCATAGGCATTGTTTTCCTCGACGGTGTCAAGGTGGCTGGTGAACTCCTCGGCAGCGCCCGTCTTGGCGATCAGCGCCTCGCG
>NZ_JBHUHX010000044.1:0-1640 GCF_042682685.1 Thiorhodococcus fuscus
TCTGCTCCAAAATATCTCAGGAAAAACAACGCACCATCGTACACTCAAAGTTCTGTGTAATGGGATGCTTAAAGGTGTGTCCAGCGCAAAAAAATACAGATTATCTGTATCGCAGACGACGCGCTTCAGTACAAAAGCACCTAAACCCGATAGTCGCACTGTTATTGCGGGATGAGGTATGGAACGACTTTGCACACCGGGACCACCAAGCGCGTTTTCAGATGCCGAATGATAATCGAAAATAATTAAACCATATTCTGCGAAGCGAGCGAAGAACTCGTCGAATATCTCTTTTGGGTATTCAAACCATTTACATATTTGAGTCTTGAGCTCTATGATTTCAAGATCAGGGGCGACCCATAAATACTGAAGGATTCGAACGCCGCAGAGCCCATACCACCTGGTATTGTCTATATTCGAATGCTGAGCAGCGATGTATACGAACGGATTAGGGATAACCTGACCGATTTCCATTTCGCCTCTACTTGCCCCTCCCGTACTAATATAAGAATTCCCATTAAGATATAGGTTGCGTATATACCAAAAACGCTTATCAGCAATATCTGCTGTCTTTTGTGCCAGCCGGAACAAAGACAAGATATTGCGCGTTATGGCCCTTAGATCTTGTGAAAAAAGCCCTTCATCTAACGCAATAAGGCGCGACTCTTCCTGTATCAAGGAAATATACTTTCTTGCGATTTTTTTGAGAAGTTCTAGATCTTCAATCTTTGCCCGTGGTGGTAGTTTTTCCCAGCTGTCACGCAGGAGATCCGCTTTAGGATCTCCTGCGACGCTCAGTTTGCGTTCTAATATAATCTCAGGATTGAGAGGCAGATGCCGAATGCACGAATGAATTAGGCAGTCAGGGTCTGGTTCGTAGACAATGATTCCGTGGGATATCGGAGCATTATTCCTTGTCCATAGATCTCGAAGAGTAGGAGTGCGGATGGATAGCAGGAGAATGCACTTATCGTTATGTTGGCGGACTTTATCTACAAGTGCTTTTGTCTGTTCCAGAGCCTGCGCGTAGAAGCTCTTGGTTCGTTCGTTGGTCAAATGAATGTTGTCAACACCATCGAGAATCTTTAATAGACGCCAACCGTTGCGACCGATGTAATTAATGATTTCTTCTCCGAGGCGTTGAAGCTTACGACGATTCACAAGGTTAGTTTCCGTCTCTTCCGCATATTCAAAAAGCCTGCGGAAAATACCACTGCTTTTTATTTCGGGCATGTTCGCGCTTGGATACCTTGCCCCCCATTCCGGTTCTGTGGATTCTTCTTCAATAGCGTTTTCCAAGTCTAGTATCGCCTCATCCAATTGAAATTGCTCTGCTTGAGGGTAAACAGGATCAATGAGAACTTTCTTTGTCCGTAAGACAGCCAGCCATTCTTGATAGTCGGCTGATTGGCGCCTATACTTGACCACGATGTAAGCTAGCTGAACCGCAAAGTACTCAGATATCGTCAAATTTACGTGTGGATCGGTGTTCCACAGAATATAAAGCTTATGGATATCGCAGCGAACAACGAGCGTTTTAAAACTAGTCTCCATGTGACGACAGCAGTCGTTACTCAACAACCACCAGCTAAAGCTGGTGGGTTGAAGCTACGGACTGAAAGTCCGGATACGGGTCGATA
>NZ_JBHUHX010000045.1:0-4206 GCF_042682685.1 Thiorhodococcus fuscus
GAGGCGCTGGCCGGGCGACCGAGGGTGGCCAGGAAGTACGCGGATACTTTTGCGTTGTATTGCTCAGCAGTCGGCATGTCATGCTCCTTACAGATTGAGATTCGCACGATAGGCTCTGCGGCTGAATCAATGTGAACGCCCCAGCACCAAACGTAGACTCGACCCTTTTAACACATCATTCTGGGAAATTTCACCCGACCGTCGAATGGGCATTGAAGGAATCGATAGGCGATTATTTTAGCCGTCTTACGGAAGACGTGCACAGATCGATCCGCCCAAACCGGCACACCGCCCGCTGACGCGCATCGGCACATACGAAAAACGCCTCCAGGTTGCCCTGGAGGCGTCCGATTCGATCCACCCAACTCGACGCTGGATGGATCTTAAGCCGAATGGATGGTCATGGCGCATTCAAGCTCGCGCCACGACCGGCCATCGTTCAGCCATGAGACATGAGCATCAAACTCCATCCAAGCCAGTGATGCTGAAGACACCCTGATTCGATGCACTGACGGTCGCAACGCCGGTCAGCTCAATCGACACCGCTGCGCCTGCTCCTGCATTTGCTGCTGCATTCCAGTAAGTCAGGGTATCGCCAGCAAAATACCACTCACCGGCCGTATCAACATCACCTACAACATTCACACCCGTCGCCGCCGGCCCGGCCAGGTACGATCCAGCCGTAGATCCGTCCGCAGCCAGCACATTCAGCTTATCGCTAGTGGAGAGACCGGCGATGCTATCGAAGTTGCTCGCATCAGCAGCAACCAACGTAAAGACATCGATAGCGTCGGTTGCAATCAGGGTTGACGTACCATCGGCCGTCACAGAAATGGTATCCGTGCTGGTGGCGGCAACACCCTGAGTATTGAACACATCCTTGTAATTCGCGGCGTTAATGGCCGCTGAACCGCCGCTGAAGCTGATGACGTCATTGTTGTTGAGCAGATCGATGGCCGCCGCCTCCGAGAAGTCACCTCCGGACATAATCACGGAGTTCACCGTAATCACATCAGCATCCGTGAGCGTAATCGAGGCCGTGCTGATCGCCGCAAGCTCGGTTTGAGACAACGTCGCTTCATTGTCCACGAAGTCGATGGCGCTCGCATCGGAGGCCGGAGTTGCGGTTTCGCTCGTCAAGCCAGTGAAGGTGACCTCTTCGTCGTTTGCGGTCAACTCGGCCGTGATGGTGATCGTACTGGCGATCTTGCTACTAGCCAGCTCATCGCTACCAGGCGTCGTGCCATCCGCAGCCACACCCAGCAAGTTGGAGAGCGTATCCGATACGTCGTACTCCATGCTGCCGGAGTTAGTGGCATCAACGATCGTACCCGCCTCGGATACCGTCGCATCAGTACTCGCGGTGATATTGCGCGCCCCGTCCAGTACGGTTGCGTTCGCACCAGCAAGATTCGCGGCGGTGTCCTCGAGGTCGTACTTGGCCAGATTACCCACACCGTCAACAGCGACCGTGGGCACGGTCAGCAGGCTCGCCAGCAGCTCTTCGTCCACGCCGCCAGCGAACTTCACCAGCAGGTCGGTATCGTCGACCACGCCGTTGGTACCGTTGACCAGGTCACCGAAGATGTAGGTGTTGCCGGAATCGCCGAAGATGTAGAGCGCGTCATCGGTCGCATCCAACTGAGCGAGGTAATCGAGCTTGTTGCCCAAAGACAGGCTGGCAATATCGCTCTTCTGCTTGGAGGTCAGCTCGGTGACGGAATAATCGCCACCCAGGACGAAGCTGTCGGACAGGGTCTTGTCGACAGTCCCCTCCGCGTCGGCATCCTCGACCAGCGTGAAGCCTTCGATGACATCCGTCTTGAACACCGTCGAACCGAAGTCGCCGGAACCGGAGCCGATCTCATCATAGGTGACGCTGTCCAGCCCGCCACTCAGCTTGATGGTCTCGGCCAACGCGGCGTTTTGAGTAGCAAAGGTCAAGCCGCTGCCGGCCACGACCTTCTTGTCGGTAGCGTCCCAAGCGATCGCCGTCAGACCGGAGGCATCGATGGTGGCCAGCTTGCCGCCGCCCACAACCTCAGCCGTACCCGTGCCCGTCAGGGTCAGAGTGGTCAGCTCTGCGACAGAGACATCGTTTGTCTGGGTCGAATTGCTGGAGCCCGTCATGCTCATGCCCGGAGCGCGGAAGGCAAAATTGGAACCGACGACACCCGTTTCATCGGCATCCGGGCACACGCTGTCATAGAGGATGGTCGAGTTCAGCGCCACATCCAGCGTCTTGAAGTCACCATCAGCCGTTGCATAGCCATTGACAGCGACCTCCAGATTCAGCGCATTGGCATAGGCCACGACGGTTGCCGGATCGTAGGCATCGCCACCCTTGACACCCACGGAAACGGTGCCGCCGTAGGAGGTCACGGAATCGTAGCTGTCGCTGCCGCCGTCCGCAATCTCGGCCTGGGTCAGATCGGTCGTGCCGCTGGCGGCCTCGAACCCGGCATCGACCACCGTCACCGTAGAGGACACACCGGAGCCGGAACCATCGGCGTGGCCGTCGAGCGTGATGACCTGATCCTCCACATTGAGGATGCGATAGTCGCCACCACCGCTCGTGGCGTTGTCATCGAACCCGAATCGCTCATAGCCGGTCATGCGGTCGGCATCGACGATATAGGTCTGACCCGAACCGCTCGCCCCCTGATCGACCAGGGTCAGCTCGTTGAAGTTCACCAGACGCTCGGTCAGGGCCGTGTAGTCGGTTGGCTGGAAGACCTGGTCCGCATCGACATTCAAGGTGACGTCATTGTCGCCCTCGCCACCGTCGATCACCCAGGTCGCCCCGAGGTCGGACATGCCGAAGTCGTCGAATGTGACGGAGTCGTCTCCCGCGCCCAGGTTCACATCGACCGAGGTGGTCTCAACGGTGCCCATATCCTGGAAGCCCGTGCCGCCAGAACCCTCAAAGGTCAGCGTGTCAGCGCCAGCGCCCGCCGTGATCTCCAAGGTCTTGGAGGTACCAGAGATAGTAAGCGTGTTGTCGCCTTCCCCGAGGTCGATGGAGGTCGTCCCGGAACCATCGTTATCAAGCTCAACAGTATCGTCGCCACCGTTGGTCGCCAGGGTCACGCCCTGCGCGGCAGTCGCATTCGAAATAACCCCACCGCTCCCGCCAATCTCATCGTTGCCCGCGCCCGTGATAATGGTATGGATGGCCCCGGAGCCACTCGTGGCCGCAGTCTTCATCAAGAAGATGTCAGCATCGCTGGCCGAGGCGTCGAGCACCTCGAAACTGAAGCCGCCAGAGCCGCCAACGCCCTCCGTTGGCACCAACATAACATCGACTTCGGTATTCAGCGTCAGCGTATCGCCGGACGCCACAGAGGCAGCCAATTTCGCATAGGCATCCAGGGTCACCGGATTGCCGCAAGCCGTCTCGGATTCATAGGTGAAGTCGCCGGACACATTGATGGTGTTGGCGCCATTGATATCCACCGCAACAGAACCGGATTGCCCACCCGAACCGTCGTCAATCGTCGTGGCGTTATCCAACACGGCGTTGAGCGTGGTCTCGCCAGCGGCCATGTTGATCGTCAACCCGACATCAGCGCTCCCGACGATGTCCAGATTGCGGAAGCCCAGGGTGTTGTCCGAGGCGACCTTATCCACACTGGTCGCGCCATCGATCTGCCAGATCTCCTGGGCGCCGACGAACTTGGAGGCATCGAAGCCGCCAGACCCACCGAAGAAGTAAGTCAAATCGTCCGCTGCTTCGGTGTTGTAAATATTGATGGTTTCGATGTTCTGAACGGTGCCGACCTGGGAGGCGTTCTCGCCGCTGCTGCCGACGAAGATGTTCAGGACATCGTCGCCCTTGCCGCCATCGAGCGCATCGAAGCTCTGCAGGGTATTGGCGTAATCACCCAGCAGGTTGTAGGGCGCGGCATTGAAGGTGTCGTTGCCGTCGGTGCTGGTGGTGCCGTCGGAACCGATCAGAACGCCGGAAACGTCTTGACCCGTGGTGAGCGTGAAGGTCTGACCGGGGCTTACTTCCCCATCGACGATCCCCTGGATGACACCGTCGATCGCGCCCGAGGCGGCGGCGGCGCTGTCCGCGTCGGTGACACCGGCAAGCCAGTCGACCGCGTCGGACGGGTCGGCGGCATAGGCATTGTTCTCCTCGACGGTGTCAAGGTGGCTGGTGAACTCCTCGGCAGCGCCCGTCTTGGCGATCAGCGCCTCGCG
>NZ_JBHUHX010000046.1:0-29939 GCF_042682685.1 Thiorhodococcus fuscus
TCTGCTCCAAAATATCTCAGGAAAAACAACGCACCATCGTACACTCAAAGTTCTGTGTAATGGGATGCTTTAGGAGTGGTGCCGTTTTTAGGTGCTGCCTTGCTTTGTGATCGATGGGGTTTGAGAGCCCCGAGGGGCGGGCGCCCCTCGGTTCGGTTGGCTGGCAAGCGCTTGGCGCGTGTTCGGAGCGCGGATGCTCCCTGTTACGCGTAGGCCGGTGCGAAGGCCTTGCCCGGTTCTTCGACCGGGCCGTTTGCACCCCAATAGGGCGAGAGTTTGCGCAACTGGGCGACGATCGGGGGTACGGCCTGGATGACGCGCTCGACCTCATCCATGGTGTTGTAGCGCGAGAGCGAGAAGCGGGTGGTACCGTGGGCGGCTGTGTAGGGAATTCCCATGGCGCGCATGACGTGCGAGGGTTCGAGCGAGCCGGAGGTGCAGGCCGAGCCGCTGGAGGCGGCGATACCGAGCTTGTTGAGCAGTAGCAGGATCGCCTCGCCCTCGATGTATTCGAAGGCGATGTTGGCGGTGTTGGGCAGCCGGTTGTCGGGATCTCCGGTCACGAACGAATAGGGCACGGCTTCCAGGATGCCCTGTTCGAGCCGATCGCGCAGCGCGCGGACGGCGGTCTGCTCGTGGCTCATGTGTTCCAGCGCCATCTCGCAGGCCTTGCCGAGTGCGACGATGGAGGCGGTGTTCTCGGTGCCGGCGCGCCGGCCGCGCTCCTGGTGTCCACCGCGTAGCAGCGGGCGGAAACGGGTGTTGCGGCGCACGTAGAGCACGCCGATGCCCTTGGGGGCGTGCAGCTTGTGCCCCGAGAGCGAGAGCATGTCGATGGCCGAATTCTTGAGGTCGAGCGGTACCTTGCCGACCGCCTGCACAGCGTCGGTGTGGAAGAGGACGCCGGCCTCTTTGGCCATCTCGGCCATCTCCAACACCGGGAAGAGGGTGCCGGTTTCGTTGTTGGCCCACATCACGGAAACGATAGCGACCTGATCCGACAGCACCTCGCGGTAGGCGTCCAGGTCGAGCCGACCCTTGCCGTCGACCTTCAGATAATGAACCTTGTAGCCATCCTTCTCCAGATGTTCGCAGAGCGCGAGCACGGCCGGGTGCTCGACGACCGTGGTGACGATCTCCTTGCGATCGGGCTGCGCCTTGAGCGCGGAGAGGATGGCGGTGGAGTCAGACTCCGTTCCGCAGGAGGTGAAGACGATCTCGGAGTCGAGTTCAGCGCCAAGAAGTTCCTGAATCTGCCCTCGCGCCTTTTTGATCGCGAGTCCGACCTTGTTGCCGAACAGATGCATGGAGGAGGGGTTGCCGAACTGCTCGGTGAAGAAGGGCAGCATGGCCTCGACAACTGCGGGGTCTACCATCGTGGTGGCGTTGTTGTCGAAGTAGATTCCCTGGATCTCGGTATCAGTGGTCATGATTCTGGCCCTGCTGGTGTATGGTCTAAAGGTGCATCGCGTCGATCGAGTCGGTCACATTCGTCAGAGGCGAGCCCGCCAACGATGGGCACCCCTATCGCTGGAGGCCGATCCGCTGAAGGCCGACACAGCTCAGCCGTAAGCTCGCTCGGCCTTGGGCATGGCCTGGGCCGGCAGGACGCGCACGAATTCGCCGAGCTCGTCGATGATGCGCTCCTGAATGCCTTCCAGGGTCACGGCGGCCATCTGGCAACCGGAGCAGGCGCCCTTCATGTTGACATAGACATTTTTGCCGTCGATGTCGACCAGCTCCACGTCGCCATGGTCGCGTTGCAGGGTGGGGCGGATGGATTCGAGGACAGTCTCGATGCGACGAATGCGCTGGATGTTGGTCATCTTGGCCGGGGCGGCTGGAGCCGTCGGCATGGCGACGGCGACCGAGCGCGCGGCGGGGGTGAAGGATTTGCCTTCTTCGGCGAGGACCTTGGTCAGAACCTCTTCGATGCCCTCGTGGCAGGCCGAGCAGCCGCCGCCGGCTTTGGTGAAATTGACGACGTCCTCGACCGTGGTCAGCCCGTTGTCGCGGATGGTGTTTTCGATCAGCGTGGAGTCGACGGCGAAGCACTTGCACACCAGCGCGCCTTCTTCGTGGTCGTCTTTCCATTCTTCGCCGCGATAGTTGGCGATGGCCGCTTGCAGTGCCTCGCGACCCATGACGGAGCAGTGCATCTTTTCCGGGGGCAGTCCGTCGAGATAGTCGGCGATCTCCTGGTTGGTGACCTTGAGCGCCTCGTCCAGGGTCTTGCCCTTGATGATCTCAGTCAGGGCTGAGCTGGATGCGATGGCGGAACCGCAGCCGAAGGTCTGGAAGCCAGCGTCGAGAATGACGTCCGTCTCGGGGTCGACCTTGAGGGTCAGACGCAGCGCGTCGCCGCAGGCCAGCGAGCCGACATCGCCGGTCGCATTGGCGTCTTCGACCGCCCCTGCGTTGCGGGGGCTAAAGAAATGTTCCTGGACCTTCTCAGAATACTCCCACATGGCTTGTCTCCTGCTTCGTTGGCTGGCGCCTGCGGCGCATGGCTTGAGTCTTGCAAAATGCTGATGCTGAGGATTAAGCAAAGCTTATGCCATGTTGCTTTATGCGCTGAATCTTTTGAATTTATTAGTTATTTTTAATTGGGCGACGACGGGTTTGTCATCTCTGAAACAGTCGAAATACGTCGCCTTAGTGATAAAACCTACAAAGGAAGTCCGCCATGAATGTGACTCAGCTCAACCCCGGCGATATGGTGTTCGCCGCGACCGACATCTTCAACGATGGCGGGATTCCAGATCTTGCCGAGGATGCGCTCATCGCCAAAGCAGGCGCGCGCGGCGTCATCGTCAATGTCGGACACCTGGAGGAGAGTCCAGGCAGGGAACTGTATCTGGTGCGTTTCGAGGGTGAGGATCTGGTGCTCGGGCCGCCGACCGGCTGTTGGGAGGACGAGTTGTCCAGCGAGGAACCGGGCGCGATCCGTGCCGAGGTTGATGACGCTTGAGTGCTGCGGCCACTTTACATGAGGGTGGCCGAAGCAGTCGGTGAGGGCGCCGGCCACGCCGCCTGTTCGGGGGCGGGCTTAGCGTTTTGTGACGCCGGTTACGGTTACCAACGGCATTCCGGAGTATCTTGGCGCGCCATTGACAAGGGGGCTTAGGAGAGCGAAAGACGCGATGCGCATGATGCCAAAGAAATCGACGTTCACGATCATGCTGCTTGGGCTGAAGGAGTCAGAGCGACGGGTACTGAAGAGTCTCTGCATGTTGTCCGGAAACCGCCCTCGGTCCTATAAGATCGTTTCCGCGATGGATGCGGACCATGCCGATTTCTGGGTCGTTGACGGTAGGGATGCGACCGCCTTGGCGTCTTTGCGCAGTGCACGCATGACGCGACAGATTCCAGTGATGGTCGTCGATCCTTCCGACTTTCCCGACGAATACGACGCGAGCATCGGACGACCGATCGTGGCGTCCCGTCTCCTGAGCGCCTTCGATCTTCTGGTCGGCAAGACGCTCGGCGAGACTTCGCCGCTTCCGGCTGGCGAGGCCGTTCCCCCAGCTCCGGTTCCCAAACCTGCGTCCAACGGCGTCCACGATGCTCCGTTGATGGATCATGGCAGGCGCCATACCGCACTCGTTGTCGATGACAGCCTGACCATTCGCACGCAGGTGGAGCTGGCGTTGCGCGAGCATGCGGTGGAGGCCACCTGCGCCGAGACGGCCGAGGCGGCGATGGCGCTACTCGCGACGCGGTATTTCGACGTCATCTTTCTGGATGTCGTCCTGCCCGGCGGCATGGACGGCTATCAGATTTGCCGTTCCATCAAGAAGAGCGGTGTCCACAAGAGGACGCCGGTCATCATGCTGACCGGTAAATCCTCCCCCTTCGATCGGGTGCGCGGCTCGCTGGCCGGTTGCGACACCTATCTGGTGAAACCCGTAGAGAGCAATACCTTTACGGCGATTCTGAAGAAGTATCTGAAAGCGCCCGAGGTCGCTATTGTCGGCTAAGTACGGCGGTACGCGTCCGGGGTGCGATTTCGAATGCGGCCGCTTGCCCGTTTTCAGAGCTGCGGTTGCGGATTCCAGTGATTCACGAGGTTCTACATATGGTTACCAAGGCACTCGTTGTCGACGATTCGGCGACGGATCTCCTCAATATCAAGAATATTCTGACCGACGCGGGTTGCATCGTCGTCACGGCGCTTGACGGCGCGGAGGCGATCGCCAAGGCCAAGGCGGAAAAGCCATCGATCATCTTTCTCGATGTCATCATGCCGGGCATGGATGGTTACGAGGCCTGCCGAGTCCTGTCCGAGGACCCCGCGACCAAGGGCATTCCCGTTGTCTTCGTCACCAGCAAGGGGCAGAAGGCGGACAAGGTCTGGGGGCAGATGCAGGGCGCGAAAGGGCATGTCGTCAAGCCGGTCAGTTCCGAGCAAGTCATCGACCAGCTCAAGGCTCACATCTGAAGCCAGCCGGTAGGGAGACCGCACAATGGTGATGCCGGGAAGACGCGAGGAGTCGGCGCTCGGGCTCCAAAAAAACCCTGAAACGGAATGGCTGTTGCCGACGGAGGCGCTCAGTCGCTTCCGGCTTCCCGAGGGAACTTCATTCGATCAGGCGCGACAGCCGCAGCAGCAGGTTCGCTATGGTTTTCGGGTCGGTTCTCTGAACCTTTTGATTAAACCGCGTGCGGCGAGCGAGGTCATCGCCATGGCGCCCGTGGCCGCGATCCCCAATAGCGCGCCCTGGCTGTTGGGGATGATCAATCTGCGCAGCAATCTGGTTCCCGTGTTCGATTTGGCGATGATCTGCGCATTGGATCGTCAGCACACAGGTCGCGGCCACTGGATCCTCGTCTTGGACAAGGGCGAGTCTGCGGTCGCCATCCTCATCGACGCCCAACCGGTCGCACTCTCCCGTTTGACCCATCTCGCTCATCTGCCGAGCATGCCAACCGCTCTTCGGAGCGCCGTCGCGGGGGGCTTTCGGGTCGAACAGGATGTCTGGTTGGAGTTCGATCATCAGGCATTCTTTCTTGCTCTCAGTGATTCGGCGGCGAACGCCGCACGCTGATAGGTTACGACAACGGCTCGACGTTTCCACACTGGGTCCGGACTGCTAGAACGGACTCGACAGCAACACGGGTCGATTCGCCTGAAGGCGAATCGAACACAAGGAGCAATGCATGCCCCGTTCCAGACCGACGTCCTTACCCTCGTCCTCCGGTTTTCGGTTTTCCAACCTGAAGCTCGCGAATCAGATCACATTGATTGCGGGCCTCTTGGTTATTTTGATTTTGACCACCCTGATCTTCTTCTCCGGTCGTTTCATCGACCAATCGATGACCAGCGCGGCTCAGTCGGACTTCAAATCTCAGGTCGATGGATTGAGGCGCACTGCCGACCTGGTGTATCAGATTACGCAACGGCAGGTCGCCGAGCTTGCGCATCAATTCGATGACGAGTTCAAGGCCGGGCTGAGAGTGGATCGGAACCAGAAGATCTCCGTCGGAGGCATGGAGGTTCCCCAGGTCATGCTGGGGGATCGGAGCCTGGTCGACGATGAAGCCGCGCTCGACGCCTTTGCCGAGAGGACCGGCGCGGCCGCGACCGTCTTCGTCCGCAATGGCGATGAGTTCGTTCGCGTTGCCACGACCCTGCGCGATCAGCAGGGCGAGCGGGAGTTGGGCACGGTCCTGGGTCAGAGCCACCCCGCCTACCGTGCGTTGATCGGCGGCAACGTCTTCAGCGGTCGGGCGGACTTGTTCGGCAAAGACTACATGACCCAATACACCCCAGTTAAGGGGGAGGATGGCCGCGTTGCCGCCGTGCTGTTTGTGGGTATGGACTTAAGCGATACCCTGGCTCAGCTGTTCGCGACGATCAAGGAGACGCGTTTCGGCGATCAGGGTTATGCCTATCTGGTCGATGCGAAGAGTGGTCTGATGCTGGTCCACCCCTATCTGCAAGGGCAAAGCGTCCAAGAGATCAAGGACGGTAGTGGTCAGGCGGGTACGCTGGTTTCGCTGCTGAAGCAGAAATCCGGGTTCTTCAGCTACCTCTGGTACGACGAGGAGAACAACCCCGAGGAGAAATTCGTCGCCTATGATCGCTCCGAGCTTTGGGGCTGGGTCATTGCCGGCGGTACCGAGTTTTCCGAGATCACCAAGAACGGTAAAACCATGGCGGAGATGCTCGCCGTATTCGGTCTGATCGGCGCCGTTCTCTTGTCGGGTCTGTTGTGGCTTGCGATTTCCAGCAGAATGAAGCCGCTGGCCCATCTGCGCGGCGTCGTGCAACGGCTCGCCACAGGTGATGACGAGGCGCGCGCCAATCTGGACACGTTCGACGAAGTGGGTGAACTCGGAACCGCATTCGACCGCATGATGGACGAGCGCGTCGCGATCCAGAACGCCATCCAGCGCGAGAACGAACAGCTGAACGAATCGGTGTTGGGTCTGCTCCAGGCGGTGGCGCAGCTCTCGCGCAAGGACCTCACGGTCAAGGTGCCGGTGACCGAGGACGTCACGGGCGCGGTCGCGGATGCCTTGAACCTGCTGACGAGCGAAACCGGCAAGGTGTTGCTTGAGGTGTCGGACATCTCGGCGGACGTGACCTCTGCCTCGCTCAAGGTGAAGGAGCAGTCCGATAGCGTTATCGCTGCGGCCGAGGCCGATCGTACCGAGGTCGAACATACGGCGGCGGCGCTGGCCGAGGCGTCCGCGTCCATGAACGAGATCGCCGAGCTTGCGCGGGTGTGTAACGAGGCCGCAGACGATGCCATCAAGACGACCCAGCGCGCGTTCGAAACGGTAACCAGTACCGTCGGCGGCATCAACAGCACGCGAGACGTGATCCGCGAGACGGAAAAGCGGATCAAGCGTCTTGGCGAACGCTCGCAAGAGATCAGCGGGGTCGTCAACATCATCAACACCATCGCCGAGCGTACCCACATCCTGGCGCTCAACGCCTCCATGCACGCGGCATCGGCCGGTGAGGCGGGACGCGGCTTCGCGGTCGTTGCGGACGAAGTGCAGCGTCTGGCAGAAAGCTCGCGTCAGGCAACGGCGCAGATCGCCACGCTGGTCAACAGTATCCAGGTCGAGACGGCGGACACCGTCAACACCATGAACAGTGCGATCGCCCAGGTTGTCGAGGGCAGCAAGCTCGCCGAACAAGCGGGCGAGCAGATGCAGACGACCCAGGCGACGACCTCCGGACTGGTGGAGCTGGTACAGAAGATCGCGATGTCCTCGCAAGGGCAGGCCGAGGCGAGTCGAGAACTGCTCGCCCGCGCGTCCGAGATCCGCAAGAGCAGCGAGCAGACCAGTCAGCGACTGGCCGAGCAGGGCGAATACACCACCAACCTGGTGGAGTACGCACGCAGCCTGCTCTCGGCCGTGCGCGTGTTCAAGCTCCCAGCGTGAGTTCCCGGCCTGAACCCTGGCGTTCTCGTCAGGGTTCAGGCGCCTATCGTCTTCCATCATCGCGGCGGGAATCGCTATGGGAACGCCCTTGGATACTGACAGTTTGCTCACGTCGAGCGACACGAACGCCCAGTTGTTCGACTGTATCGACGCCTTGACCTTCGCGCTCGTGCCTGACGAGGCTGCGGAGGAGTGCCTCTCCACGCGACTCCAGCGCTTCACGGAGGCGCTCGGAATCCTCGCGGAGGCGGCCGACGCCAATGCCCTTCCGGGTTTGATCGACGTGAGTGCGGTCTTGGCCGATCGTATCTGTGCAGCGGCGGAGGATGAGGCGCGCCAGGAGCGGATGTGCGACCTGCTCGCGCGGTTTCCGCTGCTGCTCATGGACTATGTCGTGACGCCGACCGACGCCTCCGCCACCGAAGCACTGATCGCCTTTCTCCAGGCCGACGATTGGCAGACAGCCATGGCCGACGAGGACGTCGAGATGCTGCGGATGCTGCTCTGTTCTCCACCAGATTTCGCGGATGATCCCGAGATGTCAGCGGATGCCGAGGCGCTCGATTCGGAGTTGCAATCGGATCTGGTGCAGTCTTTGGTCGGTGCTCGCGAATCCGAGACGGATTCCGTCGAGGTTGAGCCCTCGCTTCGCGAGGCCGCTCCAACCCCTTCGACGACAGTGTCCGATAGCACGCCGGATCAGACTGACGGGGCCGATGTATCGGCCGCGAACCCCGTGTCGATCGATGTCGTCTTCGATGCCGACAGCCCCCAGCAGGTGAGCGCGGACATTCTCGCGCTTGCCGTCGATGCGCTGGAGCAGAATTTCGCGGGTCTCGGCGAGGCACTGGCGTTGACGGCGGATGCGAGCCCCGAACAGCGTCGGCTGGGTTGGGAGCAACTGAGCGACGAGCTGGACCGGATGGCCGGCGGAGCCGAGGTGGTCGGCCTGACCGTGCTCGGAAAGCTGCTCCTCGGTGCCCATGCGCTGGTCGGCACCTGGCAGGACCGGGCGGATGAGGCCGCGACCGCCATGGCGGTCGCGTTGGCGACCCTGCCGGATGTCCTGCGCGGCCACCTCTGCGCGCCGACGCGCAGGCCGCAAGCCGAATCGCTGGTCGCCTTCCTGCGCGATCTCGATGTGGATTCTCAGTTGGACCTGGATTGGTCGGCACTCGCAGGGGCTCTGACGCATCTCGAATTCTGCGAGCCGGAGACGGGCGAGGCCGAGGAACGTGTGGTGCTGGCGACGGCCGAGGACGTCTCTCTGACCCCTCCGGACGACATCAATCAGGAGTTGCTCGAAGGCTTGCTGACCGAGCTGCCGATTCAGACCGGCGCCTTTACCGAGGCGGTCCAGCGCATCGCCTCCGGACATGGCCGGATTTCCGACATCGACAACGCCAAGCGTGCCGCCCATACCCTCAAGGGCGCCGCCAATACGGTCGGCATCAAGGGTATCGCCAACCTGACCCATTATCTCGAGGATATCCTGATCGCCCTGGCGGACCATTCCGCGCTGCCCCATCTGGGGTTGTCGCAGACGTTGGCCTATGCCGCAGACTGCCTGGAGGTCATGAGCGAGGCACTGGTCGGCGCCGGCGATGCCCCGGACGATGCCGTCAACGTCCTGCAGGACGTGCTGAATTGGGCGAATCGGATCGACGCTCAGGGCATCGAGGTCGCGGTCGCCGAGCGCCCGAGCGCAGCCGACGCCGACTCTGGCCCCAACGACGCCGATGCGCCGCACGCCAGGCACGATCAGGCCGTTGCCCCCGTGCTGCGCGTTCCGTCCACGCTCGTGGACGAGCAGTTGCGTCTGGTCGGTGAGTCCATGACCTCGACCGCGCAGATCCAGAATCGGCTCGAATTCGCGATGCAACAGTTGCGCTCGGTGAACGCGCAGAATGAACTGCTGCGGCAATTGGTGAACGAACTCGAAGACTTGGTCGATCTGCGCGGACTTGCGATGCCGCAGCCGGTCATCGAGGACACGGGGTTCGACCTGCTCGAACTCGATCAATACGGCGAGCTCCACACGGTCACCCGCCGCCTGGTCGAGGTGACGACCGACGCCAGCGAGATGACGCACGGCGCACAGGATCACTTGAACCAGCTCAACGACCTGGTCGGTTTGCAGTCCAGGCTCCATCTGGCGAGTCAGGACGCGGTGCTGCGGGCGCGAATGGTCGCGGTCTCCTCGGTCGTTTCGCGTCTGCAGCGTGCCGTGCGTCAGGCCGGGCGCCTTCTCGACAAGGAGGTGGATCTGGTCATCAAGGGTGCCGAGACGTTCGTTGACGGGAACGTGCTGAACGATCTCGTGGATGCGCTGATGCACGTGTTGCGCAATGCCGTGGATCACGGGATCGAGATGCCCCAGGAACGCCAGGCGGCCGGCAAGGACCCGGTCGGCCATATCGAGATGTCGTTCAAGCGCGAGGGCGATCTCATCATCGTCAGCTGTCGAGACGATGGTCAGGGACTCGATATCGACAACATCCGTCGCGTTGCCCTGCGCCGCAACCTGATCGGCACCAGCGATTTGCTCTCGGACGATCAGGTTGCGCGCTTGATTCTCGCGGCGGGATTCTCCACCCGTGACGAGGCCACGCAGGTCTCGGGCCGAGGGATCGGACTTGATGCCGTGCACGCCATGGTGGAGGAACTCAAGGGCTCCATCGCGCTGCACTCCGAGCCCGGTCGCGGGCTCACGGTCGAGATCCGTCTGCCGACCACGCTGCTCTCCGCTCAGGCGCTCTTGGTGCGTCTGCGCGGGACCGTGCTTGCGGTGACCACGCGCGGCATCGATGAGATCCATTTCCTGACCCAGGATCAGCTCCAGCGCGTTGGCGCTCAGTTGGCTTACCGCCACGGCGATCAGCTCTACGATGCGTTGAGGCTGGGCGATCTGCTGAATGTCGGCGATGGCAAGACGTCGCCCAAGCCGGAACAGGCGTTGCTGCTGGTTCGCATGAGTTCGGGCGCGTCCAAGGCGGTGCTCGTCGAGGAGATCGCCGAGAGCCGCAGTCTGGTCGTCAAGAAGCTCGGGCCTTACGTCGGGCGTATCGGCGGTGTGATCGGCGCGACCATTCTGGGTGACGGCAGCGTTGCGCCCGTCATCGACCTACCGGATCTGCTGCGTGTCGGCCAGCCAGTCGAGGCCGCCGGTGATCCGCGCGGTTCGCGTCTTGGCCTTGGCGTCGAGCGCGAGGACATGGGGGCGGCCGGTGTGCCAGGCGTTCGTACCGCCCTGGTGGTGGACGACTCGATTTCAGCCCGCCGCACCACCGCGCAACTGTTCAGGGACGCGGGTTTCGAGGTGCGCACGGCCATCGACGGACTCGACGCGGTCGCGGCCCTCGACCGTCTGGTCCCCGATATCATCATGACTGACCTGGAGATGCCGCGCATGAACGGACTCGAACTGACATCCCATATCCGCGCCAGAGCGGAGACCAAGGAGGTGCCCATCGTCATGATTACCTCGCGCTCGACCGAGAAGCACCGCCACCAGGCACAGGTCAAGGGTGTCGATATCTATCTGACGAAGCCCTTCAACTCGGACGACCTGATGCGCCAGATCGGCGCATTGGTCGGGCGATGAGTGCGCGGCCATGAGTGATATCGCAACCATCGAGGTCGCTCTGAGTGCGCGCGGCCTCTTGTCCTTCGCGGGGGTGCGCATCCTCCTGGATACCGGCGATTTGCGCATGATCGAGTCCGCCAGCGATCTGGTTCGAACCGATCCTCCGCCCCAGGGCGTCGGCTGGATCGCCGTTTCCGAGCAGTGGCGGCCCGTCTACGCGCTGTCGTTCGATCTGACGCCGCAGGTCGACGCGGCCTCTGCCGCGCGACCGGTCTGCGCCGTCATCGGGGATGGCAGGAATTTCTTCGGCCTGCTCTGTGACGACGTGCTGGTCTCCCGTGGAGAACCGCTGGCATTCCGCGCCCCGCCTCGGTCCATGCTGGGTGCTGGCTCGCCCATTCTCGGGTTGTCCTCTGATCACGGGAGGCTCGTATGCGGAACGGACGCGGCGAGTCTTGCGCGTTGCATTGGAACCGCTATCGGTCTCGATCGCCGGATCGGGCGTGAGGTCGCCGAGACATGAGTCGATGCAGTGGGTGGTTACTCACGTTCGCCGGCGGGGCGCAGGCGGCGATCGGTCAGCGCGAACTGCTGCACCTGGTGCATCGATCCGAGACGCACGAGGTTCCCTGCGCGCCGCCCTATTGTCGGCGGGTTCTGCTCTGGGAGCAGGGCGTTCTGCCCGTGTTCGATGTGGGCGTCTGGGCCGATCCGGGCGCGCCGGGCATTGCGGATCCTATCGTCGCCGTTGTCGGTTTTCAGTCGATGGCTGGCGCAGCGTCGCCCGAGTTCGGCGGATTGCTGCTGGCCTCGGCGCCGCAGCGCATCGACGTGGACGATGCCTGGGCCTGCGATCTGCCGTCTGAACTCCAGCCGTGGCGCCAGATCAGCTGTGCCTGTTTCGAACGCGACGAACGCCCGCTCCCGGTGTTGGACCTCCAGCGTCTCTTCAACTGAAGCCTCGGGCGTCTGAGCCTGACCCAGGATCCAGGCGCTGCCGCGCGCGTCGACAGGGCGTCGCGGTGCTCGGCGGTCGGATCCTCTAATCCGGCCCGTTCTCGGCCTCAATCCATCAGCGCCACGGCCTTGACCTGGGCGAAGACCTCCTGTCCCGGCTTCAGCTGGAGCCGGTCGCGCGAGTAGCGGGTGATGCGCGCGAGCAGGGGCGGGTGGGGTTCGCCGGCGGTGCAGAGCTTCACCAAGAGGTGCGAGCGGTCGATCTCCTGCATTTCGACGATGCGGGCCGGTAGCACGTTGAGGATGCTGGATGTCTCGGGCTCGCGGATGGCGATGCTGACGTCGCGCGCGTGGATGCGCAGCCGGATCCGCGATTCGGTCGCCTGGTCGAGACGTCCCACGGTCAAGGTGCCGCCGGGGATTGCGACTCGGGTGAGGTCGTAGTTGTCGTCATGGCTCTGTACGCGGCCCTCGATCAGGGCGCTGGCCTCGGTGTCTTGGGCCAGCGGCAGGTCGAGTCGCGACAGGATTTCGGTGGCCGACCCAATCGCCTGCACCAGCCCATCGCGCATCAGGACGATGCGGTCGGCAAGCCGGGCGACCTCGTCCGGGGCGTGGCTGACATAGAGTACCGGGATGCGCAGCGTGTCATGCAGGCGTTCCAGATAGGGCAGGATGTCCTGCTTGCTGGTGTGGTCGAGCGCCGAGAGCGGTTCGTCCATCAGCAGCAGCCGTGGGCTGGTCAAGAGCGCCCGGGCGATCGAGACGCGCTGGCGCTCGCCGCCCGACAGGCCGCTCGGATCGCGGTCCAGGTGTTGGCGGATGCCGAGCAGGTCGACCACCTCGTCGAAGGCGATCTGACGCTCGGAGGCGGGAACGCGGCGCATACCGTATTCCAGATTGTCGCGCACCGAGAGGTGGGCGAAGAGGCTGGCCTCCTGGAAGACGTAGCCGATGGGCCGGCGGTGCGCTTTGAGAAAGATGCCCTGGGCATCGTCCTGCCAGGTTTCGCCGTCGAGCCGGCAGTGTCCGGCGGCGCGTTCCAGTCCGGCGACGCAGCGCAGGATGCTGGTCTTGCCGCACCCGGAGCGGCCGAAGAGTCCGGTGATGCCGAGGCCCGGTGCGGTGAAGGCCACGTCCAGGGTGAAGTTGCCCCGATCGAGTCGGAAGGCGACGTCGAGTTCAATCATGTCCAGCTTCGATCCCGTTCAACTTCAATCTTGTCCAATCTGGCGCATGCGCTGACCCAGAAGGTTCATGCTCAGTACCACCAAGAAGGCGAAGAGCACCATGCCGCCAGCGAGCCAGTGCGCCTGGGTCCATTCGAGCGATTCCACATGGTCGTAGATGGCGATCGACAGGACCTTGGTCTCGCCCGGGATATTGCCGCCGATCATGAGGATGACGCCGAATTCGCCCACGGTATGGGCGAAGGCCAGGATGCCCCCGGACAGCAGGCCCGGCAGCGCCAGTGGCAGCGCGACGCTGAAGAATCGGTCCAGCGGCGAGGCGCGTAGCGTGGCCGCCACCTCCAGCGGGCGCGAGCCGATCGCCTCGAAGGCGTTGTGCGCCGGTTGCACCAGGAAGGGCAGCGAATAGATCACGGATCCGACGACCAGGCCCGCGAAGGTGAAGGGCAGGGTGCCCAGACCGAGCGCCTCGGTGAGTTTGCCGATGGGGCCCGCTGGCCCGAGCAGGAGCAGCAGATAGAAGCCCAGGACCGTGGGCGGAAGCACCAGCGGCAGGGCGACGACCGTTGCGACCACCTGTTTCATCCGCGAGCGGGTTTGGGAGAGCCACCAGGCGATCGGGGTTCCGACCACGAGCAGCACGGCCGTGGTGAGGCTGGCCAGCTTGAGCGTCAGCCACAGCGGTTCGAGGTTGAGCGTCACTGTATGCGGGTTCCTGGGATCAGTCCTAGGGAGGAGGGTCTAGCGGTTGCCGGCGACATTCATACCCTCGTGCATCGTTTGGTATGAGCGTCGCCGGCAACCTTGGGAATCATCTAGCGACAGATTCCCGATTCAAGCGGTCGCGGGCGATTCGTGAATCATTCTACCCCGTAACCGTACTTTTCGATCACGGCCCGCGCCTCGGGTCCCTTGAGGTAATCGATCAGCGCCTTGGCGGCCGGGTTGTCATCGCCCTTCTTCAGCAGCACGGCGTCCTGACGGATGGGGGTATAGAGGTCTTCTGGGATGTTCCAGCTGGACCCGCCTTGTGTCTTCACGGTCTGTGCCAGGGCGACGAAGCCGAGCTCGGCGTTCTTGGTGGCGACGAACTGATAGGTCTGGGCGATGTTGTCACCCTGGACCAGTTTGGACTTGATGCCGTCCTCCAGCCCGAGCGCCTTCAGCACCTCGATCGCGGCGGCGCCATAGGGGGCCGTCTTGGGGTTGGCGATCGCCAGCTTCTCGAACCGATCGCTGCTCAGCACCGCGCCGCCGTCCGTGATGAGCGTGGGATCCGTGCTCCAGAGCACCAGCTTACCCACCGCGTAGGTGAATTCGCCGCTCGCCTCGCCCTCCTTGACGAGTTTCTCGGGGCGGGCCTGGTCGGCGGCAAGAAAGACCTCGAAGGGGGCGCCGTTGGTGATTTGGGTGTAGAGCTTGCCCGTAGAGCCGAAGCTGACCAGCGCCGTGTGCCCGGTCGACTGCTCGAACGCGGTGGCGATTTCCTTCATGGCGGCGGTGAAGTTGGCCGCGACCGCGACCTTGACCTCATCGGCCTGGGCGAGCGTTGTAGCGCTTGCCAGCAGGAGAACGGCGAGCGTTTTGTGCATGACTTTCATGGTGGATCTCCAACGTAGGGTGATTGGATGGGTAAGGGTTTCGATATATCAAATGAGATATAACGGGTTGCCTGCGAAAGGGCGGATCGGTTGTGGGGCGGATCGTCGGATTAGCCGCTGACGGCCAGGATGATGTGCGGTGCCTTGATCAGGGCGCAGGCGCGTCCGTTCTCGACGAGCTCCAGATCCTGGGCGCTGTCGTTGGTGACCATGGCCGTCAGACGAGCCCCACCGTCCAGCGCGAGCACGACCTCGGTGTTGACCGAGCCGTTGGTGATGCGCTCGATGGTGCCGCACAGACGGTTGCGGGCGGAGGTTCGGAGGCCGCCGTCCTCGGTGGCCAGGATCACGAAGGAGGATTTGATCAGGGCGAACGCCTCGATGCCCGGTTCAAGGCCCAGCGACTGGACGCTCTCGTTGGTGATGATGGCGACCAATGGAGTGCCATTGATGTCGAGCGTGACTTCGGCGTTGACCGCGCCGGCCTTGATCTCGGTAACGCGTCCGCGCAAGTGGTTTCTGGCGCTGACCTTCATGTTCAGGACTCCCAATAAGGATTCGAACCGATCGAAGTCCTTGATGCTGTGACTGAGACGTTCGAGAAAGCGCCGATGTTCGCGTTCCGCCGCCTCGTAGACCGCGATCAGACGCCGTCCCTCGTCCGTCAGTTCGGTCCCTCCTCCATGGCGTCCGCCGGTGCGCCGACGCACCAGTGCTTGAGCGGAGAGGTTGTTCATGGCGTCGACCGAGTCCCAGGCCTGCTTGTAGGACATCCCCATCGAACGGGCGGCCTGAGAGATGGATCCCGTCTCGCCGATACGGCGCAGGAGGTCGATGCGTCCGTGCCCGACGAAACGATGGTCCTTCATGTCGAGCCGGAGCGTGCCGCTCGTCGCGAGGTCTTGTTCGATGGATTCGGTCATGCGGGATGGATGTCGAGGCTCGGTGGAATCTGCGTTGTATTCTCTATGGTATAACGATACGTGCATTGGGCGAAAGCAGGGTCATTCGCCCCGTTGCTCGGTCGTCTTCGGCTGTTGGATTGGCGACAGTCGAGGCGGTCTGGGGGCAAACCCAACAATCCTGGATCCAGAAATCTCAGCCCAGGATGTGCTCGTAGGCGAGCCGCAGCAGCGCCAGTTCGACTTGAGGCAAGTTGCGTGCCTGGGTCAGGTCGATAAATGTTGCACCCTGTGCCGAGACCTCATCGAAGGGCGGATCGATGCTGGTGAAATGGGCCAGATAGACCTCGGCCGAGCCCTCTTCCCAGTTGATCTTGCAGCGATAGCCGCTCTCGGCCTCAAGCGAGCCCGTGGCCAGTCCGAGCTGGGATTCGGCCTCGCGCAGCAGCGGGGCCGGGTGCGAGACCAGGCTCTCGGATTCGCCGTCGCCCGATGCCAGCGAGGCCCCCTCGGGCAGCGCCTCGAAACCACAGACGCCGCCATAGGGCAGTTTCAGAAACCGGGTGCGGGCACTGGTGGCTTGCTTGTGGTACATGATCAGGCGTGGGCCGGACATCGGGAAACCTCGCGATGAGTGGTAGGCGAATCGCTGTTTTTCACCATGTAAGCGAAATACATGCCACGATTTTGATGCCCGTAGCCCGGATGGAGTGCGAGCGGAATCCGGGGATGCCGCCGAGGTTGGTTCCCTGGGTTTCGCTGCGCTGCACCTAGGCTACGTGTGGCCCGTCAGGATTGGAAGCGCACCTGAACGTCCCGTGGCGGGGCCAGGTGGGGGGCGGTCGTGACCAGCAGGCGCGCGCCGGCGCGGGCGTAGTCCTCGGCGTTGGCGGCGTTGATTCCGCCGGCGGCGGCGATGACCGTGCTGGAGCCGCATTCGGTCAAAGCCTGGGCGACTTGGGCGACGGCCTGGGGTGTGAATTTTTCAAGCTGGAGCACGTCGGCCTCGGCCCATTCGAGCGCCTCCTCGGGGGTTGCGACCTCGACCACGACGCGCTTCTCGGGACACTGGCGGCGCAGCCGCTCGATCATCTGGGCCGGCGAGGCGTCGGGCATGAATTGGCGATGCTCGGCGAAGATGAGCAGGGTCTCGGACAGACCGTTGCGGTGCATGACGGCACCGCCGGCCTTGAAGCATTTGACCGCGAGACGGCGGTTGCCGGGCACGTTCTTGCGGGTTCCGGCCACCATGGCGTTTGGGTTGCCCCGGTGCGCGGCGGCGACGATGGCGGCGGCGCGGGTCGAGATGCCAGAGCACCATTCGACCAGCGTTTGAGCGGTCTTCCAGCCGCGATGCAGTGCGCCCGCGTTTCCGGATGCCTCCAGCAGCAGCGTCTCGTTCGGTGCCTCGCTGCCGGAGGTCAGATACAGTTCGGCGCGTGCGCCGCAGAGCTCGAACAGCCGCGCGGCCTCCTCGATTCCGCACAGAACCATGGGGTCGCGGGCGAAGAAGCGGATGCGTCCGGGCAGCGCGGCGATGCCGAGCGAGTCGGTGGTCAGATCGCCGAAGGGGACATCTTCATTGAGGAGCTGGTGCAGTTCTTGGTCGCTGAGGACCGGCGGCATTCCTGGGATCGCCGGTCGCGTCGCGGAGTCAGTCATAGCGTTCGTCCTTCCAGCGCCGTAGCGCGGTGAAAATCTCGGCCCCCGTGTTCAGCGGGTGGCCTGCAAAGCCTACGGCCGCAGCCATGACCGTCGGCTCTCGGACACGCAGGAACGGATTGGTGGCCAATTCCAGGTCGAGCTGCATCGGAACCGTCGGCTCGCCGCGCTGGCGGCAGGCGATCTCGTGGGGCGTGCGCTCGGCCAGCGCTGGGTTGTCGGGTTCGACCCATTCGGCGAATCCGAGATTGGCCAAGGTGTATTCGTGGGCGCAATAACAGAGGGTGTCGAAGGGGAGGGCGGCGATGCGTTCCAGCGAGTGGGCGAGCTGCTCGAAGGTACCGTCGAAGACGCGTCCGCAACCGGCGGCGAACAGGGTGTCGCCGCAGAAGAGCTTGCCGTCGCCGAGAAAGGCGATGTGGGTGGCGGTGTGACCCGGAATCTCCATCACCTGGAAGCGGGTGGAGAGTCCGGCAGGTTGGATTTCATCGCCCTCACGACAGACGTGGCTTGGCGAGCGCTGTCGCTCGTCGTCCGGGCCATAGACCTGGAGGTCCGGGAATGCGGCTCGCAGGTCGGGGATGCCGCCGATGTGGTCGTAGTGATGGTGGGTCACCAGCACTCCGGTCAGGGTTCGGCCTTCGTGCTGCAGCAGTTCCAGCACTGGGTCGGCATCTCCCGGATCGACCACGACCGCGCTGTCGTCGGTTTCGGTCAGGAGCCAGATGTAGTTGTCCGAGAAGGCGGGGATTGGGCGAACCTGAAGCATATCGGGCCTCCGTGGCTGGTTTCGGATGGCCCGAAACCAGCGTGATCCTGATCCGAGACGGGGTGGCGCTCAGGAGCCCAGTCCCTGCTGCCGTATCGGCGCGTCGGCGTCGTCCTGTTTCCAGTCGGCGCCGTTCAGTTGGGCTTGCACGCTGGCGAGGATACCAGCCGCATCGAGGCCGCAGGCCGCCAGCTGCTCGCCGTGCTGGGCGTGGTCGATGTAGCTGTCGGGCAGTCCCAGTTGGATGCAGCGCGCGGTACGACCGAGGCCGGCGAGCGCCTCGGCCACCGCGCTGCCGGCGCCGCCAGCGATGGCGTTCTCCTCCACCGTGACCAGCAGTTCGTGGGTGTCGGCCAGCTCCTGGATGAGATCGAGATCCAGCGGCTTGACGAAACGCATGTTGGCGACCGTGGCGTCGAGTGCCTCGGCGGCCTTGAGCGCGGGCGTCACCATGCTTCCGAAGGCGAGCAGTGCCACGCCTCCTTGACCTTGACGGACGATCTCGCCGCGCCCGATCGGCAAGGCGGGCATCTTGGGATCGATCGCGACACCCGGGCCGCCGCCGCGCGGATAGCGCACCATCGCCGGACCTTCGTATTCGAAGGCGGTCTTGAGCATCTGACGACATTCGTTTTCGTTCGAGGGCGCCATGATCACCATGTTCGGGATCGGGCGGGTGAAGCTCAGATCGAAACTGCCGGCATGGGTCGCGCCGTCGGCGCCGACCAGACCGCCGCGATCGACGGCAAAGGTGACGTCCAGGTTCTGCAGCGCCACGTCATGGATGAGCTGATCGTAGGCGCGTTGCAGAAAACTCGAATAGATGGCGACGACCGGCTTGAGTCCCTCGCAGGCCATGCCGGCGGCGAGCGTGACGGCGTGCTGCTCGGCGATGCCGACGTCGAAATAGCGATCTGGGAAGCGTTTGGAAAAGGCGGTGAGGCCGGAGCCCTCGCACATGGCCGGGGTGATGCCGACCAGGCGCGGGTCCTCGGCGGCCGCATCGCACAGCCAGCCGCCGAAGATCTGGGTATAGGTCGGACCCTTGCTCTTGCCCTTGCGCAGCTCGCCGGTGTGGCGGTCGAAGGGGGTGACGCCATGATAGGTCGTCGGCTGACCCTCGGCCGGCTCGTAGCCGCGTCCCTTCTGGGTGACCACGTGCAGCAGACGCTGTCCGGGCATGTCCTTGATGTTGCGCAGGGTGCGGGTGACCGAACCGAGATCGTGTCCGTCGATGGGGCCGATGTAGTTGAAGCCCAGCTCTTCGAACAGGGTGCTCGGCATCAGCATGCCCTTGACGTGCTCCTCCCAGCGCCCGACCAGAT
The DNA here is from genome assembly GCF_042682685.1 of Thiorhodococcus fuscus. Classification (NCBI taxonomy): domain Bacteria; kingdom Pseudomonadati; phylum Pseudomonadota; class Gammaproteobacteria; order Chromatiales; family Chromatiaceae; genus Thiorhodococcus; species Thiorhodococcus fuscus. The sequence continues at coordinate 19,394 of NZ_JBHUHX010000046.1, forward strand.
GGCGCAATTGGGGCATGCCGGCCAGGGCTGTCTTGCTGCCCTCGCGCACGCTGGTGTAGAGCTTGCCGGAGAGCAGCCGGGCCAGGTGATTGCTGATGGCACCGACCGGCGGCGAGATCGACATCTCGTTGTCGTTGAGGATGACGACCAGATCGATGTCCATGGAGCCGGCGTGATTGAGCGCCTCGAAGGCCATGCCGGCGCTGAGCGCCCCGTCGCCGATGACGGCGATGACGGTGCGCCGCTCGCCCTTCTGCTTGGCGGCTAGGGCCATGCCGAGCGCGGCGCTGATGGAGGTGCTGGAGTGGCCGACGCCGAAGGCGTCGTATTCGCTCTCGCAGCGCTTGGGAAAGCCGGAGACGCCGTCCTTCTGGCGCAGCGTGCACATGCGGTCGCGCCGCCCGGTGAGGATCTTGTGCGGATAGGCCTGGTGGCCCACGTCCCAGACGATCCGGTCGCGTGGCGTATCGAAGACGTAATGGAGCCCGAGTGTCAGCTCGACGACGCCCAGTCCGGCCGCCAGGTGTCCTCCGGTCTGGGAGACGCATTCGACAAGGAAGCTGCGTAGCTCGCTCGCGACCTCGGGTAGTTGACTCTCGGATAGGGCGCGCAGGTCCAGTGGCGAGTCGATCGAATCAAGGAGTGGATGTCGGTGCGAAGCGACACCGGGATCGCTCAAGGTGCGGTGTGGCATGATCTGAGAGTCTATTTTGGGACAAGCCAAATAGTTTAGTCGAATCGTCGAGCGACTGACCAATCGGAAACCCTCTGTGCGAACTAATGCCATATGAAATACATGGTAATCAGCATCGATTCGGTGTCATTCAGGGGGTTCGTTCGCTCGGTTTCGATTCCCGTGCGAACAGCGTTGGCGCGGCGATGCCTGCGGCCTCGGCGATTACGAATTCGCGGAACGCCTTGGCGGCAGGGGACAGGCGCTTGCCTCGACGATAGACCAGATACCACTGGCGCCGATCGGGGAATCCGTCCACGTCGAGGGTGACCAGTCGCCCTGTCTCCAGCTCCAGCTCGATGGTGTGCAGCGATACCACGCTCAAGCCGAGCCCCGAGCGGACCGCCTGCTTCACGGCCTCGTTGCGGGTCATCTGCATGCCGTGGCGGATGCTTAGACCACGCTCGGCGAAGAAACGCTCCATCGCCTGGCGGGTGCCCGAGCCTTTCTCCCGCATGACGAAGACCTCTTCGGCGAGGCGCGACATGGAGATCCCCCGTGTTTCAGCCAACGGGTGATCGGGTGGCGCGACGACCACCAGCGGATTCTCCATGAACACCTCGGACTCGACCTCGACCGTCTTGGGCGGCAGTCCCATCAACACCAGATCCACTGCGTTGCCGTCGAGGAGCTGGACCAGTTCCTCGCGGTTGGTGACGACCAGCTTGAGCGTGATTCCCGGATAGCGCCGCTGGAAGACCGCCAGCAAGCGGGGCGCGAAATAGTTGACCGTACTGGCGACGGCGACCTGCAGTCGCCCGCTGTTGATGCCCTTGAGCGATTCCATCACCTCTTCCATCTCGCCCAGCGAGCGGTCGATGGTCTGGCCGTAGTGGTGTACCTCTTCGCCGGCCTCGGTCAGGAGGATGCGCTTGCCCAGCCGTTCGAACAGCGGCAGTCCGATCGCATCCTCCAACTGGCGTACCTGCATGGACACGGCCGGTTGGCTGAGGTGCAGTTCCTCGGCCGCGCGGGTGTAGCTCAGGTGGCGGGCGACCGCCTCGAAGACGCGGAGTTGTCTCAGTGAGATGTTCATATCAGGGATTGCAGTCCGTCTTCGGTCGTCAGTCTCGTGTTGTGTAAAGCCTGGCGAGGGGCGATGATCCGTTGGGCTGGCTGGCTGGATACTGGTTGATTCATAATTGAATGCTGATGTATCCCATAAAAAAACCTGACTTTCAATTATGTTTTTTCCCGCGAATAATCTGCTTCAGACTTGAAGACGAGCAGAGCGGCTCCATCCAGCGCTCGGCCTGGCGGGGCCAGGCCACATCAACACCCTTGCGGAGGACGATACGAGAATGGCCAAGACATATAACGCTGGCGTGAAGGAATATCGCGAAACCTATTGGATGCCCGAGTACACGCCCAAGGACACCGACATCCTGGCGTGCTTCAAGATCACCCCACAGGCCGGCGTCCCGCGCGAAGAGGCCGCTGCGGCCGTCGCGGCCGAGTCCTCGACCGGCACCTGGACCACGGTCTGGACCGATCTGCTCACCGACCTCGACTACTACAAGGGCCGCGCCTACGCCATCGAGGACGTGCCCGGCAACGACGACGCCTTCTACGCCTTCATCGCCTATCCGATCGACCTCTTCGAGGAAGGCTCGGTGGTCAACGTCTTCACCTCGCTGGTCGGCAACGTGTTCGGCTTCAAGGCCGTGCGCGCCCTGCGCCTGGAGGACGTGCGCTTCCCGATCGCCTACGTCATGACCTGCAACGGACCGCCGCACGGCATCCAGGTCGAGCGCGACATCATGAACAAGTACGGCCGCCCGCTGCTCGGCTGCACCATCAAGCCCAAGCTGGGCCTCTCGGCCAAGAACTACGGACGCGCGGTCTACGAGTGCCTGCGCGGCGGTCTCGACTTCACCAAGGACGACGAGAACGTCAACTCGCAGCCCTTCATGCGCTGGCGCCAACGTTTCGACTTCGTCATGGAGGCCATCGACAAGGCTGAGCGCGAGACCGGCGAGCGCAAGGGCCACTATCTGAACGTGACCGCGCCGACGCCCGAGGAGATGTACAAGCGTGCCGAGTACGCCAAGGAGATCGGCGCGCCCATCATCATGCACGACTACATCACCGGCGGCTTCTGCGCCAACACGGGCCTTGCCCAGTGGTGCCGCGATAACGGTCTGCTGCTGCACATCCACCGCGCCATGCACGCCGTGCTCGACCGCAATCCGAACCACGGCATCCACTTCCGGGTGCTGACCAAGATCCTGCGTCTGTCGGGCGGCGACCATCTGCACACCGGCACCGTGGTCGGCAAGCTGGAGGGCGACCGCGAATCGACCCTGGGCTGGATCGATCTGCTGCGCGAGAAATACATCAAGGAGGACCGCAAGCGCGGCATCTTCTTCGATCAGGACTGGGGCGCCATGCCCGGCGCCTTCGCGGTCGCCTCCGGCGGCATCCACGTCTGGCACATGCCGGCGCTGGTGACCATCTTCGGTGACGATGCCGTGTTGCAGTTCGGCGGCGGCACCCTGGGCCACCCCTGGGGCAACGCGGCCGGCGCCGCCGCCAACCGTGTCGCGCTGGAGGCCTGCGTCGAGGCCCGCAACCAAGGCGTCGCCATCGAGAAGGAAGGCAAGGAGGTGCTGCTCAAGGCCGCCGCCTCCAGCCCAGAACTCAAGATCGCGATGGAGACCTGGAAGGAAATCAAGTTCGAGTTCGACACCGTCGACAAGCTGGACGTGTCGCATAAGTAAGGGATTGAACCGCAAAGGCGCAAAGGGCACGAAGGTTCTTTCAGCAGGTGTCTGCTGCGCTTAGCGGTCAATCGAGAACGACATCTCCGATTCCAACTGTTTCAACTGCTTGGGCTTGAGGGTTCCAGCGAATTAGTCATCAAAGAGATCTTTGCGACCTTCGCGCCTTTGCGGTTCAAATTTCAGGTGCAAATCAAATGAGCGAAATGCAGGACTACACCTCCAGTCTCGAAGACGTCAACAGCCGTAAGTTCGAGACCTTTTCCTATCTCCCGGCCATGGATGCCGAGCGCATTCGCAAGCAGGTCGAGTACATCGTCGGCAAGGGCTGGAATCCGGCCATCGAGCACACCGAGCCGGAGAACGCCTTCGACCACTTCTGGTACATGTGGAAACTGCCGCTGTTCGGCGAGACCGATGTCGAAACCATCCTGGCCGAGGCCGAGGCCTGCCACAAGGCGCATCCCGATAATCACGTGCGTCTGATCGGCTACGACAACTACGCCCAGTCCAAGGGCGCCGAAATGGTGGTCTATCGCGGCAAGCCAGTCTGATCCGCTGCATCCGCATCCACGCTTGAGCCCGATGAGCCCCGTCGGGTTGGGAGGATCTCGCCATCTTCCCCGCCGAAGGGGCTCTTGGTTGGTGTCGCCGCCAGCCTGGAGCATCTTTGAACAGATAAGGATCGAGAGCATGCAAGACATCGACCGCGACCAGTATCTGGTCAAGAGCGAACCCTATTACCGTCCGGTCCACCAGGAGGTGGATCTCTACCGCGCCGCCTACGAGGCGCGCATGCCGGTCATGCTCAAGGGGCCGACCGGTTGCGGCAAGACGCGCTTCGTCGAATACATGGCCTGGACGCTCGGCAAGCCGCTCATCACCGTGGCCTGCAACGAGGACATGACCGCCTCCGACCTGGTCGGACGCTTCCTGCTCGACATCAACGGCACCAAATGGCAGGACGGTCCTCTGACCGTCGCCGCGCGCATCGGCGCAATCTGCTATCTCGACGAGGTGGTCGAGGCCCGTCAGGACACCACGGTCGTCATCCATCCCCTGACCGACCACCGCCGCAACCTGCCGCTGGAGAAGAAGGGCGAGATCGTGGAGGCCCACCCGGACTTCCAGATCGTCATCTCCTACAACCCTGGCTACCAGAGCCTGATGAAGGATCTGAAACAGTCCACCAAGCAGCGCTTCGGCGCGCTCGACTTCGACTACCCTACCGCCGAGATCGAGACCGAGATCGTCGCCCACGAGGGCAAGGTGGATAAGCCGATCGCCGAGAAACTGGTCCAGATCGCCCATCGCAGCCGCAACCTCAAGGGCCACGGATTGGACGAGGGTATGTCGACCCGACTGCTGGTCTACGCCGCGCAACTCATCGGCAAGGGCATCGATCCCCAATCCGCCGCCCGCATGGCTCTGGTCGGACCGCTGACGGACGATCCGGATATGCGCGATACCCTGGATGCGGCAGTGAATACCTATTTTTGAGTAGTTTTGAACCGCAAAGGCGCTAAGGACGCAAAGGGAATTCGACGTGGAATATTGGCAGGAGCCGAATCGGGAGGTCGAGGAATTGGCGCACGCGACCATCGGTGCTGCGATCGAAGTGCATCGGCATCTTGGGCCTGGGTTTCTCGAAAGCGTCTATGAAGCAGCCTTGGCGGTCGAGCTACAAGATCGCGGGATCGAGTATCAGCGCCAGGTCGAAGTATCGGTCGAGTACAAGGGGGTTCACGTTGGCGAGGGTAGGCTGGACCTGTTGGTTGGTGGGGTCTTGGTTGTCGAATTGAAGGCGGTCGAGGCGTTGCTGCCGGTCCATAAGGCCCAGTTGCTCTCGTATCTCAAGACACTCAAACGTCCGCTTGGCCTCTTGATCAATTTCAAGGTCCAGGCGCTTCGGCAGGGTATCCAGCGCGTGATCCTTTCTCAGTGAAAACCTTTGCGCCCTTTGCGCCTTAGCGGTTCAAGCAATCATGACCATCGACTTCAGCGAATACCTCACCTGCCTCAAGGCCGACCCGGAGCACGAGCATGCTCAGGCGCTGGAGTCGAGCTATCAGGAGGCGGCGCGGGTCATGTCTCCGCGCGGGTTGGATCACTACCTGACCGGCATCCGCGCCATGTGCGGGCTGAACAAGGGCAGCGAGCTGGTGATGACCTACGTTCAGGAGATGCCGGGCGTGGTCAAGGAGATCGGCGAGGACATCATCCCCGACATCGTCAGCGCGCTTATGAAGTTGGCCTCGCACACCTCGGGGACCGTGCTCATTCTAATGATGGCCAACATGCCGCTCGCGGCGAGCCGGCTCGGCGACTTCGAGGTGATGCGCGGTTATCTGAATCTGCTGCACCAGCTCGCCGGCAAGGCGCCGCGCGGTCTGCGGCCGATGATGGAGAACATGGACGAACTTTTGTCCAAGCTGACCCTCGGCGGGCTGCGCCGCTGGGCGCTCTGGGGCGCCCAGGCCCATGCCCGCGATCTGGACGGCCAGCTCGCCTATTTCGGCCTCAAGACCGAGTCCTCGCGCTCGGTGCTGCAGAAGGAGCGGCGCGGCACCCTCTTCGTCGACAACCAGCGCAAGCTCAATTTCTATCTGCGCGCGCTCTGGGCGCGGGCCTTCTTCATGCGTCCGACCTCGGGCGACTACGAGTCGCGTACCGGTCTCAAGCCATTCATCGAGGACTTCCAGATCCATCTGCCGGACGCCTTCGACGCCTGGCGCGGCATCTCGGGCGTCGAGCTCTATCGCGCCGCCGCCGCGCACTGCGCCGCGCACATGGTCTACACCACCCAGCCCATGAGTGCCGAGCAGCTGAACCCCGTGCAGCGGATCTTCATCGAGCTGTTCGAGGACGCCCGTGTCGAGGCGCTGGCGATCCGCGACTTTCCGGGCATCAAGAAGCTCTGGCTCCAATTCTTCACCGCGCCCTCGGAACCGGGCGAGAGCGTCGACCTGCATCCCATGCTCGATCTCATGGTGCGTCTCGCCCGCGCCCTATTGGACGCGGACTACCGCGACCCAGAGCCCATGATCGAGGCGTCCGCCGCCGACTTCCGCGCCGCACTGGCCGAGCGCGCCGAGGACAACCGCATCAGCTGGGAGGCGGGCGTCGATTTCTACCACCGCGCGATCCAGATCGCGGCCGTTCCCAGTCTGCGCATCCTGGAGGATTGGCCGATCCCCTACCGCGACGACAACGATTACGTCTGGGACTTCGACGAGAACCGTTTCCTCTCGCACGGGGTGGACTATCTGCCGGCCAGCCAGCAGCAGGTGCGGCGCAAGGTCAGCGTCATGGAGATGGTCAACGAGCTCGACTGCGAGCTGGCCGGCGACGATGCCCAGGAGATCTGGACGCTGCCCACCCCCTTCTGGCTCGACCAGGAGGGCTGCACCATCAACGCGCTGGAGGGCAAGGAGCCGGTCTCCGACCCCTTCCACTATCAGGAATGGGACTACCAGGTGCAGCTTCACCGCCCGGATTGGGCGACCGTCGTCGAGCGGCGCCAGGGGCGTGGCGACCCGGAGACGATGGACGAGATCCTCACCACGCACAAACCGGTCGCGAGCCGCATTCGTCATCTGATCGATGCGCTACAGCCGCAGGGCATCGTCCGTCGGCGCGGTTACGAGGAAGGGGAGGAGCTGGATCTCAACGCCGCCGTGCGCGCCATGATCGACATCCGGCGCGGCGTCATGCCGGATCCGCGCATCAACATCCGTATCACCCGGCATGTGCGCGATCTCTCGATCCTGGTGCTGATGGACCTGTCGCAGTCCACCAACGACAAGGTCGGCTTCAAGGAGGGCGAGCCCGGCTATGCCGAGGCTCCGAGCATCCTGGATCTCACCCGCGAGTCCACCGGTCTGCTGGCCTGGGCCATCGATTCCATCGGCGACAACTTCGCCGTTCATGGCTTTGCCTCCGACGGGCGGCACGATGTCCAGTATTACCGTTTCAAAGACTTCGACCAGCCTTATGACGAGGACGCCAAGTCGCGCATGGCCGGCATGAAGGGTGGACTCTCCACCCGCATGGGCGCCGCGCTCCGCCATGCCGGCTGGCACCTGGACCAGCAGCCGGCGCAGAGGCGCCTGGTGCTGCTCATCACGGACGGCGAACCCGCCGACATCGACGAGCGCGACCCGCAATATCTCCGCCACGACGCCAAGAAGGCGGTCGAGGATCTGCGCATGAAGGGCATCCACACCTACTGTCTGACGCTCGACCCTGAGGCCGACCGCTATGTCGCCCGCATCTTCGGGGAAAACGGCTACTCGGTCGTCGATCGGGTGGAGCGTTTGCCGGAGCGCTTGCCGGCGGTGTTCGCGGCCTTGACCGCCTGATGCCGCTACGAGCGGGTCCGCTCGCGATGAGTTCGCGGGCGGACCTGCGGTAAAGGGTGTGACGTCCTCTTTCATCAAGGCGATATCCAGAAAAGAATCTCACCGCATCCTATGATCGGTACAGTCTTTCGCGGACCAATGATCTCCCTTCCTACAGCCACCCCCTGGACGCTTCGCGCACATGGCCTGCGCGATCGCGAGACCTGATACCCTGACACTTTCCTCTAGTCAGTGACACCGGCTCACTGACCGATTTGCGCTCAACGCGGTTGGCTGATGAACAAGCTCTTCGACATCCTGGCATACGACAATTGGGATCTCTTGCTGGGGGCCTTGCTGGTCGTGCTCTTTGGACGGCTCGTTGCCTGGATGCTCGACGGGAAGTCCGGGAATCCGCGCTTTCCGCGTATCGTCGCCCTGATCGACCTGATTCTGCTGCCGTGCGCGTTCCTCGTCGGTGGGGCGCTGGTCCGATTGGTCGCGCATCTGTTCGACATTCCTGGGGTGTACGACTCCATTCGCTCGCTGACCCTGCTGCTGGCCTACCTGTCCGCTGGATGGGCGCTGGCGCGCCTGATCGAGGTCGTGCTGCTCGATCGCGCCGACGAGGAGCTGTCCGAGCGGATCCCCAAGCTCGTGACCGGCCTCATCTACGTCGCCATGATGGCGCTTGGCGGCGCCGTCTATCTGTGGCAGCTCGGCTACTCCTTCACCGGTATCTGGGTCTCCACCGGCGTTGCGGCGGCGGTCCTGGGTTTGGCGTTGCAGAAGACCCTGGGCGACCTCTTTTCCGGCGTGGCCCTGGGAATCGAGCGGCCGTTCCGGCTCGGCGACTGGGTGGAGTTGACCAACGGGACCATCGGGCAGGTGGTCGACATGAATTGGCGCGCGACCTGGCTGCGGGGCTGGGACAACTCGACCCACATCATCCCCAACTCGCAGATGGCGGGACAGATGATCAAGAATCTGCACGACGCGCAGCACCTCTATGCGCCTTGGTATTTCGTCAAGATTCCCGCCGAGGTGGATCCGCGCTTCGCCACCGCCCTCATGCTGGAGGCGGCCCTGCGCTGCGAGAACGTGCTCAAGTTTCCCTATCCGGTGGTGCGTCTCGCCGATGCCACGAGCGTTCCCTATTCCTACATGGTTTGGGTGCATCTGAAGAACTATCCGACCATGTTCCGTGCTCGCGAGGAGCTCTTCCGCGAGATCCATCGCGGTCTGCAGGCGGCAGGCATCGAGGTCGCTCCGGAGGTACATGAGATCCGCACGCGCCGCGCCCAGATCACCCAGGCCGAACCGCCGAGTCTGCTGCTGGCGCTTCAGAGTCTCGATCTCTCGGGTTTCCTGACCGGGGAGGAACTGGAGCGGTTGGCCTCACGGGCGGCATTCTGTCAATTCGACAGCGGTCGCATCATCCTGGCGGAGGGCGTGCAGAGCGAGGCCTTCTACGTCGTCACGGCCGGGCTGATCGAAGCGGCGGTCACGCTCTCCGATCGTAGCCGCAAGGTCACCGAAACGCTGGGGCCGGGAAAGTACTTCGGCATCACCTCCATGCTCACGACGGATCCCTCCTTCCTGGAGTACACGGCCAAGAGCGACGTGAACCTGATTCGCATCGATCTCGAATGCGTTCGCGGTCTGCTCTCCGAACGGCCCGAACTTTCCGAGCGTCTGGCCGAGGTCGTCAAGGAACGCCTGGACGCCGCCGAAGCCGCCCGCTTCGCCAGCCGCCAGCCCGCCCGAAGCCTCAGCATGCGCGACATCCGCGAGCGCATCGAGGGTCTGGTCTTGCGCCCCTCACGCCGACATCGCGGTCGCTGGACGCCCATGCCCTGACTCCCGCCTCCGCCAACACCCCGCGAACACTCCCGTAGGGCGGAATAGCGCAGCGTATTCCGCCGAATGGAAGGCAGTGCTAAACGCAGCTCACGCGTTCCCAGGCCATAAGTCTGCTCGGTGCGAATCGCCATCCTTAAGCTGTCGGGTTGTTTTGATTTCTCGGTTCAGCAAGGTCGAATGAGTAATTAAATTCATTCGAATCCGAATTCAGCTCCACTGGTGCCACTTCATAATTTCGCGCAAGCGTTGGGTGGCTCCGCTCCAACTGACGCGCCGATGCCCGTCACTGTTCCCAGTCGATCTGTCCAAGCCAAGCCATTCGATCCCGGCGAGCTCGAAGAGAATCTGTATAGCATCGACCGCTTGGCGAAACTGCCAATCCTTCAGATCGGATCTTCTTTCCCAGATCCGCAAGATATTGCTCTACATCGGCGGGAGTCTGCTCCGCCAGCTTCCTATTCAGGAAAGGCCGAGATGTACTGCTCCGCACGTCGCACCATCCATCGGTCGAACGGCGGCTTAACCCCTGATTTATGGACTTTTTCCACGTACCGGTGCCAAAACGACCACACTTTATTGTCCGAAGCAGGGTTAAAACCACCGCCTTTAGGCGGTCAGATTTATCTTTGAAGCCTTTTGCAAGGTTGAAGAGATGGAGTATCGATACGGTAGCCACACGGTTTTCAAGATCCAGTACCACTTTGTGTTCGTCACGAAGTATCGCTATCACGCTCTGAAAGGGGATGTTGCCCTCAAGGCGCGCGAGCTAATTGTTACGTCCCGTGTGATTATCTGCCGCGACGGAGCTATCCTTTGTTCCGTGCCCGCGAGGTGCTAGAGCACTTGAGCCATAAAGTAGCCACGCGCGGAAATCACAGTCATCCTGCTGA
>NZ_JBHUHX010000047.1:0-191341 GCF_042682685.1 Thiorhodococcus fuscus
GAGGCGCTGGCCGGGCGACCGAGGGTGGCCAGGAAGTACGCGGATACTTTTGCGTTGTATTGCTCAGCGGTTGGCATGTCATGCTCCTTAAGAGGGTTGAGATTCGCGCGATGAACCAGGCACTGCGGCTTAAATTATCGAAGGTGAACGCCATGAAGCCCAGACGTAGACTCAGCGCTTTTAATACATTATTTCCGGGGAAAGGTCAAAGAATGTTGGTAAAAAGCCATACCGCGCAACGGGCGTTTCCTTTTTACAACAAGGCGTAAACTTTGCATCGTAATCGCCTCGATCCCAAACCAAGCCCCGCCCAGATAGCGGATCGGTGCCGCCATATCCAGCACCGAAACCCGCTATACCCCCGTGGAGAGGGGTATCCGAGCAGAGAACCGATCAGACACTCGACGCTTCCGAAAAGCCCGCTGAATTACAACTGGTTGCAGACAACTGGCCACAAGAAACCGCGACTCATCCAGCGTAATCTCAAACAGCGTGAAGGACTCTTCCGATCAAACCCACACTGCAGCAGCAAAGCTGCCTCATGTTCAGCACAGCTTAATTCATGTCAAGCGAAAGTACAAAACCCTGATTCAACCGCATCCGGTACCAACAGTTTCCGCCTGGAACCAGCAGCGACACAGGGTTTGCACACTAGGGAGCGAGTGAAGGCATATTGAGGTCGATGCCGAGAAAACCAATCGCGGACCCGGCCCAAGAGCCCGACTGCACTGGCTTCATTCGGAAAACAGGTTTTCGGATGGCGATGACGATTGAATCTCCGAGCTGAAAACAATTTCACCTCGACATCTCCGGCCGGACGCACGTGACGAGTTGGACGTTGGCCGCTGGCCGCTGGACCGGGCTGAAGGCGGCCCTCTCTGTGTCGGCGAGGGGACGATGTGCGCTATGCTTGTCCCGCGCTAAAAAGGCGTGGGCTGAGCATGATGACGATTTGGAGCACAATCTCACGATGACAGAAACAGACCAGCCTGCGGCATTGGAGCTACGCGGACTGGGGAAATTCTATTCACTCTACGCACGGCCGCAGGATCGGCTGCGTCAATCGGTTGCAGGCGGACTGACTGCCCTGATGAACCGGCTGAGGGTGCGCTCCGGGCGCCCGACCAAGACCGCCCCAACCTTTTATCGACCCTTCTGGGCATTGCGCGACCTGTCACTGAGCGTGGCACGTGGCGAAACGCTGGGGATTGTCGGCCAGAACGGCTCTGGGAAATCGACCCTGCTGCAACTTGTTGCAGGAACGTTACAACCATCCGAAGGCGAGGTGGTGACGCGGGGACGTATCGCCGCCCTGCTGGAGCTGGGCAGCGGCTTCAATCCTGAGTTCACGGGGCGCGAGAACGTCTTCATGAACGCGGCGATCCTGGGTCTGGAGCGACGCCAGATCGAGGCGCGCTTCGAGGAGATCGCCGCCTTCGCCGACATCGGCGACTTCATCGAGCAGCCGGTGAAGAACTATTCGAGCGGCATGGTGGTGCGCCTTGCGTTCGCAGTCTCGGTCTGCGTGGACCCGGATATTCTGATCGTCGACGAAGCGCTGGCGGTAGGCGACGCGGCCTTCCAATTCAAATGTCTGCAGCGCATCCGCGATCTCAGCGAGCGCGGTACCACGCTCCTGTTCGTGTCGCACGATATGGGCATGGTGAAGACCTTCTGTCACCGCGCGGTCTATCTGGAGCACGGTCGCGTGAAGGCAATCGGCGATCCAGAGGCCATTGCGACCCAGTATTTCTATGACATCCGCTGTCAGCAGCGCGCGGGGCTGGGATCAGGCCCCGAGATGCGGCCTCTGGCGGCGCTGGGTGCGGACGCGCGCTCGACCGCGTTCGGCGATAGCCGGGCCGAGTTCCAGTCCGCACGCTTTCGCCGGACCTCGGGTACGCGGGAGCTGTTCGAGGTCGGTACCGAGATCGAGATTGAGGTGGAATTCACGCTTGCCGAGTCCGCACCGGACCGCATCCATCTGGCCGTCGTCATTCAGAACACCAAGCTGCTGGAGCTGTGCGGACAGCGCTTTCGTCTGCATCAGAAGGAAACGGGACGAACCGTGGTGCGCTGGACGAACCAGCTGGCGCCGGGCGAGTATTTCGTCTCGCTGCGGCTGGAGGAGCGCGTAGGTCAGGATGTCTTCGTGCCGCTGACCGTTCAGGTCGCGGCGCTGGCCTTCAGCAGCACCTGGGACGAGCGGTTGTTCCTAGGGATCACGGACCCCGGCATGCGATTGGTGAACCATGCGAATCATTGCGCTATTAGCGCTGCGTAACGAGGCGCTCTACCTGGAGCACTGTCTGACCCATCTCGCGGACCAGGGGATCGAGACCCTGGTGATGGACAACGACTCGACCGACGACAGCCTCGAGATCGCGCGATCCTTTCTGGGGCGGGGCGTGCTTGGCGTCGAACGCCTGCCCTATCCCGGCTACTACGACTGGCAGGGCATCCTGCGACGCAAGGAGCAATTGGCTACCGAATTGGATGCCGATTGGTTCATACATCACGACGCGGACGAAATTCGTCAGTCGCCGATTCCCGGACAGACGCTGTCCGAGGCGATCGCGGCGGCGGACGCGGCGGGGTTCGATGCAATCGATTTCCGCGAGTTCGTCTTCCTGCCGACAGGGCGCGACCTGGACGCTCGCGGAGCGGATTATGTGACCGCCCTGCCCCACGCCTATTACTTCCAGCCACACCCGGAGCACCGGGTGAATGCCTGGAAGGCGCGGGGACAGTCGGTGGACCTGGTCAGCTCGGGCGGGCATCGGGCAGAGTTCGCCGGCAGACGACTGAGCCCGGAGCGCCTGATCCTGCGCCATTACCCCTTCCTGAGCTGGAACCACCTGGTGGACAAATACCGCCACAGCCGGCGTTATTCGGACTACGAGGTGCAGGAGCTGGGCTGGCACGGCAAGCGGGCCTGCTTCGACGAGGGAGAGGCATGGCTGCCGAACATCGAGGATCTGATACGACCGGATGCGGATGGATGGCAAACGGACCGGGTCTGGACCAGCCATCCCTTTCTTGGTGGAGAACAGCCATGACCCCGGCACCCTTCATCATCGGAATGGGACGCTCCGGGACGACTCTGTTGCGGCTGATGCTGGACGCGCATTCGATGCTGGCGATCCCGGCGGAGACCCATTTCATTCCCTTTCTGCTTCAGGATGCGCCGCGCGATGGGGCCGATTGCCTGGCACGGCTGCGGACGATGCCGAACTGGGGCGATTTCGATCTCGCTGGGACGACATTCGAGGAGCGGCTGATCGCGTTGCAACCCTTTTCTCTGACCGAAGCCATCCGGCTCTTCTTCGGCAGCTATGCCGCGACCCAGCGCAAGCCGCGCTGGGGCGATAAGACGCCGACCTACGTCGAGCAGGTCGCAGCGATCGGCGCCTTGCTGCCCGAGGCGCGCTTCGTGCATCTGCTGCGCGACGGCCGAGACGTGGCGCTTTCCTACCGGAACAAGTGGTTCGGACCTGGCGACGATCTGGTCGCGGCGGCGCGCCTGTGGCGCGGGCGCATCCTAACCGCGCGCTCGCAGGCCGAAACCCTGGATTCCGGGCGCTATTTGGAACTCCGCTTCGAGGATCTGGTTCGCGAGCCGGAGCACTGGTTGGGAACGGTTTGCGATTTTCTGGAACTGCCATTCGAGCCGGAGATGCTGAACTATCCGAGGCGCGCGACCGAACGACTCGGCGAGATGGGCGACCGCCGCGATACAGAGGGGCAGGTGGCAGTGCCGCGCGAGCGGCGACTGAGCATCCACGCGAATACCTCGCGGCCGCCGGATCCGGCCCAGTCGGGCAAGTGGCGAACCGGCCTGACCCGGGGTGAGGTGGCGCTGTTCGAGCGCGAGGCGGGCGACCTGCTCGACTCGCTCGGTTACAGGCTAGCATGAGCACCATCGCATTGGAGAATGCCCCCATCATCCTGGGCGGTTTCTATCGTTCTGGGACCACGCTGTTGCGCCGGCTACTCGACGCCCATCCGGCGGTCCATTGCCCTTCGGAGCTCAAATTCTTCCGCGATGTGCTGGGCGAGTATGCCGACGACCCTTACGGCCATCTGCGCTTTTTCAACGCCTGCCGCGTGCTGCCATTGAGCGAAACGGAACGGATCGCGCTGCTCGGACGCGCCTATGTCTCGCTGCGCGAGGCGTCGGCACAGCGCCTGGGGAAACGGCGCTGGGCCGACAAGGAACCGGAGAACGCGCGCTATCTGCCCCAGTGGGAGCAGGTACTGGGCGAGGGGTTCGTCTATGTGCATGTGTTGCGCGAACCGTTGGATGTCTTCGCCTCGCTGCGCGAGATGCGCTTCGAAAAGAGCCTTTCACCTGTACTGGCGAATCAACTGGGGCAATACCGCCTCAACGGAGAGGCCGCACTGCATTTTGCCGCCAAGGCCCCGGAGCGCTTCTACTGCCTGCATTACGAATCGATCGCGGAGCAGCCAAAGGCGATCATGAAGGAGTTGTTGGCCTGGCTTGGCCTGGAGCCCGACCGATCACTACTGGACGCATTCAACGCACCGGAGCGAGGGCGTGGACTGGAGGACCCCAAGATCGACAAGACGCATGACATTCATGCGGAAAGTATCGGGCGCGGGGGACGCGAGCTGGACATGGAGATCCAGAATGCGATCAGGCGGGAGGTTGGAGCACTCTACTCAGCATTGAGCGACTTCGCTCGGCCAACCGCCCCCCTCTCCCCAAGCCCCTTTCCCCATGGGGAGAGGGGCTCCAAAGACAATCGCCCCTAGTTGGTCGCAAGCGACTCCACCAACGCCTTGTAGGCAGCGATCTGAGACGCGGTCAGCAACCCGGTGCCAGGACCGCCCTGCCAACCATTTGGCTGGCCGTAGGTTCCGTCGGCCCGAGGCATGATCGCCAGATCGTTGAGGACGGCATTGACCAGTCCTTTCGGTTTGACATAGCCATACACGAGACCTTCAACGTAATAGCCTCGGATCGCGCTGTGGATGTCGGTATAGGAGCCGAACAGGTTACCCAGCACCAGACGGACCATCAAATCGGCGTCGTCCCAAGCGGGTGCATCGGCGCCCCAGGACTTGAGCGAACTCAAATAGAGCTGCAGACCGATTCCGGCTGGCTTCCAAACGCTCCCGTTGTAGTCGAGCAGCACATCGCCCCAATCCGCAAGTTCCTGCGCCGTTGCCGACCGACCAAGCACGCCGAGAAAATAGGCGTTCACCTTGCGGTAGTAGTCCCCAGCGTCGTGCGAGGTCGAACCGATCACGGTGGAATTGGAGGCCGCCAGTCCGTTGTTGACTTCATTGCTCTCGGCCACCTCGCTATCAAGATCACCGTAAGCACCGACGTAGTAGGTACCCGCAGCCAGCGTGCTTGGAATCGGCAGATCGCCATAGCATGTATAGGTGGAACCGGGCGTCAAGGACGAGACCGCGCAACCCCAATTGGCGTCGACATCGGAGCCGGTGATGCGGCTATCGGTGGAGAACAGGTATCCGAACCAGAAGGACCCAGAGGTTGCCGTCCCCTGATTCCGCACGCTTGCGGTGACGGATAGGGTTCCACCAGGCTCACCGCTGGCGGGAGCGGTAACGGTGGTCACGACCAGATCCGGCAGCGTCGAACCGCTCGCGGTGAAGGAGGCGGCTACCGATTTGGCGGCATTCATGGTAACGAGGCAGCTTCCGGTTCCACTGCAGGCTCCACCCCAACCGCTAAACGAATATCCGCTGCTCGGCGTTGCGGCGAGCGTGACGGCCGTACCACTGGAGAAACTGGCCGAACAGGTCGAACCACAGCTGATGCCGCTCGGCGAGCTGGTCACGGTGCCACTGCCGACCTTGGAGACGCTGAGCACATAGGAGTCGGTAACTCCACCTCCGGTGCAGTCACCCAGTGTCGCGGCAAGAGAGTTGGCTGCGGCATCGAGATCGATCCGGGGCTTGGTGATGCCGTTACGGCTGTCCGTCACCGGCTTTCCGCTGGTCTGCAAGGCAGAAAGGATGTTGTCCGGGTTCGCCGAGCTACAGTAGGCCTTCAGGGCGGCGGCGGCACCGGCGACATGAGGCGATGCCTGAGAGGTCCCTCCCTGCTCGATGCCGGCCGCGACGATCATGGCCCCGGGCGCTAAAAGACTGAGGTAGCTCGCCGAGTTGGAGAAGCAGGTGACCTGATCGGCCGCCGTCGAGGAGTCGGTACAGGTACCACCACCCCATGTCCAAGGGCCTCCCACATCGGAGTCATAGACAGCGCCCACAGAAACGGCGCCCGGGGTGCAGGCGGGGCTTGCGATACCACTCTTATAGCCGGAGTTACCGGAGGCGATCGCGGTGAGGATACCGGCGGATTTCAGACTGGCGATGACAGAGGAGTAGGAAGAAGAGGCGCAGGGAGACGAGAACATGGTACTGCCGCCCAGGCTCATGTTCACCGCGACGATGTTATAGGTCGCCCGATTGGCGAGCACCCAATTCAACGCGCTTAAAATGTCGGTGTCGTAAGCGGTCAAACCACCTGAAACTTGCCGGAAGACATCCAGCGCGGCCACCTTCGCCTGGGGCGCCACGCCAAGTACGATCGCTGAAACGTTGGTCCCATGATCATCATCGTCCAAGCTGCCATCGTCAGGTGCGAAATCCATCGCGACCACGATCTTGCATGAGCCGCCCGGACTTGAGCAGGACCCGAAGGCGGAACGGGTATAGTCGGCTCCAGTATCCAGAACGGCTACCGTGGTTCCGGCACCGTCCGCGCCAAGGGCTTCGCCTTCCGGCTGATCGATCAGGGGCAGGCTTTCGTTGAGTTGAAGATAGTTGGCCCCGTTCTCATGCACCGCCTTGACGCGCGGATCCGTGCGTAGCGCGTCCACCGCCTCCAGCGACTGGACACGGAGCACATTCATCGGCAGCTGGCTGTAGTCGCGAACCTCCTCGACCCCTAAGGCCTGCGCCCCGTACAAGACGTCTTCCTTTTGAAGACGGCGCGTTGCCTCGACCTCCTGATCGTCCGCTCCGGCAATCCGAGCTTGATCGTAGTATTCCACGATCAAATCGACCGGCTCTCCGGCATTCAGCGCCGACAATGTCGATCTACTGAAACCTTGAGCCGCCGTAATCGAGGTGTTGGCGACACCCGGTGAACCAGTTGTGACGGTTGTGGGGCCTGCCTCCAATCGCATCGCCCCGAAGGGAAGAACCGCAAGCAATCCAGCCAGCAGAACGAATTTGCTCAATTTCGATCGAAACTTCACGGTATTCTCCGAAGGGTTCTGAACCATGCGCACCAACCCGACGCCAAGCGCCCAACGCTCAAGGCAAAATCGAGCATTGCAGCATTGAGCGACCCAGACCTGTCTGCAACCAGAACCTGACTCGTTTGAATCGGAGAGCTGGCCAGACAGACCACGAACGATTCATCCGAATCGCCGAACGCTTTAGGCATCATTATCCACCGAATGGTGACGAAGCAAGCGCCTCCGGCACGAGGTATCTGCCGAGGCGTGTCACTAAGCCTAGCTCAACTGGCTCCAACAATCTTTACAGCGCATTCGATGCAAGCGACTCGATTCGGGCTTTGTAGTCAAGGACCTGGATCTCGGTCAGCAACCCACCGCCTGGACCGCCCAGCCAACCGTTCGGCTGACCATAGGTTCCATCGGCCTTGGGCATGATCGCCAAATCGTTGAGCACGGCGTTGACGAGACCGCGTGGACGGATGCTGCCGAGGATCAGCGATTCCACGCAATTAGGTGTCAAGTCCCCCAAGGAAATAGGCGTTGACCTTGCGGATGTCATCCTCGGCGACGTGAGCGGCTGTGATGAGGATCCTATTGGTCGCCGCCGAGGAACCGCTCTAATGGCGTACTCGCCAAATGAGGTTGCGAGCGCGCCGCCAATCCGGCCGTTGAACATCAATCGGAGCCGTAGGCATCGCGTAAAGCCACGATGCTCTCCAAGACGCCTCCATACCACTCAAGCAACAGAACGAGGGCGAAAACGAGACGCTCTCGCGGAATGGACTCGGCCTGCTCGGTGACGAGCAGCCGGGTGAGCGCCCCCATGTCGAACCCAGGAAACTCACGCTCGGCGAGATAAGACGCTGCGCCGTCATGACGCTCGAGCCAATCGCCGAGCCATTGCCGCATGGGTAAAACGAATCCCTGCTTGGGTCGATCAAGGATCGAATGCGGTAGCCAGCGGCGGGCGACACGACGCAGCGCAACCTTGCTTGCACCGTTGCACAGGCGCTGCCGAGTTGGTAGATGCAAGGCCGCATCGACCAATTCCGGCGCAAGGAATGGGGCCCGACCTTCGAGGCTGTGGGCCATGGCCATGCGGTCGAATTTCACGAGGAGATCGTCTGGAAGCCAGGTTGCGAGATCGGCGGCACTGGCACGCTGCAAGGGATCGGCGGCGGTATCCAGCCAGGTGAGCAATCCCTGTTCCCAATCATCAGGGGAATCCTCGGCATGATTCACTGCGAGCAACGCCGCACGCCCGGGGATATCGGTCAGCAACGGGAAGCCTGCGGGAGAAGAGGGCTGGGAATTATCGATGAGGCGCGCAAGACGCGGAGAGCGGGCGGTGCCCGCACGCAAACGCTGCAGGTAACCGCGCAGACCGGGACTGGCGGAGAAAGGCCGGTAGTAACCGTAACCGGCGAAGATCTCATCGGCGCCCTCGCCCGCCAGCACGACGGAGACATGCCGAGCGGCCTCGCGGCAGAGCCAATAGAGTGGAAGCATGGCCTGATCGCCAACCGGTTCATCGAGCGCGGCGGCAACCCGAGGTAAAAGCGAACAAAAATCGTCGCCGCCAAATTCGAAGTGATGATGGGTCGCCCCAATGTGAACGGCAACGGCACGGGCGTGCTCGCTCTCGTCATAGCGGGCGCTGGCGAACCCCATTGAAAAGGTGGCGATGGCAGGCTGCGCATGGGCGGCAAGTGCGGCGACAACCGAGCTGTCGAGCCCGCCCGAGAGGAAGACTCCGACGGGAACATCCGCAATCAAGCGGCTGTTCACGGCCTGCTCCACGAGCTCGGCCAACTCGTCGTCCGAGCGTCGCCGACTGGAGCCGAGCGATTGGACGAAATAGCGATGGCGCTCTGGAGCGCCTGGCGCCATCAGCGAAACCCGCAGAAGCTCTCCCGGAAGGAGCCGCTGAATCCCGGCGAAGATGGTCTGTCGACCAGGCGAGAAGTGCAGGGCCAGATAGCGCTCGAGCGCCAACGCATCGATCGAGGTGTCGCACCCCGGTAAGGCGGCGAGGGTGCGCAGGTCCGAGCTGTAGGCGAAGCGATCTCCGATGACGCTGTAATAGAGCGGCTTTTCGCCGAAGCGATCGCGAGCCAGAATCAGCTCGCGCCGGTCCCGGTCAAGAATGGCGAAGGCGTACATGCCGTCGATACGGGCGAGCAATCCGTCCGCACCCCAACGATCGTAGCCATGCGCCAAAACCTCGGTATCGCTGGCCGTGCGAAAAACGGCGCCGCAGGCTTCCAGCTCACGTCTGAGGATGCGGTGGTTGTAGATCTCACCATTCTGGAAACAGATGATACGGCCGTCGCGTGCCTTGAGCGGCTGCCAGCCATGTTCGAGGTCAATGATCGAGAGACGACGCATCCCCATCGCCACACCCGGCTCCAGATAACGCCCCTCACCATGAGGACCACGCGGGCGGATCTGCTCGCCCATCGCGGTGAGGATGCGCTCGCCCCAAGCGGACGGGTAACCGATAAGTCCGTAGACTCCACACATGACTGGGATACCCCGGAGCCGTTAGTCAGGAAACTGTCGATTGCGATGTCGATGGGGATACCACGGCATCGAGTTCGCCCGCCTCGCGGAAAAGCGAGGCATAGGCAGCAACCATTTCGTCGAACTGCGTGAGCGAGCGCAGCACGAGCGGAGCATTGCGCCGATAGCGTTCCACGCGCTCGGGATCGGTCATGAGGAACCCTAGACGCTCGGCGAGCTGACGGGCGTCACCAGGCGAGTAGATATCCGCATTGATGCCTTGCCTGACCTGCTCGACGATGCCAAACGCCGGGGTGCTGATGATCGGGAGACCGAACAGCATGGCTTCGAGGATGACCCTCGGATAGCTTTCGATGCGGGAGGTACAAACGAAGCAGTCTGAGGCAGCGTAATAGAGGGCCGCACGACCGGTCTCCGGAACGATATGGACGCGCTCGCGCAGCAATGCCGGCAAAGCGGCGTGAGCCTGATGCACCCGACTGCTGTACTCCCCTTGACGGTCGCCGACGATGAATACGCGTAATCGACGCTGAAGTGACGCAGGTAGGTGCCCACATGCCTCAACCAGGTCCAGCTGCCCCTTGCGTTCGCTCACGGTCCCCAGAACGAGGACGACGAAATCCCCGTCTCCGACTTCGAGCTCGCGGCGCGCGTCCGCTCGCTGCTCTGGTGCCAGATTGCCATCGAACCGGGCGAGATTGAGGCCGTTATGGATGACGGAAAAATTGTTCTGGCTGTTCAATGGTTCAAACTGACGGCGAGTCGCATCGGCCACGAAGATGACACGATAGGGATCCGCAAAACATTCAAGCGCTCGCGCGGCAATGGGAGGAGCGAGGAAACTGAAATAGGTCTGCCAAGGTTCGCTCTCGCGGATATTCCAAAGACTGGGCTTGCCCAAGCGACGCGCGGCGGCGATCGCATAAAAAGTCTGCAAGGTATTGCCGTAGACGAGATCGACCGCACGCGAGTCGATCCAGCTCGCAAAACGCGCAATCGCAATCTCGTAGGCGTCGAGGTCGAATACGCCGAGCATGGGGTGGGGAGCAATCACGACCTCGATGCCTGCCTGCTCGTATAGTGGGCGAAGGGGGCCATCGGTCGGAGAATAGACGATCGGCTCGATCACGCCCTGACGCGCCAAGGCCAACGTCATCTCGTATTGACTGTAGGGCGCGCCCTCATGATTGAGGGTGAAGGCACACATGATGGCACGCACGGGCGCGGCGATCGAGCGGCGCGGGAGACGGCGGGCAGCGATCTGAAAGTGCTCATCGGCCAACGAAAGATGCGGACTGTAGTAGGGATCGCGATAGCCACGATAGCGCTCGCGGAACGCTAGAACCTCGGCGGGATCGTCCCCGGAGCCTCGACTGAACCCCTCGTAGTGAACGAGTTCCGCTCCTGCGGCATAGACGCAGCGATAGCCGGCGGCGACCAGACGATGACAGTAATCGACATCGTTGTAGGCCACAGCAAACTGATCCTCATCGAATCCCCCGAACTGCTCGAACAACGCCTTTGGCGTGAGAAGGCACGCAGCAGTGACCGCTGAATAATCGCGAGAGACGAGGGAGTAGGAGAGATAGCCGCCGTGCCAGTCCGGATTGCCTTTGAATGCAGGACCAGCCAAGCCACCGTAATAGCCATGCACGATCCCAGCATGCTGGATGGTGTCGTTGGGGAAGATCAAGCGGGCTCCTACGGCCCCGACACCCTGGATCCGCGCATAACCCACCATGCGGCTGAGCCATTGAGGCTCTATGACCTCGGTATCGTCGTTGAGAAACAGTAGATACTCGGCCGACACCTGACGAACCGCCGCGTTGTTGATTGCGGCGAAGCTGAAACCGCGCGGGCCATTCGGAATGGTCAAGACGGGGGTTGAGAGACTGGCGAGATACCCGAGCGTCTCTGGATCGTCGCTTCCATTGTCGATAACGAAGATCTCGTGGTCGCGATAGGTGGTGCGCGCGAGCGAATCGAGACAATGCTTGAGCTGGCGCCAATTGTTGCGACTGGGGATAAGAACGGCGACGGTCGGCCCGCGATGCGGGAAGTCATGCCAGAAGATGCCTAGACCACCGCGCCTGGCCCATTCGGGACGAAAGACGCTGACATCGATACCACGTCGGGCGAACGCCTCTTGAATAGCCGTTCTTCCTGCTTCGAAGCTGGCAGGCTTGGCGTTGCCGCTGCTCGCCGTGGAACCTGGCAGGCAACGCCAGTGATAGAGGATACGCGGGATATGCACGATGTGTCGCGCCCGCTCGCTGGCACGCAACGCCAGATCATAGTCCTGCGAACCATCGAACTCCGGGCGCAAGCCACCAAGGGACAGGAACAACTCTCGACGGATCACGAACAGATGGCTGAAGTACATGTAGGCCAGCAATAGCTCGGGATTCCAATCGGGCTTGAACTGCGGATCGTATCGACGCCCGTCGCAACTGATCTTGTCATCGTCGGAATAGAGCAGATCGGTCTCAGGATCGGACACCAGCGCGAGCGCGACTTCCATCAGCGCATCAGGCGTCAGCAGATCGTCCTGATCGAACAGGCAGAGATGGGTACCACGTGCGAGTTCGACTGCGCTGTTCGTGCAACGACTGATATGACCGTTTTCGGAGCGTGCAAGCCAACGGATCCGCGAATCCTCACCGGCAAGCTCGGACAGACGCTCGCGCAACCAAGGCTGAGGACTGCAATCATCGGCGATACAGAGTTCCCAATGCGGATAAATCTGGCTGCGAACCGATGAAATCGCAGCCTCGAAATACTCTCTCGGCGGATCATAGACAGGCATGACAACCGAAAGTAGCGGCCAGCGGCGATCATCAGCATCTAACAGATCACGATAATGCAGAATGTCCATTTCAGTGAGGCGATCGAGTTCGATCCAGCGCTGATAGGAATCGCACCGCTCGGGCCGAGAGAAACCCGGTGGGGGCTCGAGCCCCTCGTCCTCCAGAGCTCTCTGTGCGTGCACATTCAGGGCCAAACGCACCAGCGGAACAAATTCACCGATCCGTGGCAGACGTCGGTGGTTGAAATACCATTCACGGGCGGACTTCAGCGCAAAACCGGGGAAGCGAAACAGCGTCTTGAACCGTCTCGCAACCTGCCTATACGGTGGCACCAAGGGCAGGTGATAGATACTGGATACAAGCTTGATGGGAACAGTGCGCTCATCATCCTCTAGAAGAACACGAAAGCACAGCGGATAACGCCCAGCGGGAAGGCGAACATAGGCAACGAATCCGCTCTCCAGCGAATGATCCATGTCCGGGTAGACGGATCGAACGTCATCACGCCGATGCCCATACTGGCACCTGACGCTCTGCCCACCAACATCGATGTAAAGCGCAGAGATCCGCTCTTGGGCATGAAAACACCAACCGGAGATGCAGAGCTCTGTCGTGAGTGATAGTCGATAGCGCGGTGTATCGAGAAAGAGTTTCAACTGGTGCTGGAGCGTTTGGGTCATGGATACCTATTTCCGTGAGCGGACTCACATTCGAGCTCGCGGATTCTAGCGAGAAAGTCTGCCTCACGCCGATCACGCTCCGCATGGGCCTCGCGTGCCCGATCGATTTCCGCGACCAACCCATCGATGGTGTGACGCGCATGAGCGATTTCGGCGACCAGCTCTTCAATCTCATTTTGCGCATTGGCGGTCTCTTGCTCATAGTGAGCGACCATCCGATCCTTGCGCTCGACCTCACGCTCAACTAAAGCGAGTAGGCGTGGAAGGTCCTCCTGCTGATCGGAATTCGCTAGGGCCAACAGGTCCGGCAGCCAAGCCTCAATATTCAAGAAAGGATCGGGAAGCTGAAGACATTGATAAAGACGCGCAACGAAATGCGGTAGTTGGAAATCCAACGCCGAACAAGAGGCATGCGAAAGAGCCGAATCGACAGTCTGGGATTCGACAGAACCGGCCGGGAGGGTTAATAAACCAACCTGATCGCCAAGCCAAGTGCGGATCCTCTCCTGCTCTCTCGCAGGATCATCGATGAGTGTCTCGTAATGCACCAAAAAAGATGCCGACGGATCTACCGCCTGCAGAGCTTCGAGCAGATACGAGCCCCAAAGCCAATAGGACTTAAGGTTTTCAAACCGGTCACGACGCAAGAGAGATTCGGCGCAGGCATACGGATGGCGTACCACGAGAAGATAGCTCAGTCGATACTCGGCCTCTTCGAGCACTGCTCTCCAGAAAGGAAGCAGGCGACAGAGACGCGGATCCTTGACCGCAATGACAGACTCACCACCGAAATCCTCTTCAAGTACCTTCAGTGCCTGCGCACGGAAACGATCCAGCATAGACTCAAGGTCTGGAAGGGATGGAAACAGCGTATGCCAATGCGCATCACCCGCAGCAAGCAGCGTATCATTGAGCCGTACAAACGGTAGCGATTCGAAATGGCCATGAGGATTCCATTCATTAGCACCAAGCAAGTCACGACCAAAATGAAGACCAAAACCGGACAGCACCTCGGCCACGGCACTCGTTCCGCTGCGATGCATGCCGATAACGAAAACGCAATGCTTCCCTGACATATCCAAACTCATTAAAAAACACCAAACCAAATCAGACCGTCGGATCAGAGAACATCAGCAAAGCCGTCACGCGTCATTTGAAACCACCAGAAGCCGACCCAGGCGAGACCAAACCCAGCAACAAGATAGAAAAGCCATGGAATGACGTCAGGAAAAGTTCCGAAAACGAGAACCTTGCGCCCCTCCTCGATCATGAAAGCCAGAGGATTGAGCTGCATCCAGAACTGCAAACGCTCGGGCAAGCGTGCGACCGGGTAGAAAACTGGAGATAAAAACATGAGAATCGTTGTGATGATCCCGATCGATTGACCGACATCGCGCACAAAGGTTCCAAGCGAGGCCAATATCCATGCGATTCCAGCAGTAGCAAATATTAACGGCATCAGCAAGAGCGGAAAAAGAAACGCCGTCACAGGCAATGCACCTTTCAGAAAAAACTGAACGATGAGCAATGCCAAAACACTGACAAGCGAATGGAATAGCGTACTACCGATCACTACCCAAGGAAGTATTTCGAGCGGAAATATGACCTTCTTAACGTAATTGACATTATAAAGAATCAGCATGGGAGCACGATTCAGACAGTCAGCGAAAAAACCGTGAACGATCATGCCAACAAAGAGCACAATCGCAAAATCGACTCGCGATTCGTTCGCCAGCCCCCACCGAGACTCGAAAATATAAGAGAATACAAACGTATAGACGACAAGCATCAGAAGAGGGTGAATTAACGACCAAGCAAGGCCCATGAACGAGCCTCGGTAGCGCGAAGCAATCTCACGCCGAGTCAGCTCGAAGATCAATTGGCGGTACGTAAAAAGCGACCCGAGAAGCCTCCGTAAGGAGGCTCCATGTGAACGACCCAAGGCCGTCGCATTGGAGATTGTCATCGAAAGTATTGGCGAAAATCGAAAGGCATGAAAAGGATATTCAATCGCGAAAAGCGCGTTGGATAGCAGCAATCATTATATCTTAATAAAGACATCCGCCCTAACGACAGGAAACCAACTATGAAACGCTCTGCCGAGCGAAGAGCTGCCGGTACATCGAACCGAGTTGAGCAAGAACGACCCGCGCATAGCCGGATTGGTAAAAGCTTGATGACAAACGTGCTGAAATCGCCCCCGCACCTTGTGCGCGCAAGGGCTTCAGCATGCGCCGCTCAAGTAGCAATTCAGGAAACCTTTTTGCGGCATCGCTATACGCTCGAAACACTACCCCAGGATGACCAGCCAGCAGATGACGCATGATGAGCAGCATATGAGCAAGCAGCAACCACGCACCATACCGCAGCAACAACCGCATCGGCAATAGTTTCACATGCATCCAGATGACATTGCGCAAGCCATGATAGGCGATAAAGGCGTTATAGCCTTTCCCCGTACTCGCTTGCCCCTGATGCAATGCGACAAGCTCATCAACATAGACGGACCGATAACCGAGAAGATTGGCGCGCCAAGCGAGATCGGTATCCTCACAATAACAGAAGAAGCGCTTATCAAAGACGTAGCCGTAAGTTGTACGAATATCACCCAGGAATTCGCGTGTCATCAGACAGCATCCGCCTGTCGGGCCGAAAAACCGATCTTCTTTCCTGATACGATTCGCTGGCATCAGACTGATATGCAACGCAATCCCAAGCGTATCGATAGCATCAGGATCATCCGTGGCATGCATGCGCCCACCGACCATTCCAGCCTTTGGAGAGGAATCGAGGGTCGCCTTGAGCGCGGGGATTAGCGATTGCAGCGCAACTGCATCATTATTTAGAAGCAGAATGTAACGACAGCGCGAATTAACCAAGGCGCGCTCGATCGCAAGATTACACCCACCGGCAAAGCCAAGATTCTCAGGCGAAACGATGCAATCGACTGAAGCAATCAAAGGGACGTCTATGCCAGAAATTTGCTCTTGAAGACTGGTATCACGCGGCGCATTATCGAGCACCAGCACTCCGCCAGGGGGCGAATTCAAACAGAGCAAAGACCGAAGACAACGGATGGTGATTTCCGGTGTCCGATAATTAATCAAAATAACCGTGACATCGGATGCATCAGACGAAACAGCCATTTATCGCAACTCAATCGCAGCGCAGCAAGCGACATCCGTTCGAGCGAGCATATTTGCAGCTTCCGATGCCCGCCAGCCAAACCAAGCATTGACGACAAGCAACCCGAGCATCACGAATGCAAAATCCAGACGCCGCAATACATCAAGCAGACTCGTCCGCATCGCGATAAGCAAAGGATAAACCGCGCTCAAAACAGCCAATAGCATTGAGCGATCATACCGAATCGAGCATAAGTTCAAGCCCGCCCCATCAAGCAACCCTTTGTCCAGAAAAGAAAGATCAAGCATTAGCGAGCCGCAAACGAAAAGCGGATCTCCATTATTGCAACCGGGACCCGACTTCTCGTGAGGAAATATCGACCGAGCTATCACTCTTCCTTGAACGCCTGAGCCAAGCGGTCGGTAACGGGACGACTCAGATACTCGAAGAAGGTGCGCTCACCCGTTTTGATCATCGCTTCGACCGGCATTCCGGGCTGGAGGACTCGCCCTTTGAGCTTCGCCATTCCCTCGGAAGTGACCTTTATCCGCGCCAAGTAATAGGGTCTTCTCGTCGCCTCGTCGACCAGACTATCGGCAGAAACCGTAAGAACGCGCCCCTGCACAACCGGAGTGGTGCGCGCATTGAACGCACTAAGACGAAGATCCGCCTCCAATCCTGGAGAGACTCGGTCGACATCGGTCGGCTGAACCTTGGCCTCGACGATTACGGAATCGTCTTCGGGAACGATGTCGAGCACATGGTCGCCGGGGCGCAGCACACCACCAACGGTATGGACGCTAGAGGCGACAACAGCACCGGCCACCGGAGCGCGAATCACTGTGCGCTCGAGGGTCTGCCCAAGCGCGCGCATACGCTCGCGCAGATCGGAGATCTTGGTCTCAACATCCCGCAGTTCGGTCACCACGTCGCTCGTAAATTTACGCTTCAACTGGGCAATCTGAATATTGGTCTCTCCGATCCGCATGCGCGCACCAGCAATATCGGCCTGATGCTGACCACGCTCGCCCTCGATCTCAGCCGATAACCGCTCGTATTCGCGAAGCCGGCTCTTATCCCCAAGCCCTTTCGAGAACAATTTTTTTAAGCCTTCGATCTCTTCCTGGTAAAGCTGAATGCGCTTGGTTTTGGTGGAAACCAAGGACTCAAGACCTCGAATCTGCTCCTGAAGCTGGTCGGTTCGCTGCAGCAAGACCTCTTGCTCACCAAGCAAAGCACTCTTGCGAGCAACGAAAACACGCCGCTCACCGGTCAGGGCTTCGCGAATACGCGAATCGCCTTCAGCCTTAATCAGCTCGTCGGGAAAGGTGATCTCAGGCAAATCGTCCCTCTCGGCAAGTAAACGCGCCTCTTGGGCCCGAGCCGAGAGATACTGACCACGCACGATCTCGAGCTGAGCACTGGCCTCGGTGTCATCGAGGCGCACCAAGACATCTCCTTTCGCAACGCGATCCCCTTCGCGAACCAGTATCTCCGAGACGACGCCACCGTCCAGGTGGCGAATCGTCTTACGCGCAGACTCGGCGGCGAGCACACCTGGCGCTACGGCCGCGCTGTCGATCGGGGCCAAGACAGACCAAACGCCGAAGCCACCGAACAGAGCAACGATCAACAGCAGGCCGGCGATACGCTCCGGCC
The DNA here is from genome assembly GCF_042682685.1 of Thiorhodococcus fuscus. NCBI lineage: Bacteria > Pseudomonadati > Pseudomonadota > Gammaproteobacteria > Chromatiales > Chromatiaceae > Thiorhodococcus > Thiorhodococcus fuscus. The sequence goes on from NZ_JBHUHX010000047.1 coordinate 18,037, forward strand.
TATCGCTGGTACGCACGTGGTCGCCACTGCGGCCTTCGACTTCATGGGGAACAACCGTGATATCCATCTATTTCGATACCGCCTTGAATCTAAATCAGCTGGCCGCCTGAGAAGGCAAGGCCGTTGCCGTCGGCTGTGATTTGACAGCGGTCGGACGCGCAAATTTCGACAACACCTGATCGCGCGGCCCGAACAACTCCAAAAGCCCTTCGCGCAACACAATAATTTTATCGACCGAACCGAGCACACTAGGTCGGTGGGCGACGATGACGACGGTCGACCCCTCGGCCTTGAGCTGGTTGATGGCCCGGATCAGCGCGGCCTCACCCTGATCGTCGAGATTCGAGTTGGGCTCATCAAGAACCACGAGTACCGGCCGACCGTACATGGCTCGCGCAAGACCGATACGCTGACGCTGACCGCCGGAGAGCACGGCTCCCCCTTCACCGACCGGAGTGTCGTATCCCTTGGGCAGGCGCAAAATCATGTCATGCACCTGCGCCCGTTTGGCGGCTTCCACCACCTGTTCGGGATCGATCTCACCGAAGCGGGCAATGTTCTCGCTGACGGTACCATCGAGCAGTTCGATATCCTGAGGAAGATAACCGATATAGGGGCCGAGCTCCTCGCGATTCCAGTGCGTGATATCCGCACCGCTCAGGCGAACCTTGCCCGCGACCACGGGCCAGAGACCCAGAATCACGCGCGCCAGACTCGACTTGCCCGCAGCACTTGGCCCGATCACGCCCACCACCTCGCCGGCGGCAATTTCAAAATGGATACCGCGCAGCACCGGCGTCGAACCACCCGGCGGAGTTGCGACCACCCCATCGAGCAAGACCGAACCGTCTGGAGCGGGAAGACTCATGAAACGCGGTCGCTTGGGAACCGCCGACAGCAGCCCATGCAAGCGCTGGTAGGCGGAACGCGCTGACAAAAAGCCCTTCCAGGTTCCGATCAAAAGATCGATCGGAGCCAGGGCGCGACCGAGAATGATGGAGCCAGCGATCATGACGCCCGCCGTGAACTCTTGCTGAATGACCAGATAGGCGCCCATACCGAGGATCAAGGACTGCAGAGCGACCCGCAGACCCTTACTCGCATTGGCCAAAAGCCCGGCGCGATCACTCGCCAAAGCCTGAAGCTTGAGCACGTCCTGGTGGCGCTCGGACCAACGCGCCTGTACGCGCCCCACCATGCCCATCGCCTCCAATGCCTCCGCATTACGCAGATTGCCCCCGAGATAGTTGCGTCCCGCAATGGCCAGCCGATTGGCTTCGGCAAGCGGCTTACGGGTGAGCACTTCGTTCGCGACCGCAAGACCGAAGAGCAACACGGCGCCACCAACGGCGAACCACCCCAAGAGTGGGTGCAGCAAGAAAAGCACGGCGATATAAACGGGCACCCAAGGCGCATCGAAGAAGCCGAAGAGACCGTTTCCAGTCAAAAATTGACGCAGATTGCCCAAGTCATCGATCGGCTGGGTACCGGCTCCGCGCCCGTCACGCAGCTTGGCATCGAACATTGCCGCGAACAGTCGAGGATTCAGCTGCATGTCGAGACGGGCGCTGACTCGCACAAGGATACGCGAGCGTATGACCTCGAACAGCGACATCGACAGGTATAGGAAGACGACCAAAATCGTCAGCATCAGAAGCGTTGACTCACTGCTGCTCGCTAGCACTCGATCATAGACCTGCAGCATGTAGAGCGCGGGAACCAGCATCAGCATATTGATAAACATGCTGAAAAAACCGGCGAAGATAAACGAGTTGCGGCTGGCCTTTAGGACGGCGCGCAACTCGTCTTCAGGACGATTGCGATGTTGCACGGGAGATAAACCGAGTTGAGTAGAGGAATTCAGGGACCGAGCTGGCTCGCGAAACAAAAACCACGGTCAGCCCCCCAGGCGCCAATACGAATGTGGCCAGCTTAGCTCAAAAGGCACTGCAAACGCAGAAAAACCTGAACCACATCGATGCAGCACACGACCTTAAATTATAAGCGAGATTCGGCCCGAACCCTGAGTAAAAACCCAATACCGGCATAGACATCGGACATCCCCGCCCCCAAAAACCACCTTGATCACCCGAAGTTCAGCACATCGTCATCATGCAAGGAGAAGGACGTTGAAACGGAGGGCTGAGGGGCGGACACCGCCTGCGCGTGCAGCTTCGCTAGCTCACCCAGCATCGGCAGGTGCTGTATCGACAACAGTTGACAATAGGCGAGCAGCAAGGCGCCGCAGCGTCGCAAATCGAGAAAGGCCTCGTCTGAAAGCTGGTTGAGCGCGGCCTCATCGACCTGATGAATGCCTTCGACCTTTTGCTCGCCAGACTCATCCTTGAGCGTAATGGGCCAAGGGCGTATCAGATCATGACGAACCAAGGCGGCACAGGCCGTCTTGGTTGGCCCGCGATCAGCTTCGACCTGACGCAGAAAATCCAGAACCTGTTTCACGGCCTCGGTCGGCTCGCCCTCTGCTGTCAAGAGCTGCTCCGCGCCATGATGCTCACCAACCAGTTCGCTCTCTTCGTCGATACAGAGAACCAGCCCCCCGTCTTCCAACTTGGCAAATGCGAACGGCTGACCACGAAACGCAGCAGGGACATACCGCCCCAGCCAACGGCCATCAGAAGCGACAAAAAGATTCTTCCCCGGCTCCAGGCCCATCAGCGCCACAGGCAGAAAATCCTCGCCTTGACGGATGAAGGCAAGCGGCATCGCGGAAGATGCCTTTGGCATCTCCGAGGCGACCAGCGATGCGACATTGGCTTGCCTTGCGAAGCCATAGGAATCGAAACGACGCCAGCACATTTCTGCGTGGCGCTCACGGGAAATGGGGGTGAATTTTGGCATTCTAGCTCCTTATACAGGTTGTATCAGCGTCGTTCGAAACATGGCCGGATCTACGATAGTGCTGCGTCATACGCCCTTTTAACGCCGCAAACACGGGAATAGCCCGATGCCCCGAGCATGGAACACACAAGCGGCCAAGCTCAGCCAACGCACACGGCAGACCGGCACCTCAGATACAAACGGCCCAGCGATTCCCCACGTGCATCCACTCTAGTCGCAGGAGACAAAAAACCGGAGCGCCCGCAGCACAACGCTCCAGGCCAAGCTTTGCGGGATCACGGAACTGAACGACGCCGACCGACCAAACAGACGCCCGAGCCGAAAAAAGGCTTAGCTTAGGAACGCTATACTTCCGATCCAACCAGTTCAACCAGTGAACTCTGGGATACCATCATTCGATGCCGAAGCGATAGAAGCGGTATCGCCAGATACTCGAATCAGCGGAATAGAGACATGAAAAGGTATCGCTCTCTCGCACTCTGTTTATGGTTGATATCCACAACGGCACAGCCTGGCATCACGCCCGACTGCGCCGATGCCTGTCTCCTCGAAGACTCTGGCGCCACGACGCGCTGCGAGATTTGGGATTCCAACCGCATGTCCTGGAGCAGCATCCCCTTTACGACCGGGCCGGGCGCCATGCACAACTTGGCGCGAGACTATACCAGATGGCTGCATACCTGGATGATGCCCGCTGGCGGCATCACCAGCACCCAGTTCACGGACGCATCGCTCAACCAGGTGCTGGCCTACGGCGGTCGGCGCGACTCCGCGATCTGGACCGGAGCCTATTTGGCTGCGGAGTCGCTGCATTTCATGGACACGGGGGCGCCGGATGCCGCGCGCTGGATGCGGGCGACCGTCGAGACGCTGCACCGCTGGTGGCGCATCTCAGGTGATCGCGGCTATCTCGCCCGATATGCCGCGCCGGCCGACAGCTCAGAGCAGATCCTGGCCTTGCTGCCTGCGGACGACCCGGAGGTACATCGGGATGTCGCCTTCAAGGGTTCGACCTGGCACTGGCGGGGCAACATCAGTCGCGATCAGTATCAGGGGGTGTTGCTCGGCTACTCGCTGGCCTACTCGGCAACCAAGAGTCCTGCGCTACGCGAAACGATCCGCAGCGATGTCGTGCGCTTCGTCGAGCAGCTGATGCAGAGCGAGAGCCAGCCCGTTCAGCTCAGACTCAACGGCTCGACGCTCTCCACGACGGCGCACATTCCCTACGCGGTCTTCAGCCGTGCCGACGCGCCCGATGGCGTGCCGATGTTGACGCTGCAGATCAGCCCCTTCGATGCGGCCGGCGAAGGCATCCTCTTCTTCACCGCAGACGCGGCGGATCTGATCCGGCAGGTGCCTGGATTTTCATTCTTCCCCAGCACGCCGCAACCGACCCAGGCGATCCAACTCGGCGCTATCTTCCGGATCGCACTCCAGGTAACCGAGGGCGTCCCGGATTACGCGCAGCGACGCCAGGCGATCACCGAGCACTATCAGCAGCATGTCGGCGAATGGCTGAGCATCGCCGAGAAATGGCGCAACACCAACCGGTGCGACAGCGGCTACTTCGGACTCAACATCGGTTTCATGCCGCTCTACAACTGGATCCGACTGGAGACCGACCCGACGATCAAGGCCCGACTGCAGCGCAAGGTGCTGCGCGACGCACTCTGGGCCGATGTGGCCGATCACAAAAACGTCTTCTTCGCCTTCATCTACGCCTCCCAGGCGTCCCCAGAGGATGCGGTTCAGGACGTGATCACGGCCAACGCCGCCCAATTGGCGCGTTTCCCGGTCGCGCCCAATCTGGCCACCGGTCGCGATCTGCGCGGTATCTATCCAGAAAGCGAGAAGTGTCCGGGCATCTCGGCCGTCGCCGTCAATGTCGACGAGCGGGTTCCGACGACCTTCGTCTGGGAGCGCCAACCCTGGAAGCTCTACGATCCGGGAACGCCGAATCTGGCCTATGCGGGCGTCGACTATCTGCTCGCCTACTGGATGGGACGCCAGTATGGCTTCATCGCGGACGACGCACCCGGAACCTGTCTGCGATGGGCACCGAAATGAGCCCCATCGCGCGGCATCAACGCCGACCACGCACCGGCTTCGGCTTGAGCGTCCGCGCGCGCGCGGCCGAGGGCTTGACCTGAGCCCGAGGCCGACGCTGCCCCTCCGGCGCCCCTCCGGTTCCCGCCGGCTGGAAACTTGGAATCAGGTGCCGCTTGCCGTTGCCGATGAGATCCGCCCGCCCCATATCCTTCAGCGCCTGCCGCAGCAGCGGCCAGTTCTCGGGATCGTGATAGCGTAGAAAGGCCTTGTGCAGCCGGCGCTGGCGCTGACCGCGCACCACCGGCACCCTCGGCGCGCTCCGGGTCACGCGCTTCAGTGGATTGCGCTCGCTGTGATACATGGCGGAGGCAATCGCCAACGGTGTCGGCAGGAACGACTGCACCTGATCGAGCCGAAAACCGTTGCGTTTGAGCCAGAGCGCGAGATTGAGCATGTCGCGATCGGTCGTCCCCGGATGGGCGGAGATGAAATAGGGAATGAGATACTGCTCCTTGCCGGCCTCGCGCGAGTAGCGCTCGAACATCTCCTTGAAACGGTCGAAGGTGCCGATCCCCGGCTTCATCATCATCGAAAGCGGCCCCTCCTCCGTGTGCTCCGGGGCAATCTTGAGATACCCGCCCACATGGTGCATGACCAGTTCGCGCACATAGGCCGGAGAGCGCACCGCCAAGTCGTAACGCAGTCCGGAGGCGATGAGCACGCGCTTGATCTTGGGAAGGGCGCGCACCAGACGATACAGCCGAATCAGCGGTTCGTGATCCGTATCGAGATTGCGGCAGATATCCGGGTAGACACAGGACAACTTGCGGCAGGCGGCCTCGATGCGTCGGTCCTTGCAGGCCATGCGCCACATATTGGCGCTCGGGCCGCCGAGGTCGGAGATGGTACCGGTGAAGCCGGGCGTGCGATCGCGGATATCCTCGACCTCGCGCAGGATGGATGCCTCCGAGCGGCTCTGGATGATCCGCCCCTCGTGCTCGGTGATGGAGCAGAAAGTACAGCCACCGAAACAGCCGCGCATGATGTTGACCGAGCCGCGAATCATCTCCCAGGCCGGCATGCGAGAATCGCCATACTCGGAATGGGGCCGCCGACTGAAGGGCAGCTCGTAGACCCGATCCAGCTCCTCGGTCGTCAACGGAATGGGCGGCGGATTGAACCAGACATCCCGGTCACCGTGGGCCTGGACCAGGGCACGCGCGTTTCCAGGATTGGTCTCCTGATGGAAGACGCGCGAGGCATGGGCGTAGAGAACCTGATCGTCACGCACCTGTTCGAACGACGGCAATCGCACCACGGTCCGCACGCGATCGGCCGGGCGCACCCGGCGCGGCTCGGGCACCTCGCCTTGGCGCTCGCACTCGGGCTCCGGTTCGTAGGGGTTGGGATGGCGCTTCGGCGCAACCGGTCCCTCGACCTGGGTCATATCCAGCTCGGTCCAACCATCGAGACAGGTCCGCGTGATGAAGGCGCTGCCGCGCAGATCGCGGATCTCCGCGATCGGCTCGCCGCGCGCCAGCCGATGCGCGACCTCGACCACCGCGCGCTCGGCGTTGCCGAACAGCAGGAGGTCGGCCTTGGAGTCGAGCAGGACCGAGCGGCGTACCTTCTCGGACCAGTAGTCGAAGTGGGCAATACGCCTCAGGCTGGCCTCGATTCCGCCCAGCACGATCGGCACATCCTTGTAGGCCTCCCGCGCCCGTTGGGCATAGACGGTCACAGATCGATCGGGCCGACGGCCCGGCTGCGCATCGGGCGTATAGGCGTCGTCCGAACGCAGACGCCGATCGGCGGTATAGCGATTGACCATGGAATCCATGTTGCCTGCGGTCACCCCGAAGAAGAGGTTCGGCCGACCGAGCGCCTGGAAACCGGCGGCCGAGGTCCAATCGGGCTGCGAGAGGATACCGACCCGAAACCCCTGCGACTCCAGCAGACGCCCGATGATGGCCATCCCGAACGAGGGATGATCCACATAGGCATCGCCAGTGACGATGATGACGTCGCAGCTATCCCAACCCAGCCGATCCATTTCGGCGCGGGACATGGGAAGCTCGGGCGCGACGCCGAAACGGTGCGCCCAATATTTGCGGTAGGAGAAGATGTCGGGAGCGCTGTGCATCGTTGTTCGGGTCCTTCGGGCCATCGTGGATCGACCATTGTAGCTGCGGACGACGGCTGGACCCGAACAGCACAATCACTGGACAATAGCCTATGGGGTACGCGGCGCGTACCCTACACCGGATATTCCCGATCGCGACCCGGGTCTATCGGCACCAGCGGGGTCGAGCCTGCATGATTGAATCACTGACGTAGAGGGCAATAACGTGGATTTGGCGACCCTATTGGGAATGCTAGGCGCAACCGGTGTGATGATCGGCGCCATCGTGCTCGGTGGCGACCTCATGGTCTTCGTCGACGTCCCTTCGATCGTCATCGTGCTCGTCGGAACCATGTTCGTCGTACTGTTTCGGACCACGCTTGGCCAGTTTCTGGGCAGCTTCAAGGTCGCTCTGGGCGCCTTCCTGCACAAATCGATTTCGCCGACGGCACTGGTCGAGGAGGCCGTCTCCCTGGCCAACACGGCCCGCCGCGAGGGTCTGCTGGCGCTCGAAGGCAAACCGATCTCACACCCGTTCCTGCAAACCGGAATCTCGCTGTGCATCGACGGCCATCCGCCAGAGGTGGTGCAGAAGGTTCTGGAAAAGGACATCAATCTGACCATCCAGCGCCAGGAGGCCGGCTACAGCGTCTTCAAGGCTACAGCCGAGGTGGCTCCCGCCATGGGAATGATCGGCACCCTCATCGGGCTGGTGCAGATGCTGGCAAACATGTCCGACCCCAAGGCCATCGGTCCGGCCATGGCCGTGGCGCTCCTGACCACACTCTATGGTGCGGTGCTGGCGAATGCCTTCGCCACCCCGATCGCCGAAAAGCTCAAACTGCGTAGCGGCGAGGAAAAACTCTCCAAATCACTTATCTTAGAGTCGATCGCCGGGATTCAGGAAGGGCTGAACCCGCGCGTTCTGGAGCAGCTGCTCATGACCTATCTGCCGGAACACCTGCGCCAGAGCGCAGACAAGGGCTGATACCGCTGAGTTTCAACCGGACGAGGTCAATGCCGTGACAGAAGAATGCGAATGCCCCGATCCGCCGGCCGGCGCACCCGAATGGATGGCCACCTTCGCCGACCTGATGTCGCTGATGATGTGCTTTTTCGTGCTGCTGCTGTCCTTCTCCGAGATGGACGTCCAAAAGTACAAGCAGCTCGCCGGATCCATGAAGGCCGCGTTCGGCGTACAACAAGAGGTCGAAGCGACCAGCATCCCGCTCGGGACCAGCATCATCGCCCAGGAATTCTCGCCCGCACAGCCTGAAGCCACCGTGGTCAACGAGGTGCGCCAGCAGACCATGGACGAGATGAAGCAAAATCTAAAGGTTGAGGAAGCCGCCAAGGCGGAGGATAAGGCCGAGGAACTCAAGGAGATGCTGAAGAAAGAGATCTCGGAGGGATTGCTGGAAATCTCGACGATCGAGGATCAGGTGATCATCCGCATCCAAGAGAAGGGCTCGTTCGAATCGGCCTCCGCCAAGGTCTCGCCTGGATTCAGAGGGACGCTCAACAAGATCAGCGACGCGCTCAACCAGGTCGAGGGCAAGATCATCGTGGCCGGGCATACGGACAACATCCCGATCCAGACCTACGAATTCCCCTCCAACTGGGTCCTCTCGGCTGCCCGCGCTGCCGCCGTGGCCGACGCCATGACCCGCGAGGACCAGATCGACCCCGAGCGGGTCGAGATCCGCGCCTACGGCGAAAACAAACCGCTCGACTCCAACGAGACCGCTGCGGGTCGCGCCGCGAACCGTCGCGTGGAGATCATCGTGCTTGGAGATCAAGGCGTGCGCGAGGCGCTCGAAGCGATCCCCGAGTTGAACATGAACTCAACGACGAAGACCACCCGATGACCGAAGACAAGCCCACGACGGCGGAGCAGGAGCGGCGACGCTTCTTCCGGATCGACGATGAGGTCGGACTCGCCTTGACGCCTGTCGCTGCATCCGATGAAGAGGCGGCCATCGCCGCCCATCAGGGGAGTACCAACCGAATCGGTCTCTTGAACGAGCTTCGGGGCATGCGCTATGAGCATCTTCCGCAACAGCGCAGCCTAGAAAGCAAGTTCCCGACCGTTGCCAGCTACATCCGCATCCTTGAGCGCCAACTCGACATCCTGGCCCAAGCGATCGACGGCCGGGACGATTTCCCGAGCAAGCCCAACACCATGGCCAACATCAGCGCCCAGGGATTGAGCTTGATGACCGACGAGGTCTTCGCCATCGACTCCATGGTGAGCGTAAAACTCGCCCTGTTCCCCGACCTTTGCCGAATCGAAGCGCTGGGCCGAGTCGTGCGCGGCGAGACGACCTCGCCTAAGGCCGACGTGGCGATCGAATTCACCCATCTACGCGACGCCGACCGCGAGGCGATCATCCGACACATCTATCTATTACAGAGACAACGGCTTCAGGCCCGCTACGAGGACGAGTAAGGCGGTTGCCTCGAAAGAACGAACCGCCCCGGATTGGAAGCGAACTGAGGACGCAGCGCATGCCTGGATCGCCGCGCGGGCGACGCCAGGCATGACCGGATCAATCCGTCGCCGATTTGGCTGCGGATGATTTCAGGCGACCTCGGATCAGCACGAAGAAGAGCGGGACGAAGAAGACGCCGAGCATGCTGGCCGCGACCACGCCGCCGAGCACGCCGGTCCCGATGGCATTGCGCCCACCTGCCCCGGCACCCGAGCTGATCGCGAGCGGCAACACGCCGAAACCGAAGGCCAGCGAGGTCATGATGATGGGACGAATACGCATCCGCGCCGCCTCCAGTGCCGCAGACAAGGCATCGGTGCCCTGCTCCTGAAGCGTCTTGGCGAACTCGACGATGAGAATGGCGTTCTTGGCAGAGAGACCGATGGTGGCCAACAGACCCACCTGGAAATAGATGTCGCTCGGCAGTCCGCGCCCCATCGCGGCGACCACGGCGCCCAGCACGCCCAAAGGTACCGCCAACATGACGGCGAAGGGTACCGACCAACTCTCGTAGAGCGCGGCCAGCGCGAGGAACACCACCAGCGCCGACAGCGCATAGAGGGCCGAGGCCTGGGCACCGGCGGCGCGCTCCTCGAAGGACAGCCCGGTCCATTCGATACCGATCCCCTTCGGCAGCTTCGAGGCCAGCTCGGCCACGGTCTCCATCGCCGCGCCCGTGCTCAGCCCCGGTGCGGCCTGACCCAGCACCTCGGACGACGGCAGACCGTTGTAACGTTCCAAGCGCGGAGAACCATAGGTCCAGTGCGCCGAGGCGAAGGCCGAAAAGGGCACCATCTCCCCTTTACCGTTACGCACATACCAGGCATCCAGATCCTCGGGCAGCATGCGATAGGGGGCGTCGGCCTGTAGATAGACCTTCTTCACCCGGCCTTCATGGACGAAGTCGTCGACATAGGCGCTACCCCAGGCGATCGAGAGGGTATTGTTGATGTCGGCCAGAGACAGGCCGAGCGCCCCTGCCTTGGTGCGATCGACCTCCACCTGATACTGAGGCTCGTCCTCGCGACCGTTGGGACGCACGGCCACCAGATTCGGGTCCTTCATCGCCATACCGAGGAACTGACCGCGCGCGGCGACCAAAGCCTCATGGCCGAGACCGGCGCGGTCCTGCAACTGAACGTCCCATCCCGAGGCGGTACCCAGCTCGATGACCGCTGGCGGCGCGAAGGCGAAGACGCGGGCATCGCGGATCTTGGAGAAGGCCCCCATCGCCCGCCCGGCGATCGCCCCGACGTGCAGGTCCGGCCGGTCGCGCTGGCTCCAATCCTTCAGCCGCACGAAGCCGATCGCCATGTTCTGGCCCTGGCCCGAGAAGCTGAATCCGGCGACCGTAATCATTTCCTTCACGGCCTCCTGCTCGTTCTCATTGAAATACTTCTCGACCTGAGCCAATACGTCCAGGGTTCGCTCGCGCGTGGCACCGGAGGGCAGTACGGCCTGAATAATGAGGATTCCCTGATCCTCCTCAGGCAGGAAGGAGGTCGGCATACGCTCATGCAGCGCGATCATCGCGCCCACCAGCAAGGCATAGACGCCCAAGAACAGCCAGCGCCATTTGACGATCCGCTCCACCGCCTCGCCGTAGAGATCGACGCTGCGGCCGAAATTGCGGTTGAACCAGCCGAAGAAGCCGCGTCGCGGTCCATGAGGAACCGGCTTGAGCAACGTGGCTGTCAGTGCCGGACTCAGGGTCAGGGCCACCACCACCGAAAGCAGCATGGCCGAAACGATGGTGATCGAGAACTGACGATAGATGACGCCGGTCGAGCCGCTGAAGAAGGCCATGGGGACGAAGACCGCCGAGAGCACCAGAGCGATACCGACCAGGGCGCTGGTGATCTGATCCATGGAGCGGCGCGTGGCCTCCTTGGGCGGCAATCCGTCATCGTGCATGACCCGTTCTACGTTCTCCACCACCACGATGGCATCGTCGACCAACAGGCCAATGGCCAACACCATGGCGAACAGCGTCAGGGTATTGATCGAATAACCGAACGCAGCCAGCACGCCAAAGGTTCCGAGCAACACCACGGGCACCGCAATGGTGGGGATGAGGGTGGCGCGGAAGTTCTGCAGGAAGAGATACATCACCAGGAAGACCAGGATGACCGCCTCGAACAGGGTCTTGACCACCTCGCTGATGGAGATGCGCACGAAAGGCGTGGTGTCGTAGGGATAGACCGCCTCCATCCCCGGAGGGAAGAAGGCCGAGAGTTCGTCGATCTTGCGCTTGACCGCATCGGCGGTATCCAGCGCGTTGGCGCCAGTCGCGAGACGAATAGCCATGCCTGCGGCCGACTTGCCGTTGTATCGAGCCGTCTTGCCGTAGGTCTCGCTGCCCAAGGCGACGCGCGCCACGTCACGCAGCAGAACGGTCGAGCCGTCCGCCTCCGTGCGCAGTCGGATGGCGCCGAACTCCTCCGGCGTGTTGAGACGGCTCTGCACGTTCACCGTCGCGGTGAGCTGCTGGCCCTCCTCGGCCGGGATGCCGCCGAGCTGCCCGGCCGAAACCTGGGCGTTCTCGGCCTCGATGGCCTTGGCGACATCCGCCGGCGTCAACCCGTACTGATTCAGACGGTTGGGGTCGAGCCAGATCCGCATGGCGTACTGAGACTCGAACAGGGTGATCTCGCCGACACCCTCGACACGACTGATCGGATCCTTCACCAGACTCGCAGCGTAATCGCCCAGATCGGCGCTGTCGAGACGGCCATCATTCGAGACGAAGGCCACCACCATCAGGAAGTTGCGCACCGACTTGGCGACCTGGATGCCCTGCTGCTGCACCGCAGACGGCAGTAGCGCATTGGCTAGCTGCAGCTTGTTCTGGACCTGCATCTGAGCGATGTCCGGATTGACATCGTTGTTGAAGGTCAAGGTGATGGTGGAGACGCCATTCGACTCGCTGGTCGAGGACATATAGCGCAAACCGTCGAGCCCGTTCATCTGCTGCTCGATGACCTGGGTCACCGAGTCCTGCACGGTCTCGGCCGAGGCGCCCGGATAGGTGGCGGTGATAGCGATCGCCGGCGGCGCAATACTGGGATATTGAGACACCGGCAGGGACAGGATGGAGAGCACGCCCGCCAGCATGATGGCAATGGCAATGACCCATGCGAAGACGGGGCGGTCGATGAAGAAGCGGGCCATGGAGGGCGTTCCTCGGAATGTCTATTGAGCGTTCAGCCTCCAGCGACCAGTGGCCAGCTATCGGCTGCCACCTGATGCATGACCAGATCCGCACAGCTGGAAACTGGCGGCTGGAAGCTGGCGGCTATTCAGTGTGCGGCGAACTGCGGCTCGTCGCTGCGGTCCACGGCTGTGGCCTTGGCGCCCGGCCGCACCATCTGGATGCCGTCGACGATCAGCCGATCCCCCGGTTTCAGACCGGAATCGATCAGCCAGCGATCGCCCATGGCGCGATTGGTCTCCAGCTTGCGCTGCTCGACGGTCCCGTCCTCGCTCAACACCAGGGCGAAGGGCTCGCCCCGCCGATCGCGCTGAACACCCTGCTGGGGCGCGAGAATGGCATCGGGCCGCACGCCCTCCTCCACTGTGGCACGCACGAACATACCGGGTAGCAACAGGTTGTCCGGATTGGGAAAGGTCGCGCGCATGGTCACCGCGCCCGTGCCCTGATCGACCGTCACCTCGCTGAACTCCAGACGTCCAGGCAGCGGATAGGCCGACCCGTCCTCAAGGATGAGCGTCACCTTGGGCTGCTTGCCATCCGTGCGTTGCAGATCGCCATCCTCCAAGGCGCGACGCAGACGCAGCAACTGCGCGCTCGACTGCGTCAGATCGACATAGATGGGATCGAGCTGCTGGACGGTCGCAAGCGCCAGATCCTGATAGGCCGTCACCAACGCGCCCTGGGTCACCGCAGAACGCCCGATCCGGCCCGCGATCGGCGAGGTCACACGGGTGTAGTCCAGATTGATGCGCGCGCTGACCAGCTCGGCCTGATCGACCGCGACGCTGGCGATCGCCTCCTTGAGCGCCGCCCCCGCGTCGTCGTAGTCCTCCTGACTGACCGCGTTGGCCTTGAGCAGATTGGCATAGCGATCGGCCTTGAGACGCGCCCGGGCCAGGGTCGCCTGAGAGCGCGCAAGGGATGCCTTGGCGCTGTCGTAGGTAGCCTGATAGACCGCAGGATCGATCTGATAGAGCACCTCGCCGGCCTCGATCTGACCGCCCTCCTTGAATCTGCGCGCCTGAATGATTCCGCCCACCTGCGGACGCACCTCGGCGATCTGGTAGGGCGTCGTGCGCCCCGGAAGCTCCGTGGTCAGCACGGCCGGATGCGCCTCGATGCGCACCACGCCGACCTCTGCCGGGCCGCCTGGACCACCGGGTCCGGCCGCATGCGCCTGCGGATACCAACCGACCACGAAGAGCGCGGCCGCGAGCGCGATCGGCAGGGTCGCGGCTGGCTGACGATTTACGAACTTCATGGTCACCTCGTGGTTGGTCTTCAGCGATTTGATCTTTGAGAGAATGAAGGTTCATTCTAGAATGAATGTTCAATCTAGTCGGCAGGAACGGATGCGTCAAGCCTAGAATGTCGGAAATGCGCCTCGATCGACGGCTGGACAGCGAGGCCGCCCCGCCTTGGAAAACAACCACCGCACGCCGGCCAGTTGGCCGAAATGAATCAACGACCTGGAGGAGCATGATGCCGAACACACCCACCTCGGCCCTACCGCGTTGCGAGGTGCGACGTGAACAGATCCTAGACGCTGCGGCCGGATGCTTTGCCCGCGAGGGTTTCCACGGCACCAGCATCGCCAAGCTCTCCAAAGAGGCCGGGATGAGCCCAGGCCATATCTATCACTTCTTCGAGAACAAGGAGGCGATCATCGCCGCCCTGATCGAGCGGCGATTGGAATGCGCCCAGGAGATGGCGCGACACTTCGACAGCACGGAAGACGTCTTCCAGGCCCTGCTCGATCGGGTCGACATCGGACTCAAGGAGAAGACCGATCGCGAATCTGCGGCGCTCGAATTGGAAATCTTTGCCGAGGCCGCCCGCAATCCGGCGGTGGCCTCCATCCTGATCGAGGCCGACCGCATCAAGCGCGAGTGTCTCATCAGAGTATCCCAGAAGGCGCGACAGGCCCGCGCCAGCGGCCAAGAGACGCGAGAGCAGAAGACGCAGACCGACTCCATGGAGGCCGAAACGGAAATCCTCATGGCTCTGTTCGACGGCCTCTCCACGCGCGCCATCTCGCACCCGGAGCTCGACCGCGAGGCGCTGGCACCCTTGCTGCGCAAGGTGATGCGTGCGCTGCTCTGAGCCGAACCGTCGCGCCCTGCACGCCCCACAAGACGGCAATCAGGTTCGAAAGCCGGTCGCCTCTTCCTGCAACTCACCGGCGAGCCGCTCCAACGCCTGACCCGCAGACTCCAGTTGGGTCATGCCGGCGCTGGACTGACGCGCGGCATCGCTGATCGCCACGACGCCCTTGCTGATCTCGCTGGCAACCGCCGTCTGTTCCTCGGCGGCGCTGGCGATCTGAGTCATGGTCGCCGTGATGGCGTCGACGGCCTCGGTGATCTCCTCCAGCGACCGACCCGCCTTGGTCGCCGCTTCCATTGAGGACTCGGCACTGTCGCGGCTGCGAGCCATCTGCTCGCCCGCCTGGTGCGTCGTGCCCTGCAACTGGACCACCATCTCCTCGATTTCGAGCGCCGATGCCTGGGTGCGCCGGGCCAAGGTACGCACCTCGTCGGCGACGACGGCGAATCCTCGACCCTGCTCGCCCGCACGCGCCGCCTCGATCGCGGCATTGAGCGCCAGCAGATTGGTCTGGGCCGTCACGCCCTGAATGACATCCAGGATCTTGCCGATCGTGCCCGCATGCGTCTCCAGCGCAACGATGGTCTCGGCTACGGCGCCGATATGCTCGACCGTCACCGACATGGAGCCGATGGTGTCCTGAACCGATTCGCGTCCCTGTCCGGCCAGATTCTTGGAGCGCTCGGCCGACTCCGCCGCCGAGGCCGTATTGGCGGCCACCTCGGCCGCCGTGGCCGTCATCTCATGCATGGCGGCGGCCACCTGATCCGTTTCCTGGTTCTGCCGGTGCGCCGTCGCGCGCGCGTCCTGCAGACTCTCGGCCATCTGTTGCGCCGAGCCGGACAGCGTCACGGCGGATCCGCCGACACGCTCGACCAAGCCGCGCAAACGGTCGACCATGCGGTCGAAGTCCTTGGCGATCTCGCCGATCTCGTTGGGAATATCGAGCGTGGTCGCCTGAGACAGATCCGATTGATGCAGGATCTGCTGCATGGCGGCATGCAGACGCCCGAGCTGACCGGTGATGGAGCGGTAGAAGACCCAGCCCAACAGCACGACGACCAAAATAGCCCCTCCCGACAGAAGTCCGAACAGCAACATCGACTGCCGATAGATCCCATGGGCGTACTCGCTTTCGTCATGCGCCACGCTCAACTGAAGATCCACCAGCTCGGTCAGCTTGTCGCTGATCGGATCGATCACAGCGTAGAGCGGTCCATCGAAATCGTTCAGCTGACCGCTGATTCGCCCTTGCTTCCCTCGCAAATGGACGACCAACCGTTGGATCATGGCGTCCGCATCATCGAAGAGCTTCCGGGCTTCGTCTACGAGACGCATCTCATCGGCCGTGAGGTCCGACTTGAGATAGGCAGTCCAGCGTTCGCGAATCAGAGACTGCGCCTCCTCGACACGATTCAGCGCCTCTTGCGCCGTGAAGCGCCCTGCATTGGCCTTGTTGACCGCATCGATCACATCGACCGCATAGTCGTCGGCAATCCCCTTCAACTCCTTCAGCGGCACCACCCGATCGAGGTAGATGCGATCCACGCCCGCATTGACCTGCCCCAAAAGGTGCAGCGTGACACCGCCGATCAGCAACATCGCGAAGCTGGGAACCAAGGCCATCGCGGCGAGCTTGGCGCTGATCTTCGCGTTATCGATCCATTTCATGATTCACTCTCTTTCGGTCGGTCATCACGAGAGACACGACCCTCAATGAAGCAGAGCGAATCGGCACCGAACTCCAGCATCCCTCTGCTCCGAAACAGCGATCCCGCACCGCTAGAAGCCCAGAGTGCGCCGGACGCCGAAACGGAACCGCCAACCAAGAATTCGCCCCGATGCAGCCCGATCAGCTGGTGGAAACAACCGGACCGCAATCGGCAGCGAAACGCCAACATACATGGTCTAAAAGAACTGCGAACGCCACCGCGACATGCCTAAGAAGGAGCCCGCCCGGGATCGCTCAAGGCGCCCAATAGAAGGACTGCTCCGTCGCCCTGCCCTCGGGCACCGTCACCTCGCGGGTCTGGATCTGACCCGCATTATCGACCGTGAGCCGATAACGTCCAGGCGCCAGGCTCGCATAGAACCAAGGCCCCTGGGAGACGGCCGTCAGCAGCGTCGGCCCGGAGGCATCGTCGATGCGCACCTTGACGTCGGCCAGATATTCGCCCGAGCCCTGTATCGCGAACAACAGGCGCAGATTGAACTTGGACTTGAGCTCCTGCATCTCCTCGCGGCCCGAGGCCCCGATCCCTCCGCTGATATAGGGCACGCCCGACGCCACCTCCGACTCCTCGGGCTCCGTCGGGGCGCTCGGCACCTGGGCAGGAGCCGCCTCGGGAGCTGCAGTCTTGGGCAGAATGGCGCCGCCGGGCAGGATGGTCCCCGCCGGCAGGGTCACTGCCTCCTGCAACACGGTTCCATCCGGCAGCACGACATCCTCCGGGATTCGGCTGCCCTCCGGCATGCGGGTACCCGGCGGGGCGATCGCCCATGCGGCCGGGGTCGATTCGACCGCCCTCGGCTCGGGGCGCATCTCGCCAGCCGGATCCTGAGCCCAGACGCCCTGAGCGCCGATCATCAAAAGGGGAAACAGCACACGCATCCGATCCTGTCGAGTCATCGTCGACCTCCAGTACGGGCCTCAACGGCCTTGGGAAAATGAATGTGAGACAGCGGGCAGCGACGATTTTGCACGAGGGGCGACGCGGAGGTAAGAGCGCGCATTTGCACAAGACGCAAATCGCTGAACGGACCGCAGTCACGCCACCATCAGTCAGCCGCATCCTCTGGGGCCGAGTCATCGTCCGCCGTCGACGCGGAGACCAAACCGGCGCTCCAGCGGCTCGGAAACTGGCTTTCGATGACGCCCGAGCGGTGCATCACGGCGATCCCCAGGATATGGCCGCGATAGCGAACCATCACCTGCCCCGGCGTGCAGGATGCCCATTGCTCGGGCGTGGGCGCAAAGATCTCGCGACGCAGATAGGCATCGCGCTGCGGTTTCGAGAGATCCAGGATGAACTGACCTACGTCGCGCCCGAACAGCATGGCCCCGCCCGTGGTCGGCTTGGGCGGACGGGCGTTGGTGCGGTGGAAGAAGAGCCCGCTTCCGGCCGCCGGCGGCTGAGCGGGCGGCGCATGATCGGCCGCCATCAGATGCAGACCACGGCGGGTCTGGCGGTTCACGCGATAGGCGCTCCAATAGTCGTCGGACAACCCGAACTTGGAGGACAGACCGACGAGCCATTCGGCGCTGTCGGCCGTGTCCATCGGGGCCAGGACCGGCTCCGGCTCGGCAGGCGCCGAGGCATCCTTTTCCAGCACGGCGATGAAGAACCCGCCGCTGTCGTTGTGATGGGGCCAGAAGCGCAGACAGCGCCCGAGCTCCGGCGCCAGCTCGCGCCCCTCCCAGACACGGATTCCGGGACTCGCGACCCAGCCGGGAATCGAGATCGGCAGCAGACGCAGCATCCCCGGAAACTCGTCCAGGATGTCGGCCACGACCAGCTCGTTCTCCTCCGGCGCGAAGGTGCAGGTCGAATAGAGGATCCGTCCGCCGGGACGGCAACGCTGGACCGCCTTGCGTAGCAGCCCCCGTTGGCGCGGCCCGAGCCGCTGCGCGTTCGCCAGATCGAGCCGCGCCAGCAGCGATGGATTGCGCCTCAGGGTCCCCTCGCTGGAACAGGGCGCGTCCACCAGGATGCGGTCGAACTGTCCGCTTGCCGTCGGCCAGTTGGCGGCGTCGCGACAGGTGGTGGTGACGTTGACCACGCCCAGCCGATCGAGATTGCCCTGCAACGCCTTGATACGCGCATAGGCGATGTCGTTGGCGACGAGGGTACCCCGGTTGTCGAGCCCGAAGGCGATCTGCGCGGTCTTGCCTCCGGGCGCCGCGCACATGTCCAGCACGCGCTGACCGGGTTTGAGATCGAGCAGCAGCGCCGGAAGCTGGGACACGGACTCCTGGGCGTGGGCCAGACCCGCGCAATACCACCAGCGCTGGCCCGTTCGCACCTCAGGGGCCAAAGACAACGCCCGTGGCAAATTCGGCTGCGGGACCGATTCGATACCGTCCTCGGCCAACAGCAGGGCAAGCGCCTCTGGCGTGATCCGGGTCGGATTGGCCCAGACGCAGGTCGGCAGCGCACGCCCCAGCGCGGCGGCAAAGGCATCCCAATCGTCCACCAGATCGCGATAGCGCGCCAGGAGCGAGTCGGCGATGGCGTCCGGGGTACACAGGGATGCCGCACTGTTGCGGGCGGTTCTCTTCGATTGGATCATGATTCAGCCTGGTACAGAGCGATCGGCCGCCAGCGACCAGCTGACAGCCCGATGTTGGAGCGATTTTCGGGTCATCCAGCCTTCACTCGCGCAGGAAGCTGAAAGCTGGAAGCTGGCGGCTGGAAGCTGGCAGCTCCTTCACCGCTTCCCTCCGCGACGACGATCCAATCGCGCGACGAACTCGGCGATCAGCTGAGAATAGAGCTGGTCGCCCAGGACCTTGTCCTCGACGTCCGCGTCCAGGCTCGGATTGTCGTTGACCTCGATGACCACGGGGCCGGCGGGCGTCTCCTTGAGATCCACGCCGTAGAGACCGTCGCCGATGAGGTCGGCCGCGCGCAGGGCCGTCTTGAGCACCGCCGGCGGAACCGAGTCGAGCGCAAGCGTCTCGAACCCGCCCTCCACGTGTCCGCCGTCGGCCTCGTGCTTGACGATCTGCCAGTGATCCCGGCTCATCAGATACTTGCAGGCATAGAAGGGCTTGCGTCCGAGCACACCGATGCGCCAGTCGAAGGGGGTGTAGAGATACTCCTGGGCGAGGATGAGGTCGGACTCCTTGAACAGCTTGGTGGCCGTGCGGGTCAGGGCGGCCCGATCCTCGGCCTTGAAGACGCCGCGCGAGAAGGATCCCTCCGGGATCTTGAGCACCACCGGGTAGCCGATCTGCGACTCGGCGTCGAGCAGGTTCTCCTTGCGCAGCACCAGAGTCTTGGGACGTGGAATGCGGTGGGCGGCCAGCAGCTCGGCCAGATAGACCTTGTTGGTACAGCGCAGGATGGAATCCGGATCGTCGATCACCACCATGCCCTCGCTGTCGGCCTTCTTGGCGAAGCGGAAGGTATGGTGGCCGATGCGGGTGGTCTCGCGGATGAAGAGCGCGTCGTACTCGGCGAGCCGGCTGTAGTCCTTGCGCTGGATCAGCTCGACATTGACGCCCAGCGCCTTGCCAGCCTTGACGAAGCGGCTGAGCGCCTTGGCGTCGGAGGGCGGCAGATCCTCGTCCGGATCGTAAAGGATGGCGAGATCGTAACGATAGGACAGACGTGCGCGCGGCTGGCGCCAGCGCCGCGACAGATAGACCTCCATGGCCGCGAACAGTTGCGCCTCGCCCTCGGGTGCCACCGAGGTCAACGGCAACGCCTTGATGGCGCCGATGCGCCAGGTTCCCTGCAGCCGGAATTCGACCTTGAGGATGGGGCAGCGGAAGGTCTCGAAGATGAGACTGGCGAGCGACTGCAATTCCTTGACGTCGCAGTGACCGAAGCAGATGGTCAGTTCGTAGGCGGTCGGAATCAGAGCCGAGGTCTTGCGCCGTGCCAGCAGCCGCTGGGCGAGCGCGTCGAGCTCTTCGGTCGCCAGACCGTAGAGCTCGCGGCTGGAGAGCTCCTGCATGGTACGCACGCTCGGGATCGCCTTGTGGCCACGCGCCTCCGCGAGCAGCGAGCAGTAGTAGCCGACCGAGAGATAGCGGTAGCTGCGGCACAGATTGATGACCCGCAGATCGCGCTTCGCCGCCAGCTCGCCGCCGGCCAGATAGTCCCGGGCCGTCACCACGGGCATGTTTGGATAGCCGGGCTTCCAGTCGCCCTGCTGCTCCACCAGAAGAATGTGCTCAGCCATCCTGGTCGATTCCCGCGCGTTCCTGAACCAGGACGACGGCCTGCAGCCCGACCCGGCCGTAGCGGGCCATGCGGGTGAATTCGTCGCGTTGAATGGGCATGTCGATGGAATCCAGCGTGGACTCTCCGTTGTCGTAGTCGACATAGGGGTCGTGGACGTAGACGAAGTGCTCGTCGAACCCGGTGACCACGACCCAATGAGGGAATTTTTCCTGATAGATGCGGTAGGAGCTGATGAGCACCAGGGGCACGGCACCGCCGTCCCAGCGCGCCCGCAGATCCTCAATGCCGAGCGTCTCGTAGTTGATGGGGATCCCGAGCCCGCCCGCCTCGGCCAGCATGTCCTCCTGGACCAGGCGCATCACCTCCTTCTTCTCGGGACTGCGCACCGAGTCCACCAGCAGCACACCCGTGTCGTTGACGAACACCTCGACCGCGAAGCCGCGATGATGCGCCGCCAATGCCAGTCCGAGCGGCCCGCAGCCGCCGTGCCCCGAGGTCATGAAGATGGTGGTCGACTCGCGCCAGATGCGCAGCTCCAGGGTGCGATTGAGCTCCAGCGAGGGCCGCAACGCCTGCATCGCCATCATCAGCGAGGAGGGACCGCAGGTGAAGTCCAGGGTCTGCTCGTAAAAGGGCACCCGTTTCAGCTCGGCCTGCAGACCGGGCGAGAGCGTCTTCTCGTAGCGCAACGCCTCCATGTGGTCCTCGTAATAGTCCGAGAGAACCCCGAAGCGCCGGTAGCCGCCCCCTTCGAACAGCGCCTGGGAGGCCAGATTGTCGCGCCGGATCTCCAGGCGCAGATAGGCGCGATCCTCCTCCCAGGCGGCCTCCTCGGCGGCCTTCACCAGCATCCGGCCCACGCCCCGTCCACGCGCCTGGGCGGCGACCGCAATCGAGTAGATGCGGGCCACCGAGGTCGCGCGGCTGAAGAGCAGCAGGACGTAGCCGAGCAGCAGACCGTCGAGTTCGACCACCAGGGTTCTGGCCCGACCGCGCGTGAGCAGATAGCGGAACTGACGCCGATTGATGCGGTCGGTCTCGAAACAGGCATTTTCAAGCCGCAGCAGGGCGCCCAAATCGCTCAGGACGGCGGGACGAACAGAGGGTGCGGGAGGATTCAATGAAGAGAGTTCGGTCGTGGAAGGGGTCGACACTGGCGACGGATCGGACAGAGGAATAAGCTGAGATCAATCTACAGAGCGCCCGCAAAAATGCAAGCTGGACGCGCGCACGATTCGCGATTGTTCACCGACCCGCCAAACGCCCCTTCGCCGAGACCCTGACCGCCATGACCACAGAGGCCCCACCGCTCACCCGCATGCTCGCCGAACTCGTCGGCACGCTCTCGGTGAGCAGCGTCACACCGGATTTCGATCACAGCAACCGACCGCTGATCGATCTGCTCGCCACCTGGCTGGAATCGGCCGGATTCCGAGTCGAGATCCTTCCCATACCCGGCCACCCGGACAAATTCAATCTTCTCGGCACCATGGGCACCGGACCCGGCGGACTGGTGCTGTCCGGACACACGGACACCGTCCCCTTCGACGCACCGCTCTGGACCCATGATCCGCTCAAGCTGACCGAGGCGGACGGACGCTATTACGGGCTCGGCATCACCGACATGAAGTCCTTCTTCGCCCTCGCCCTGGAGGCGGCACGGGGACTGTCGGCGCACGATCTGGACCGACCGCTGATGATCCTGGCCACGGCGGACGAGGAGTCGGCCATGTACGGTGCGCGCGCACTGGTGGACGCAGGACGTCCGCTCGGTCGCTATGCGGTCATCGGCGAACCCACCGGGCTGCGTCCGGTGCGTCTGCACAAGGGCGTCATGGGCGAGGCGGTGCGCCTGATCGGACGCAGCGGGCACGCCAGCGATCCGGGTCTGGGCAACAATGCGCTGGAGGGCATGCACGAGGTGCTCGGTGCGGTCCTGACCTGGCGCGACGCCTTGCAACGCGAGCACCATCACCCAGCCTTCAAGGTGCCCTACCCGACCATCAATCTGGGCCACATCCACGGCGGCGACAATCCGAACCGCATCTGCGGCGAATGCGAACTGCATCTCGACCTGCGGGTGCTGCCCGGACTGGATCCAGCCGATCTGCGCGCCGAGCTGGCGCGACGGGTCGCCCAGGTCGGAGAGCGACGTGGACTCCAATGGTCGGTCGCTCCACTGTTCGAGGCCATCCCGCCTGCCGAAACCCCGGCCGACTCGACCATCGTGCGCGTCTGCGAGGAACTCACCGGGCACGCAGCCGAATCGGTCAGCTTCGGCACCGAGGCGCCCTTCCTCAACCAGCTCGGGATGGAGACCCTGGTGCTCGGCCCCGGCGACATCGCCCAGGCCCACCAGCCGGACGAATATCTGGCGCTTGAGCGCGTCGATCCCATGCTCGGCATCCTGCGCTCACTGATTCAGCGACTCTGTCTACGCCCGAACTGAAACCGCGCGCGACCGAACCGCAAGCATGGCGACCCGTCGTACAGGCATCGCCCACACAGTCAACGCATCAGGAGGATGCCGATGTCCATCATCTATGTCGATCTGATCGACGCCTGTCACATGAAATGCCCCACCTGCGTCCGGGGCACCCGGTTGCTGCCGAACAGCTCGCGCCGAATCCCGATGGCCCAGTTCGAGCGCATCGTCGAGAAGGCCAAGAGCGAGGACTACGAAAACGTCGGTCTCTACAACTGGACCGAACCCTTCCTCAACGCCCGGATCGCCGACTACATCCGGGTGGTCAAATCGCTCGGACTCAATTGCGAGGTCTCGACCACACTCTCCTTTCGCGGACGCACCGCGCTGATCGAGGAGTCGCTGAGGGCCGGGCTGAACAAGCTGATCGTCTCGGTCTCCGGCTTTACCCAGGAGATCCACCAGATCAACCACCGAGGCGGCGATCTCGCCATGGTGAAGGCCAACCTGGAGCACATATCCCAGCTCATGGCCCAAGAGCCGATCAAGACCCAGATCGTGCTGCGCTTCCTGCGCTTCGATCACAACCGGGAACAGGAATCCTTGGTCGCAGACTATGCGCACTGGCTGGGATTCGCCTTCGAACCGCTCCAAGGCGTCGGAACGGTGGAAAACCCTGTCAGCAACTACGCCCATCAGGAAAGCTTCCTGGAGCGGCTGCGGGACTATTCGCCAGCCAGGCTCCAGATGCACGACGGCGAGGTCTGCCCTTTGATCATGGATACGGTCGCGGTGGACGCCAACGGCATGGTCTCGCTCTGCTGCGCCAACCCCAACTACCCGGCGCTCGAAATCGGCCCCTATCTCGATCTCACCCGCGAGGAAATCCTCACCCGACGCTACGCGCACCCGCTGTGCCCAAGCTGCACCTTCCCGCGACGGGAGGCGACTCCGGCGGATCGCAAACGCCTGCTGCAGGCACTGGGCGTCCGGTTGAAGGCGCCCCAGGAAACAGAATCTCCCGAAGCATCCCCAGAAGACAGATCGGACATCTCGACCGATTTCGGGACGAATGGCATGCTAGAGGACATCAAGGTGCGTCTGAAGCGCTGGCTCGCGTTCAGCTAGAGGGCGCCGATCACAACCGATCGAATAGGTCATCCAATGCGCTGGGAAGACGGTCGCCGTAGCGACAACATCGAGGACCGCCGGGACGAGGGGTTCAGCGGCCAACCCACGGGTTTCGGACCACGGCTCGGCATTCGCGGCGGGGTCGGCGGCATCCTGGTGGTAGTGGTCCTGCTCCTGCTCGGCGTCGATCCCAGCCAGTTGCTGTCGCAGCTCGACCGGCTGCCCATCGACACCACGCCGAGCAGTCATCAGACGACACCCCATGCCAATGGCCACCCGGCCGGTCAGGACCAACTCGCCGACTTCGTCTCGGTCGTGCTGGCCGACACCGAGGACACCTGGACCACAGTCTTCCGCGAGCACGGTAAAGGCTACAGCGATCCACACCTGGTCCTCTTCAGCGGCGCGACCCGCTCGGCCTGCGGACTCGGACAGGCGGCCATGGGGCCCTTCTATTGTCCGGCCGATCGCAAGGTCTATATCGACCTCTCCTTCTACGACGACCTGCGCGAACGCTTCGGCGCGCCGGGCGATTTCGCCCAGGCCTATGTCATCGCCCACGAGGTCGGCCATCACGTCCAGAACCTGCTCGGCATCTCGACCAAGGTGCATAACGCCCAGCAGAAGGCCAGCCGAACCCAGGCCAACGCGCTCTCCGTCCGGCTGGAGCTCCAGGCCGACTGTTTCGCCGGTCTCTGGGCGCACCGCGCCCATGTCTCGCGCGACATCCTGGAGCCCGGCGACCTCGAAGAGGGACTCCGGGCCGCCTCCGCCATCGGCGACGACCGGCTCCAGCGCCAGTCGCAGGGCCGAGTCACACCCGACAGCTTCACCCACGGCAGCTCGGCGCAGCGCGTGCGCTGGTTCAAGCGCGGATTCCAGGACGGCGACATCGGGGCCTGCGACACCTTCTCCGCCAAGCAGCTTTGAATGAGATCACGACGGCACATCCATACCTCCGTAGCCCGACGCGAGGAGAATGACCGCTGGAGACCAACCTTGGTGCAACAATCCTCGACACCTCGCACATAAAGAGTGCAAGGGCATGGCGCTCAGCACCAATCCGGGGCCTAAAACATCCTAAGAACGTCAAGAATCCAGGCGCGGGGACAGGAGAGCGAGCACCAGATGAAGATGGCATAACCTCTGCTTAAGGCATCGTCGAACGTACGCTCGAATCCACTGAGTCCACCCCATCAGGAGATATGCGTCCATGTCGAAAAGCAGGCTTCGCGTCTCGGCCACAGCACTGGCTGCCGCACTCTCGATCGGCCTCTCGTCGGTCGCCTCGGCCGCCGACACCATCAAGGTCGGCATCCTCCATTCGCTCTCGGGCACCATGGCGATCAGCGAAACCACGCTGAAGGACACCATGCTGATGCTCATCGACGAGCAGAACAAGAAGGGCGGGCTGCTCGGCAAGAAGCTCGAACCCGTGGTGGTGGATCCCGCCTCCAACTGGCCGCTGTTCGCCGAGAAGGCGCGCGAACTGCTGGAGAAGGACAAGGTCGCGGCGGTCTTCGGCTGCTGGACCTCGGTCTCGCGCAAGTCGGTGCTGCCGGTGTTCGAGGAGCTGAACGGCCTGCTCTTCTATCCAGTGCAGTACGAGGGCGAGGAATCCTCCAAGAACGTCTTCTACACCGGCGCCGCGCCCAACCAGCAGGCGATCCCGGCGGTCGACTATCTGATGAACGACCTGGGCGTGGAACGCTGGGTGCTGGCGGGCACGGACTACGTCTATCCGCGCACCACCAACAAGATCCTGGAGGCCTATCTCAAGGCCAAAGGCGTCGCGGACGACGACATCATGATCAACTACACGCCCTTCGGTCATTCCGACTGGCAGAGCATCGTCTCGGACATCAAGAAGTTCGGCTCCACCGGCAAGAAGACCGCCGTGGTCTCGACCATCAACGGCGACGCCAACGTGCCTTTCTACAAGGAGCTGGGCAACCAGGGCATCTCCTCCGAGGACATCCCGGTGGTGGCCTTCTCGGTGGGCGAAGAGGAACTTTCGGGCATCGACACCAAGCCGCTGGTCGGCCATCTCGCGGCCTGGAACTACTTCATGAGCGTCGATACGCCCGAGAACGAGGCCTTCATCGACACCTGGCACGACTTCATCAAGGACGACAAGCGCGTCACCAACGACCCCATGGAGGCCCATTACATCGGCTTCAATCTGTGGGTGAAGGCGGTCGAGAAGGCCGGCAGCACCGATCCCGACAAGGTCGCCGCAGCCATCATCGGACAGGAAACCCCCAACCTGACCGGCGGCAAGGCGGTGATGCTCAAGAACCACCACATCACAAAGCCGGTGCTGATCGGCGAGATCCAGGACGACGGCCAGTTCGCCGTGGTCTGGGAGACCGAGAAAGAGGTTCCCGGCGACGCCTGGTCCGACTATCTGCCTGGCAGCAAGGACATCATCGCCGACTGGACGCCGCCGATCTCCTGCGGCAACTACAACACCGTCACCAAGACCTGCTCCGGTCAGAACTACTGATTCGAGCGTCCCACCGATCCTGATCTGAACGGTCAGGATCGGCGATTTAGCAAGTCACGGGTCGCGCCTTCATGCAATTGGCGTGTCCCTGGGTGGGCTGGCGTCGGTTCTCCGCCCGGCGCCCAGCTCCTCAAAAATCCCCGTACCCAAACGCATTCATGAACCGCGCCCCTCGACTCGGGACGCCGTTCGAGGGTCCGCCATGCCAGTCAGATGTCTCAGCCGCGCCGGTCTGCGAGCCAGGCTGATCGCCGCCTTTCTGCTGATCGCATCGATGCCGAGCGCCTTCGCCGATCCGGGCGACTTCCAACGGGGCGCGGCGCTGATCGCCGAGAACAGCTTCGCCAGCCTCGAAGAAGGCGTGGCGCTGGTTGCCGCGAGCGGAGACCCCAAGGCGCGCCAACTGCTGCTGGCGCTACAGGGAAGCGATCTCTATCTGCTCAAATCCGATCGAACGCTGGTGATCGCGGCCAAAGGAACGGATGGCTACGACCTCACCGACCCGCTGACCGGCGAGCCGGCCGGAACCGCCGCCTCCAAGCGCGAACTCAAGCGCATCCGCATCAATAACCGACTGCGCTCCCAGCTGAGCGCGGCCATCGCCGGTCTCGACCTCTCGCATCAGGATCCCGCCATCCGACTGTCCGGCGTCAACGAGATGCTCGCCAACCTGGACGACGACGGACTCAAGCTGCTGCGCGAGCGTATCCAGGTCGAGACGGACACCGAGGTGCGCGAGGCGATGACCACGGCGATCGCACTGGGCGATCTGGACAGCACGGATCCCGAGGTGCGACTGCGGTCGCTCGACGTCCTGCAAGGCAACCTGCATCCAGCGGTACGCGGCGCCATCCGGCGGTTGATCGAGACCGACGCCGACCCCGAGGTCCTCAAGAGCGCACAGCGGGTCAAGGACAGCATCGAGTTCAAACTCGAACTCTACAGCCTGGCCGAAACGCTCTTCTTCGGTCTGAGCCTGGGCTCGGTGCTGGTGCTGGCGGCGATCGGGCTGGCCATCACCTTCGGCGTCATGGGGGTCATCAACATGGCCCACGGCGAGCTCATCATGCTCGGCGCCTATACCACCTATCTCGTCCAGCAACTGATGCCGGGGCACATCGGGCTCGCGCTCCTGCTGGCGATTCCGGCGGCCTTCATGGTCTCGGGCGCGGTCGGCATCCTCATCGAGCGCGGCGTCATCCGCTTCCTCTACGGCCGACCGCTGGAGACCCTGCTCGCGACCTTCGGCATCAGCCTCATCCTGCAGCAGCTGGTGCGCACCCTCATCTCGCCGCAGAACGTGCCGGTCGCCAATCCGGAGTGGATGTCGGGCTCCTGGCAGATCAACAGCGTCCTCTCGCTGACCATGAATCGCATGGTCATCATCGCCTTCTGTCTCATCGTCTTCAGCGCGCTCTATCTGGTGATGCGCAAGACGGCGCTGGGGCTGCAGGTGCGCGCGGTCTCGCAGAACCGCGCCATGGCACGCGCCATGGGGGTGCGCTCGGCGCGAGTGGATGCTCTGACCTTCGGACTCGGCTCCGGCATCGCCGGCGTGGCCGGCGTGGCGCTCAGCCAGCTCACCAACGTCGGCCCCAATCTGGGGCAGACCTACATCATCGACTCCTTCATGGTGGTGGTCTTCGGCGGGGTCGGGAATCTCTGGGGAACCCTGGTGGCAGGCATGTCGCTCGGCGTCGTCAACAAGATCCTCGAACCCTGGGCCGGTGCCGTGCTGGCCAAGATCCTGGTCCTGGTCTTCATCATCCTCTTCATCCAGAAACGCCCGCGCGGACTCTTCCCGCAGAAGGGTCGAGCGGCGGAGGGCTGATCCGTGATGCGATCCGACATCCAACCGGGCAGGCTCCATCTCGATCGCGGCGGCCGGATCTTTCTGATCCTGCTGGCGGTCACGACCCTCCTGGTCCCCATCCTCAACCTGGCCATCCCGGCGGACAGCCCGCTGCACGTCTCCACCTTCACGGTGACCCTGCTCGGCAAGTATCTGACCTATGCCCTGCTCGCCGTCGCCGTCGATCTGGTGTGGGGCTATCTCGGCATCCTCAGTCTGGGGCACGGCGCCTTCTTCGCCCTCGGCGGCTATGCCATGGGCATGTATCTGATGCTCCAGATCGGCGACCGCGGCGTTTACGGCAACCCGGATCTGCCGGACTTCATGGTCTTCCTCAACTGGCACGAGCTGCCCTGGTTCTGGCACGGCTTCGACATGTTCTGGTTCGCCGCCCTCATGGTGATCCTGGTGCCCGGCGTCCTGGCCTTCGTCTTCGGCTGGCTCACCTTCCGCTCGCGCGTCACCGGTGTCTATCTGTCCATCATCACCCAGGCCCTGACCTACGCCCTGATGCTGGCCTTCTTCCGCAACGAGATGGGATTCGGCGGCAACAACGGCCTGACCGACTTCAAGGATCTGCTGGGATTCGATCTGCAATCGGACGCGACCCGGATCGGGCTCTTCATCGCCAGCGCGCTGGCGCTCGCCGGCGGCTATCTGGCCTGCCGCTATCTGGTCAACTCCAAGCTGGGACGGGTCGCCATCGCCATCCGCGACGCCGAGAGCCGCACCCGCTTCATCGGCTATCGGGTCGAGCAGGTCAAGCTCTGGATCTTCACCTTCTCGGCCGTGCTCGCCGGCATCGCCGGGGCGCTCTACGTGCCCCAGGTCGGCATCATCAATCCGGGCGAGTTCTCGCCGCTCAACTCGATCGAGATCGTGGTCTGGGTCGCCATCGGCGGACGCGCCACACTCTACGGCGCGGTGCTGGGCGCACTGCTGGTCAACTACGGCAAGACCTATCTCACCGGGGTCATGCCGGACGCCTGGCTGTTCGCACTGGGCGGGCTCTTCGTGCTGGTCACGCTCTTCCTGCCCCAGGGCATCGCCGGCCTGCTGCGCCGCAAGGGGGCTACCGCATGAAGACGCTCGATACCCTGCGCGCCACCATGCGTCGCGACCAGGTCTGGGACTTCATGCGGCCCAGACAGGGGCTGGGGCTGGAGCTGGACATGAGTCACGGCACCATCCTCTACCTGGAGGACATCTCGGTCATCTTCGACGGCTTCCGCGCGATCGACCACCTCAACCTCTACATCGACGCGGGCGAGCTGCGCTGCATCATCGGACCGAACGGCGCCGGCAAGACCACCATGATGGACATCATCACCGGCAAGACGCGGCCCGACACGGGCACCGCCTGGTTCGGCCAGACCATCGACCTGCTGCGTCTGTCCGAACCCGAGATCGCCAGCCTCGGCATCGGACGCAAGTTCCAGAAGCCCACGGTCTTCGAGCCGCTCTCGGTACTGGAGAATCTGGAATTGGCCATGGCCGCCGACAAGCGTGTTTGGCCGACCCTGAGGGCGCGTCTGACAGGGGAACAGCAGAGCCGCATCGACGAGGTGCTGGAGACCATCGGGCTGCAGGAGCACCGCGCCCAGCGCGCGGGCGCGCTGTCGCACGGTCAGAAGCAGTGGCTGGAGATCGGCATGCTGCTGATGCAGGATCCCTATCTGCTGCTGGTCGACGAGCCGGTCGCCGGCATGACCCACCAGGAGATGGACCGCACCGCCGAGCTGCTGAAATCCCTCGCCGGCAAACACTCGGTCGTGGTCGTGGAGCACGACATGGACTTCGTGCGCTCCATCGCCAACAAGGTCACCGTGCTCCACCAGGGCAGCGTGCTCGCCGAAGGGACCATGGACGAGGTCCAGAACGACCCGCGCGTGATCGAGGTCTATCTGGGCGGCGCGACGTAGGGCGCAACAGGCGCCAGCCGTATTGCGCCGCATGGAAGATACCGCCATCGCCAAACGGGCTCGGCGACATCGGAGGACACGGGTGGCGCCTCACATGCGGACCGGTGGCGTGGATTCCTTTCGGCGCAATACGCTTCGCTATTGCGCCCTACGGTCCACGATCGGTGCCGAGAATCGATGTCTCGCCACCATCGGCACACAGCGTTTCCGAGAATCAACTAGAGACCCGGCAGGCCATGCTGAGCATCCAAGCACTCAATCAGTTCTACGGCGAAAGCCACACGCTCTGGGATCTCGACCTGGAGGTTCCCGAGGGCCAATGCACCTGCATCATGGGCCGTAACGGGGTCGGCAAGACGACCCTGCTCCAATGCATCATGGGGCTGCTGCCGGTCGCCTCCGGGCGCATGGACTATCTGGGTCAGGATCTGCTCAGGCAATCGGCGGAGAAACGTGCCGGACTCGGCATCGGCTATGTCCCCCAGGGACGCCAGATCTTCCCCTTGCTGACGGTCGAGGAAAACCTGCGCATCGGTCTGCCGACACGCCCGGACGGCAAACGCCAGATCCCCGACGCCATCTTCGCGCTCTTTCCCGTGCTCAAGGAGATGCTCGGACGGCGCGGCGGCGACCTCTCGGGCGGACAGCAGCAACAGCTCGCCATCGGCCGCGCGCTGGTGATCGACCCCAAGCTCCTGATCCTCGACGAGCCCACCGAAGGCATCCAGCCCAACATCGTGCAGGAGATCGGCGACATCGTCCGCAAGCTCAATCGCGAGATGGGGCTGACCGTCATCCTGGTGGAGCAGAAGCTGCCGTTCGCGCGTCGCGTCGCGGATCGGTTCTGCATCCTCGACCGAGGGCACGCGGTGGCGACCGGCGGCATCGACCAACTCGACGAGACCCTGGTGCGCGAATATCTGACCGTCTGACCGTCACCACGCTCAGGGCGCCGAATCCCAGCTGGAGGCATCGAAGCCCAACTTCTCCGCAGCGAGCCGATCCATCGTCGGCAACGCGCTCCATTTCATCCGCTTGGAGGCCGGCGCCGACGCCTTGCCGGTCCAACTGGCGGGGTCCCATCCGAGCACCGTCCACAACGCCTGCTCGTCCGGGGTGAGATCGAACCAGGCGAACCCATGCCAGAAGGCACTCACCTCGCCGGTCGGCTGACGGATGCCAGGATCGCCCGCAGACACCTTGCCGGGCATACCCGAGACGAGCAGGAAACCGAGCACGCAGGCCGCGATCGAGGCGAAAAGAAGCGAGCGATGTCGCTCGACGGATTTCATGGACTCAACCGATTTCATAGGTTCAACGGATTTCATGATTCGCCAACATCTCAAGGGAAGAGAAAACACAAGGGACCGGACGGTTGCGAACGGCAGTCCTGGATCAGGATGGACCGGACCGCTCCCGCATCAAGTCATCCCGCGACGGCAGCCTTCGCATCATCGCCTTCATGGGAGATCCGTCCCATTCCGGGTGCTGACGCATCAGCGCCTTCCCGGCCTTGATGCTGCGCAGGATCGCCCAGGGCGAGGGGATACGCGGGATATGGGCCAGCTCCCAACGAATGCCGGTGGCATCGACGAAGAAGACCGCATAGTAGCCGGGCGCATAGATCGGATACTCGGCCGGAACCTCGGTGACGGTCACATCCTCCCGCAGCAGGAATTCGGCATGGAAGCGGTCGATCTCGC
Source organism: Thiorhodococcus fuscus (assembly GCF_042682685.1). NCBI lineage: Bacteria > Pseudomonadati > Pseudomonadota > Gammaproteobacteria > Chromatiales > Chromatiaceae > Thiorhodococcus > Thiorhodococcus fuscus. Next base: position 50,330 of record NZ_JBHUHX010000047.1, read on the forward strand.
GGCGGTTGCGCGCCCAGAGCGCGACGTGATGGACCCCGGTGTTCTGGTCCTCATGATGCAGACGCTCACCGCCGCGTGCCGGCTGGATGCCGATATAACTGTGCGGCATGGGAAAGCGGGCCATGTAGTAGGTGGAGCGGTATCCGATGTCCAGCGTCCAGAAGCTGGTGTATCCCAGCCAGCCGAACATGCGGTCGTAGAAGGAGACCGACCGCTCATAGTCCAGGACGGACAACTCGACGTGATGGAGTCCCCGAAATCGCATGCCAGACCTCCCAGGCTGAATCGATGGTGACAACGGTGGCCCCCATCTTGACAGACGCCAATTGCCGAACCAAGACGCAAGCGCGCCCGGCATTCAGGTCCGACTCACTCGGGGTCGATTCCCGGCACCCGCAGCACTATCTGGTCCTACGCGCGTCTCGACCGCGTTCGCATCCGGTCCGACCACATCCAGCCCCTCGGAGCCGCCTATGACCGACACCTCCACACCGACAGATTCCTCGACCGGACTCGGGCTCTATCTCGGCGTCCTGCAGTTTCTGCTGCTGCTCACCTGGACCGTCTATGCCCTCTATCTGCCCGGACTGCTGGAGTCGGTCGGTATCGCGCGCAGCTGGACCGGCTGGATCCTGCTCGCCGACCAGGCGCTCTTCGCCTGCTTCGACGTCGCCTTTGGCTTCCTGGCGGACCGGGCCTTCCGGCTCTATGCCCGGATCGGACCCTGGGTGCTGACGTTCACGGCGATCTCCTGCATCGCCTTCCTCGCCCTGCCGCTGCTGCCCGGAGCGGGCGCGAGCCCCACGCTCTTCCTCTGCGTCACGGCGATTTGGGTCCTGACCTCGTCGGCGCTGCGCTCGCCGCTGTTCGCCCTGCTCGCGCGTCACGCCGCGACGCCCGCCGTTCCTCGGCTCGCCGGCCTGGCCCTGCTCGGCATGGGGCTGGCCGCAGCCGTCTCGCCCTATCTGGGCACGCTGCTCGCCGCCCAGGATCCGCGCCTGCCCTTCGCCGTCTCCAGCCTGACCCTGCTCGCCGTCTGCTCGGGCATCCTGGTCGCCGAGCGTCGTGCGCCGGCCAAGGCCGCAACCGAGACGGCACCGACACGCCGTCTTCCCGCTTGGGGATGGCTGCCGGCGCTGCTGCTCGCCGCGCTCGCCTTCCAGATCGGGGTCTTCATCAATGCCGGTCCACGCTATCTGCGGGAGGTCGACCCCAGCGCACTGCCCTGGCTGATGCCCGTCTTCTGGGTCGCCTTCAGCCTGCTGGTCTTCGTCGGCGGACGGCTCAGCGCACGCTGGGGCGCACCCCGAATCTTCATCCTCGGCTGTCTGGCCGGCGCGGCCGGCCTGGCCCTGACGACGCTCGACGGGATCGGCGCCGCAGTCGGCGGCTATGCGCTCGCGGGGCTCGGCTGGGGCAGCGCACTGCCGAGCGCCTTCGGCCTGGCGGCCGAATCCGGACGTCCGGGACGTACCGCAACCTTCACCGGACTGCTCTTCGCCACGCTGGCCGTGGCCGCCTTCCTGCGCATCGGAATCAATTTGAGCGGCTGGCCGAGCCGGGAGGACCTGACACCCCTGCTGACGACCGGCCCAGCCCTGTTCTGGCTGCTGGGTGGGCTCCTGGTCCTGGTACTGATCCGGCTGGTACGAGCCCGACGCCAGAAGACCGACTCGATGCATGCCTGACGTGTCTGAAGGCGATCGGACCAGACCTCTTGACCATCCCCGGCATTGTGCAGACCATCGGGACCAGGCAATCGCAATCATCCAAAAGGCCGACAACCGCCCGTGACGTACCGGCTCAGCATGACCCCCAGCCCAACCGCAGAGGCAATGGCAGATCCAACCCCGGAAGGCGACGGAACGGCCCTGGGTTGGCAGGCCAGTCTCTCGCTCGGGTTCGCCCGACGCGGCGCGCGCACGGTGCTCGCCGAGCGGCGCGCGCGCGGTCCGCTCACGGTGCAGCGGCCCTTCTATCCGGAGGGGGATGTCTGTCATCTCTACCTGCTCCACCCGCCGGGCGGACTGGTCGGCGGGGATCGCCTGGAGGTCGAGGTGGATCTGGCGCCCGAATCCTCGGCCATGATCACCACGCCCGGCGCGGCCAAGTTCTATCGCAGCCTGGGTCCGCGCGCGGAACAGCATCAGACCCTGCGCGTTCGGGACGCCAGTCTGGAATGGCTGCCCCAGGAGAACATCCTCTTTCCCGGCTGCCATGCGCACCTGAACACCCGGATCGAACTGCAGGGCGCGGCGCGCTTCATCGGCTGGGAGATCCAGTGTCTGGGTCTGCCGAGCAATGGGGAACGGATGGATCCCGGCCGTGCCGGCCTTCAGCTACGCATCGAGCGCGACGGACGTCCGCTGCTCTGGGATCGGCTGAACATCGAGGACAGACGCGACCTGGACGGCCCCAGCGGTCTGCGCGGCATGCCCGTCACCGCAACCCTGATCGCAACCGGCGCCGACGAGGCCGTCCTGCGACTGGCCCGAGATGCCGTGGGACCGGACCCGGACGCCCTGATCGGCATCACCCGCATCGAGGACCTGCTGATCGTGCGCGCGCTGGGGCTCGCCAGCGACCGGGTCCGCAACCGACTGACCGCCATCTGGGCGAGCATTCGCCAGCCACTGCTCGGCCGCTCGGCCCAGGCGCCGCGCATCTGGGCCACCTGACACAGCACGAGGATCGACCATGGAACTGACCCCACGCGAGAAAGACAAGCTGCTGCTCTTCACCGCCGCCCTGCTGGCCGAGCGACGCAAGGACCGGGGCGTGAAGCTGAACTATCCGGAGGCCGTGGCCTTCATCAGCGCCGCCATCCTGGAAGGCGCCCGCGACGGCCAGAGCGTCGCCGAGCTCATGGACTACGGCCGCACCCTGCTGACACGCGAGGACGTCATGGACGGCGTGCCGGAGATGGTCCAGGAGGTCCAGGTCGAGGCGACCTTCCCCGACGGCACCAAGCTGGTGACCGTGCACCAGCCGATCGTCTGACGCATTTCTAACCGCCAAGACGCGAAGCGCGCAAAGGATTTTTCGGGATGATCCAGCGCACGGGTATAGCCGACATGCCGAACCCCTCTTCGCGTCCTTCGCGCCTTTGCGGTTCGACTCATCGAACTCAGCTCCAGTGGAGACAACCATGATTCCAGGCGAAGTCATCGCCGCACCCGGCGAGATCGAGATCAACGCCGGACGCGACACCATCATGCTGCGCGTCGAGAACAGCGGCGACCGGCCGATCCAGGTCGGCTCGCACTATCACTTCTACGAGACCAACCCGGCGCTCCAGTTCGAGCGCGAACAGACGCGCGGCTACCGGCTGAACATCCCCGCCGGTACAGCGGTACGCTTCGAGCCCGGCCAGGGCCGCGATGTCGAGCTGGTCGCCTACGCCGGAGACCGTGAGGTCTACGGCTTCAACGCCAAGGTCATGGGCACCCTTTAGAACCGAATCTGGAGATCGAGCGATGGCAAAGATCGGCCGGCAGGCCTATGCGGAGATGTACGGCCCGACCACGGGCGACCGGGTTCGGCTCGCGGATTCGGATCTCTGGATCCAGGTCGAGGAAGACCGTACCGTCTATGGGGACGAGGTCAAGTTCGGCGGCGGCAAGGTCATCCGCGACGGCATGGGACAGTCCCAGCGGGTCGCGGCCGAGGTGGTCGACGTCGTCATCACCAACGCGCTGATTCTGGACCATTGGGGCGTGGTCAAGGCCGACATCGGCATCAAGGACGGACGCATCGTCGGCATCGGCAAGGCGGGCAACCCGGACACCCAGGCCGGAGTCGACATCGTCGTCGGTCCAGGCACCGAGGCCATCGCCGGCGAGGGCCAGATCCTCACGCCGGGCGGGATCGACTCGCACATCCACTTCATCTGTCCGCAGCAGGTCGAGGATGCCTTGATGTCCGGCATCACCACCATGCTCGGCGGCGGCACCGGACCCGCGACCGGCACCAACGCCACCACCTGCACGCCCGGTCCCTGGAACATCCACCGCATGCTCCAGGCCGCCGATGAGTTGCCGATGAACCTGGGCTTCCTCGGCAAGGGCAACGCCAGTCTGCCTCAGGCGCTGGAGGAACAGGTCCGGGCCGGTGCCATCGGGCTCAAGCTGCACGAGGACTGGGGCACGACACCCGCAGCCATCGACTGCTGTCTCGACGTCGCCGAGCGGATGGACGTCCAGGTCGCCATCCATACCGACACCCTCAACGAGTCGGGATTCGTCGAGCACAGCATGGCCGCCTTCAAGGGGCGCACCATCCACACCTACCACACCGAGGGCGCGGGCGGCGGCCATGCACCGGACATCATCAAGGCCTGCGGCGCGCCCAACGTCCTGCCCTCCTCGACCAATCCGACCCGACCCTATACGGTCAACACGGTCGACGAGCATCTGGACATGCTCATGGTCTGCCATCACCTGGACCCGAGCATCGCCGAGGACGTGGCCTTCGCCGAATCGCGCATCCGCCGCGAGACCATCGCCGCCGAGGACATCCTGCACGACCTGGGTGCCTTCTCGATGATCGCCTCGGATTCGCAGGCCATGGGCCGGGTCGGCGAGGTCATCACGCGCACCTGGCAGACCGCGCACAAGATGAAGGTCCAGCGCGGTAGCCTGAAGGGCGACCCGGCCGAGCACGACAACCTGCGCGCGCGGCGCTATATCGCCAAATACAGCATCAACCCGGCCATCGCCCACGGCATCGCCCACGAGGTGGGGTCGGTCGAGGTCGGCAAGCTCGCCGATCTGGTGCTCTGGAAGCCGCCCTTCTTCGGCGCCAAGCCGAGCCTCATCATCAAGGGCGGCATGATCGTGGCCGCGCCCATGGGCGATCCCAACGCCTCCATCCCCACGCCCCAGCCGGTGCTCTATCGGACCATGTTCGGCGCACTGGGCGGGGCACGCACGGCGACCCGCATGACCTTCCTCTCGCAGTCCGCCATCGCGGCCGGCGTGCAGGACGCCATCGGCCTGCGCAGCCTGATCGGCGTGGTCATGGGCTGCCGCGACATCGGCAAGAAGCACATGGTGCTGAACGACGCCCTGCCGAACATCGAGGTCGATCCCCAGACCTACCAGGTCCGCGCCGACGGCGAATTGCTCGTCTGCGAACCGGCGAAGGTTCTGCCGATGGCGCAGCGGTATTTTCTGTTTTAGCTACCAGCTACCAGCTACCAGCTACCAGCCAGATCATATCGCTGGAGGCTGGAGGCTGGAGGCTGGAGGCTGGAGGCTGGAGGCTGGAGGCTGGAGGCTGGAGGCTGGAGGCTGGAGGCTGGAGACTGGAGGCTGGCCGCCGATCACAACTGCAACTGGCGTTCGTCCTCCCATTGCTTGCGCAGGCGTGGCAGATCCTCGCGATAGCCGGCGGCGTCGCCGTAATCGACGAAACTGCTGGTGCGCGGATGCGGGTCCATGGTGCGCTGGGCATGCTTGATGGGGCACCAGAACTGCTCGGTCCGTCCGGAGACCTCGCGCGCATATTCCAGAACCTGATTGCCGTATCCGCAATAGACGCAGTTGAGCTTCTCGATCAGATTGAGATAGGGCAGACGATGCCGGTCGACGATGAGATAGTCGGAGCGACGGACCAGGGGGATGCCGTAGACCCGGAAGCACACCTGCTGGTAGAGGCTGATGGAGAGATCCAGAATGGCAAACGGCAGAATCATGCCGTAGATGACGGGCGCGGTCAGGATGAAGGCGATCGGGGCATCCTTGATATAACGCCAAACGCCGATGCGCTGCCGCAGATGCAGGCGCCGTACGTTCCGCTCGAAGACGACCTTGCCGCGCCGCCGCTCGTAGCGAAACCGCTCGCGCCCCTCGGCGAGCATGCGATCGAATTCGCGATCGAATTCCTGTTGCGTCTCCCGCAGACGTCTCCGGATGTCCTCGAACACCAGATTGGACATGTCATTGCCTCTTGCATTGAAAATCGAGATGGCACGCCCAAGCGGTGAGCGCGTCGCAACGGACGACGCTCTCCGACTACGGGGCGCGAAGAATAGCCACGACGCAGGGGTGAGAAAAGGGCTGACCGTCTCGCACGTCACATAGAGGCTGTCGCAAAAGCCTTTCCATCGGTTTTTGTGACAGTCTCCGAGAGGAGACAGAGGTCCGGATCGACCCAGGACAGGGCAGGCGGCATGCTAGCCTGACACCGAGACCCCGGCAATCGTTCGACGATGGCCGGATCGCACCCAACCACGCGAACGACCCAAAGACACACGACTCATGATCCGTCTCACGCGCAAGACCGACCACCCGCTCGATACCGACACGACACTGACCCTGACCTACGACCAGCGGGTTCGCAGCCGTCTGCGCGTCGTCCTCGACGACGGCCGCGAGGCCGGACTCTTCCTCGAACGGGGCGGCAGCCTTCGCGACGGCGACCACCTGCTCTCGGATGAGGGTCTGGCGGTTCGGGTACGCGCCGGAGACGAGACGCTCTCCAGCGTGCGCTGCGACGATCCGCTGCTGTTCGCCCGCGCCTGCTATCACCTGGGCAACCGACACGTCGCCCTTCAGATCGGACCCGGAATCCTGCGCTATCCGCACGACCATGTCCTGGACGACATGCTGCGCGGGCTGGGGCTGACGGTCGGTCTCGAACAGGCCCCCTTCGAGCCAGAGGCCGGCGCCTACGAGGGCGGACACCAGGCCCACGGTCATCGGCACCATGACCACTGACCTCGCCCTGCTGCGACTGCTGCATCTGTCGAGTCCCAGTCTTCCGACCGGCGCATTCAGCTATTCGCAAGGCATCGAATGGGCGGTCGAATGCGGCTGGGTGCGCAACACGGCGGATCTGGAGGGTTGGCTGCGCGATCAGCTGCGCACAACCCAGACCGGCATCGACCTGCCCCTGCTCGCCCGACTGCACAGGGCGGCCCGACAGGGCGACGACGCCGCGCTCGACGCCTGGACCCAGCGCCTGCTCGCCAGCCGCGAGACCCAGGAACTGCGTAGCGAGGAGTCCAATCGCGGTCGTGCCCTGGCGGACCTGCTGATCTCGCTGAACCTGGCAGGGGCGGCCGAACGCAAGACCCTGATCGCCCGCGCACAGACCACGGGCTTCGCCTATGCCGCCGCTCACTGGGACATCGACCCGCGCCGAACCCTGCTCGCATACACCTGGAGCTGGCTGGAGAATCTGGTCATCGCCGCCGTCAAGATCGTCCCGCTCGGCCAGACCCAGGGTCAGCAGACCCTCGCGCGTCTGGTCGAAGAGGTGCCCGCCGCCGTCGACCGAGCGCTCCAGACCGAGGACGCCGACATCGGCGCCAGCTCGCCCGCGCTCGCCATCGCCAGCAGCCTGCACGAGACCCAATACACCCGGCTCTTTCGCTCCTGAGCGGACCTGCGAACGCGCATCGAGCCTCTTACGCCCACTGGGCGCTTTTGTTACGTTTGCCAACGGCGCCGACGAACCGTCGCGGCGTCTTCACCCACCGATGGCGCAGAGACACGGCCTCTCCGCCCGAGGAATCTCAGATGAGTCAGTCCCCATTGCGCGTCGGCGTCGGCGGCCCGGTCGGCTCCGGCAAGACCGCGCTGCTCGACCTGCTCTGCAAGCGTCTGCGCGATCGCTTCGAGATCGCCGTCGTCACCAACGACATCTACACCCGCGAGGATGCCGAATTCCTGATCCGCAGCCAGGCGTTGCCTGCCGAGCGCATCGTCGGGGTCGAGACCGGCGGCTGTCCGCACACCGCCATCGAGAAAAGGGGACGAACATATTTTCCACGAGCAGCTACCCTTCCCGATCCCGAACCGCCTCTTCTCCGCCAAGCGCGAAGTGCCGCTCCAACACCTCGGCAAGCCGTTCGGACTTCTTCGTCTCGCATTCCCAAATCACGACCGTCCGCCACCCCAGCGCCTCCAATTGCGCCATAGCCTCGCGGTCGCGCTCGACGTTCCGGTCGAACTTGCTCTGCCAGAACTCGATCCGAGTCTTCGGAGTCGTCGCCTTCGGGCAGCCGGGATGCCGATGCCAAAAGCACCCATGAACGAAAACGACGGTGCGATGCCTCGGCAAGACGATGTCGGGAGTTCCTGGCAGGTCCTTGCGGTGCAGCCTGAAGCGGAATCCGAGCGCGTGCAGGGCGCGGCGCACGCGCAGTTCGGCCGAGGTGTTCTTGGAAGCCACTCTCGACATGAGCCAAGAGCGGCGCTCCGGAGCGAGCCGGTCCACCGTAGCCCCGGACCTCAGACGGACGCCGCCGTCGGCACCCGCTCCTCGTACAGCTTCTCGGCGATCACGCGGAAGAGCGCCTCGGAAATGATCGGGGAAACGCTGTTGCCGATCATTCGAAACGAGTGCCAAACCGTCGGATGGAACAGATGGGAATCCGGAAAGCCCTGCAGGCGCGCCGCTTCCCTGACGGTGATCACCCTCGGATGGTCCGGATGGATGGGACGCACGGACTGGTAGGATCCTCGATCCGACCCGGTTCCGGCTCGGAGCGTCGGACACTGTCCGTCCCACCGCAACCGAGGATGACGCCCGACTTCGTCTTTGCCGCCAGGCTCAACACGCGCGAAACGCTCGACGACATTGGGCGCGTGCGCGGTGGTCCGGTGACTCGTGAACAGGCGATCCGGGGCACTGAGTCGACGGGCATAGTCGGATGTCGGGGCGAGATCCGGGATCCGCCAGACGTCGAATCCGTCCCTTTCGCCCACCTCGATCACGCCTTCCAGGTCGCCGATGGCGTCTCGGACGGTCGCCGCCGGACGCTTGGCGACTTCGATGTCTTCCGGAAGGATGGCGTCGCCCCTATCCTTGCGGACGCCGACGACGAACAGTCGCGGCCGAGCCGTTGCCGCTCCGAAATCGGCGGCGTCCAGAATCGTCGGCCCGAACAACGCGTAGTCGTCGCGCACGTAGGCCAGCGCACCTTCGAGTTCGTCTCGGGCGTTTCGGTAGGCGAGACCCCGTACGTTCTCCATCACGAAAAAGGTGGGACCGGTCTCGGCCACCAGGCGGTAGAAATGCGCCAACAGACGCCGACGCGGATCCGAACGATCGCGTCTGCCGATGTCGCTGAACCCTTGGCAGGGGGGGCCTCCGAATATTCCGTCGACTCTCCCTCCAGCGACCGCTCGCAAATCCTCGCCGCGCAGGCCCGCCACGTCGCGCAATTCGTGGAGAGTGGACGGGAAGTTGCTCTCGAAAGAAGAGCTTAGAATGGGATCGTTGTCGAACGCTGCGGCTACGTGAAAGCCAGCCCGATGCGCGCCCAGAGAAAATCCTCCGCATCCGGAAAACAGATCGATAAGGACGGGGGCGGAGGGAATTATGGGCATCATGCCCGGAAAGATATCACGAACGAACGTGGTTGGCGATCGCCGAACGCGATCGCTCACGAAAGTATCTGTGCGAACGTCGGATATTGTCGATAGTATTTCTGGAAGGTCTCGATCTGGCTTTCCTCCAAATCGAACCCCAGCTGCCTGATGCGATCGCGAGTGAGTCTATCGGTGCAAGGCAGCTGGGATTGCAGCACGGCCGCCTCTCTCATAGTGAGGTGCGGGGCGACGATCGGCTTGTCGGGGCGGCAAAGCCAATCCTCACTTTGGGTGATCTGCTCCACTTCATGCCTGTTCCCCTCCTCAGGCAACACTCCTCCGACCGTAACCATGGGAGCACCGTCTTGATAGGGAATGCGAATTGCGGGAACGAATCCCCCAGGGCGAGATGCTTCTTCTGCGACCGACTGCATGTACCTTAGAGAAATATCGGCAAGTGTCTGTTGCATGCGCTCTTCTTCCTTTACCGATCGTTTAGGTAAGTTGTCGGGAACGACAGAGCGAAACAACTCCTGCAAACGACCCAGCCTATCCTCCGGATTTTTCCCGTAGGATCTCGGGCAAGCATTAAATGTCGAGACGAGAAGACTGTTCATTGGCGCTCTTTCGATCAACATCTGCAGATCGCCCTTCATCTCTTCGTCGAAATCTCCATCGTAGTCAAGCCAAATCAACCATGGACGAGATTTCCAATTTTCGTCATTGCACAAAACGGGAAGAATTTCGGATGACGAACCATGCATCACTTGAACGGTTGCATAGGGTGAGTTGAATTTAGCTCTCTTATATCCGATTTCTTCACGCTCGATCGATATCATTTCCTCTATTCGCAGCATTCTATGGGCCATTATGAAATCCGTAAACCAAACGGACCCCAACCCGACATAAACGAGTTCGGTCAATTTCAAATGCATTTGCAAATCTCGAACACCCTCGAATACAATCTGGCGTTCGATACTTTTGCTGGGTCTCAAGCTATAGTTTACGCTATCGAACGAAGCCATTAATCTTCGCCTACGTAATCGGAATACATGTAATCGAAAGACCGAAGGCCGACATCCTTGTATGACATGTTGATGTTACCCAACTCCCTAGCCAACTCCTTCATTCTTTCTCGAGAAACCGAGTAATTGACGTTGGCCATTTTCTGGCGTGGTTTTACCGTCAAATTGGGTAGCTTAGTCGATGACTGCGCCTGAATCTGGTGTATGGGGATCGACCTGGTCTCGGCTTCCTTTTTCTTCGCTTCAGCCAAATCCTGTTTTCGCCAGTTCGTGTAGTCGATCCATGCCCTGCTGACATCACGCATATGCGGCCTAAGCGCTCTACGATAAACGACGGAAGTTCTGTCAACGCTGCGCTTGGTCGTCGTCAAAGGCAAGGATTCTGCGTCTTCGGAAGTAAAAAGTACTATGCCAAGAAACCCGGTATACTGACCATGCCAACTGGGCAGATCGTCGCTCCCCCATCCCGAAACATCGGTTTTGTCTGCTGCGAGTACGATTCTGCCGTTACAGGCGATATACCATCCCGAAATCCGTTCCCGATCTCGCGACCGGTCTTCGGGAGGCTCGTTGTCGTCGTAAGGCAAGGCGGCCATCCCTCCGATGATTTCTACGGTGACCTTCTTACTTGCATCGATCTGTTCTTCGTACGACATCCGCATCGGAGAAAACTCGTCGCTCTTTCTGAGTTCGATGGGACGCGCCCGAATGCTCTCCCCGTTCAGCGCAACCTTCAAACCACCGCTCATGTGAAGAGAATAATCTCTGGCAATCATTCGTTTTAGGTTTTCGAGAAAGCTGGGATTTCGAAAAGCCTCGGATGCACCGGAATTCAAATCCTCCACTAAGATCTCAACGCCATCGTTCTCAAGCGGTTCGTCGTCATCAATATCGAAATCCCAAGGCGGCTCGTCGTTCTCGATCCATTTCGAAACGACGATGGGAACAGCAAACGAGTGCCTTCCTCCATGTTCATCCCTATATGTGCTGCGAATTCTTATCTTGTTTCCCAGCTTAAACACGGCTCGCTTCATGCCGATACCGTAAACCCCGATGCTGTATCCGTCGGCATGGTCGGCTATTTTCCTACCGAAACTAAAAGCATACTCGACCGCTTGATCGAGACTCATTCCACCGCAATTATCCAATATCGAAAACTTATTTGGATCCGCCTCGATACGAATATCGTATTTGGAAAGCCCTTCATGCGGCTCGAGAGTCATCGGAGGACTTCCCTCGGTTTTCCAGGCCCCATCGATGCTATTGTCGATTAAATCGAAAATGCAGTCCTCGAGCGTAATATCTCGGGTGATCATTCGCACGAAGAATGCCTTTGTAGGACTCGCTGCAGCCTTAGCTATTTCGTTCAAATCTTTAGCCCTCGCATCGGTCGCTTATCTGCTATCGCCAATAGGCCGCAGACCCGATCGAAATACACTTACGTTGCTTTCGGACTCAAAGCGCCCGTTCGCTCCGATACCACAACCAGCCAACGGAAGCAGAACACTGATAGGTCAATCATAACGAAAAGACGACAATACACGCGAGGAGAAAAGCAAACTGAAGCGTCTCCTGGCCCAGGACTCCCCTCAGAAAGCGTCGACCGTCGCTCGCATCGCCAACTGCCTGTAGCCCAACCACGCTGATGATGGTCGGAATCTGAAACAACTGAGAACCTGGCGAAGATCGGCACCGAGCCCCGGCTGAAGCCCTCTCGGTAGCCACCCTCACCGCCGCTGCCGAAACCGTACCCGCCTCCCCCACCGGCAGCGGTTTCGGATCCTGCCTCCCACGCTCCCCGTCCACCGTCAGTACCTCGGGGTTCTCGTCCCAGGGCATGACCCAGGAGCGCGGATGCTCCCAGTCCATGCGGTCGACCTTGAGCTTGATGCAGCCGGCCTGGCCGTAGACGTAGAGGTCGAAGGCCTCGTTGCGGACGCCGACCTGCTCCCAGGTGACGTCGTCGCCACGCAGCTCAGCGGTGAGCTCGCCAAGGACCGCCTGAATGTCCCCATCATGGGCTATCGATTGGCGTTGGCGGCGGATCTGGAATGGGATCTGGCGTGGGTGAACGAAGATGCCCGCGAGGCCTACGGCGAGCAGCGCTGGATTGGGTTCGCGCCCATCGGTCGCGCCGTCTATTGCGTGGTGTTCACGGAAACCAACCCGAAAGAGGTTCGAGACTATGCACGTCACATCACCCTCAGGCCGGATCTTTGACCTGCCGAGCCCCGAGGAAGAGGCACGCATCCGCGAAGGCATCGCGAAGGACCCCGACACCCATGAGCTGACGGACGAAGAATTGGCCCAGATGCGTCCGCTCGGACGCTCGCCCGGGCGCCCGAAAGCCAACTCCACCAAGCAGCCGGTCTCTATTCGCCTCTCGCCCGAGGTGATCGAATATTTCAAGGCCGAAGGCCCAGGATGGCAGACGCGTATCGACGCGGTGCTGCGCGAGCACGTCAAGACGCATCAGTAATACCGGCCAGGGGGCGCAATAAGGCCACGTCATCCCCTGCCGCCCCAAGCGCTCCACCGCGATCTTCAGTGCCCGGTCGTCGAACAGCCGATCCTTCCGCTCGGCCGCCTCGGGACCACCAGCGTGGTGGGAAACTCGATCACCGCCCAAGGGGTTGCCCGACGTCTTGATCGCCTCCCAGATGCTGCCGAGTATGGCGAGCCCCTTGGAGGTCCGGCGCACCCCGACATAGTGACGCGACTCCCCTGGACCGGCCCTATCGGCCGTCCTTATCATCTGTCGAGTTGGCCTTCAGCCATGTACATTAGCCGGCAGCGTCGGCGAAATGTCGCGGACGCCATCACCCAGCCATGACGCGGAGACGGCCGCTCTCCGCCCGAGGAGCATCAGATGAGTCAGTCCCCCCTGCGCGTCGGCGTCGGAGGCCCGGTCGGCTCCGGCAAGACCGCGCTGCTCGACCTGCTCTGCAAGCGTCTGCGCGATCGCTTCGAAATCGCCGTCGTCACCAACGACATCTACACCCGCGAAGACGCCGAATTCCTGATCCGCAGCCAGGCATTGCCGGCCGAGCGCATCGTCGGGGTCGAGACCGGCGGCTGTCCGCACACCGCCATCCGCGAGGACGCCTCCATGAATCTGGCGGCGGTCGAGGATCTCCAGGCGCGTTTCCCCGAGCTGGATCTGGTGTTCGTCGAGAGCGGAGGGGACAACCTGAGCGCCACCTTCAGCCCCGAGCTGGCCGATCTGACCATCTATGTGATCGACGTGGCCGAGGGCGAGAAGATCCCGCGCAAGGGCGGACCAGGCATCACACGCTCGGACCTGCTGGTCATCAACAAGATCGACCTCGCGCCCTACGTCGGCGCCTCGCTGGAAGTCATGGAGCAGGACGCGCGACGCATGCGCGGCGAACGGCCCTTCGTCTTCACCAACCTCAAATCGGGTCAAGGGGTCGATACCGTCATCGACTTCATCCGCGAACAGGGCATGCTCGCCGCAACTTAAGGGCGCCCCCTGGGTTTCGCTGTGCTGCACCCAGGCTACGGGCTACGGATGCTCACCGTGGTGGGGCTCAAACAGAATGAAGGAGGTCCGGGTGGAGACACCGAGATCCGAGCGAATGGACGACTGGCCGACCGGATTCATGCTCATCCAGGGCAACCGGTTGGAGCTGCTGCGCAGCCTCATGGTCACCTGGATGAAGCGCTATCCGCTCGATCCGCTGGAGGACGAGCTGGTGCTGGTCCAAAGCAACGGCATCGCCCAATGGCTACGGCTGGCACTCGCAGCCGATCCGAGCGAAGACGAGTCCGGTGGCTGCGGCATCGCCGCAGCGATGCGCATCCTGCTGCCGGGCCGATTCATCTGGGAGGCCTATCGCACGGTTCTCGGCGATCTTCCCGCAAGCTCGCCCTTCGACAAGGCCCCACTGACCTGGCGCCTCTATCGCCTGCTCGGCAATCTGGACCAGGACGAGGACGGCGATTGGCGCGCGCCCCTGACGGGCTTTCTCGCCGGCGAGGACCCCGAGCGGCGACGTCATCAGCTGGCGGCTCGGCTCGCCGATCTCTACGACCAGTATCAGGTCTACCGGGCGGATTGGCTGGATGCCTGGGAGCAGGGTCAGGACATCCTCATCCGCCCGAACGGCGAGCGTTCCGCACTCGATCCGTCTCAGCAGTGGCAACCGGCGCTGTGGCGCGCGCTGCGGGACGACATCGCCGCCGACCCGAGCCTCGACGACGGCCCCTTCGGTCGAGCCAGCCGCGCCAGCGTCCATCTGCGCTTCCTCGACGCGGCCCGCGCTCCGAGTGCGCCCGACGACGCCGAGGCACTGCCACGCCGGATCATCCTGTTCGGGATCTCGTCACTGCCCCGCCAATCGCTGGAGGTTCTGGAGGCGCTCGCCGGACATTCCCAGGTGATGCTCTTCGTGCACAACCCGAGCCGGCACTACTGGGGCGACATCGTCGAGGGACGCGACCTCTTCCGGCGCGCCTACCGACGCAGCGCGGCGCGCAAGGTGCCGGAGAACCTGGATGAAGACGCCCTGCATCTGCACGGTCACCCACTGCTCGCGGCCTGGGGCAAGCAGGGGCGCGACTATATCCGTCTGCTGGACGAGCACGACCAGCGCGAGCAATACGAGTCGCGCTTCCAGTCCCAGAGCCTGGAGATCGATCTCTTCGAGTCGCCCGGAGAGGACAGCCTGCTGAAACAGCTGCAAAGCGACATCCTGGAGCTGCGACCACTGCACGAACGTCGTGAAGACGGCACGGAGATCGACCCGGCCCGCGACCGCAGTCTGGAATTCCTGATCGCCCACAGCCCGCAGCGCGAGATCGAGATCCTCCAAGACCAGCTGCTCGACGCCTTCGAACGGTTAGCCCTCACCGACCGACCGCTACAGCCGCGCGAGGTGCTGGTCATGGTGCCGGACATCGACACCTACGCACCGCACATCGAGGCGGTCTTCGGACGGCTGGCGCCGAAGGATCCGCGCTTCATCCCCTTCCATCTCTCGGACCAGGGTCTGCGGCACCGCAATCCGCTGCTGATCGGTCTGGAATCCCTGCTCGGGCTGCCCAGCTCGCGCTTCGCCGTGAGCGAGCTGCTCGACCTGCTCGACATCCCCGCCCTGCGCGCGCGCTTCGGCATCGACGAGACCGACCTGCCGCGACTGCGCCGCTGGGTTGCCGGGGCCAACATCCGCTGGGGCCTGGATGCGCATCAGCGCGCCGCGCTCGATCTGCCGGATGGACTGGAGCAGAACACGTGGCGCTTCGGGCTCAGACGCATGCTGCTCGGGTTCGCCAGCGCCGGGGCCGGTCCCTGGCGCGGCGTCGAACCCTACGACGAGATCGGCGGTCTGGATGCCGCGCTGCTCGGTCCGCTGACCGAGCTGCTGGAGACCCTGGAGAACTACTGGAGCCAATTGCAGGAGACGCGCCGACCGGCCGAGTGGACCGCCCTGATCGCGAATCTGCTCGCCGATGCCTTCGCCGAGACCGGCGACACGGACGGCCTGGCCATCGCCCAGGTCCAGCAGGCGCTCGAACGCTGGGAGGATCAGTGCCGCCAGGGCGGGTCCGCCGAGGAATGCCTGCCGTTGGAGGTGGTGCGCGAAGCCATTCTGAGCGAGATCGACCAGCCCTCATTGAGCCAGCGCTTCCTCGCCGGGGCGGTCAATTTCGCCACCCTGATGCCGATGCGCGCCATCCCCTTCCGGCACATCTGGCTCTTGGGGATGAACGACGGCGACTATCCGCGCAGCCGCCGGCCAGCCGACTTCGATCTCATGGCGAACGACTACCGACCGGGCGACCGCTCGCGCCGCGAGGACGACCGCTATCTGTTTCTGGAGGCCATGCTCTCGGCACGCGAGCGGCTGGTCATCGGCTGGGTCGGACGCAGCATCCGCGACAACTCGGTCCGGCCGCCCTCGGTGCTGGTCGGACAGCTACGCGACCACATCGCCGCCGGCTGGCGTCTTCCAAGCGGTAGCGGACAGGATCTGCTGAAGGCGCTCACCACCGAGCATCCGCTACAGCCATTCAGCCGGCGCTATTTCGAGCCCGACCGCGATCCGAACCTCTTCACCTATGCCAAAGAATGGCGACTGGTTCACGAGGATCGCGCGACCGACATCGAGCCCCCGCCTCGGCTGTCCACACCGATCCTGGACGCCCCCATCGGGCTCCAAACCCTGGGACGCTTCCTGCGCCATCCGGTCGCCAGCTTCTATCAAAGCCGGCTCGCGCTCCATTTCACCGAGGCCGACGACACCGCCGACGACGAGGAGACCTTCGACCTCGACGCATTGAGTAACTGGGCCTTGCAGGACAACCTGGTCCAATGGGTTGCGAACCGACTGCACCAGGATCCGAGCGCCGATGTCGACGCCACACTGGAGCGAAACGCACGGCGCCTGGCCCGCGCCGGACATCTGCCGCTGCCGCCGTTCGATGGTGTCTGGATCGCGTCGCTGACCGAGAATCTGCGCGAGCCGATCGCCGCTTACCAGGACTGGCTGCACGAGTACCCGGAGCAATGTCCATCGCAGCGTCTGATTCTGGAACGTCCTGGGATCCGTCTGGAAGACAGCCTTGAAAATCTGCGCCAGAACGCGGACGGCCAGCGCATCATGCTCCGGCTCCAGGCGAGCCGACTCCATACGGGCAACGACCTCAAGTGGTACCAGCTGGTGCGGCATTGGCCGGTCCATCTCGCCGCCCAGCTCGAAGGCCCGGTCGTCACCCGCATCCTGGGGCCGGACACCGATCTGGCTCTGGAGCCGCTGCCGGCCGAGCAGGCGCGCGCGCTGCTGGAGGATCTGCTGGACGCCTATCTAGAGGGCATGACCGCGCTCCAGCCGCTCGCCTGCCGCACCGGCTTCGCCCTGCTTCGCTCCCGCGACGGCAGGTCGGCGGATCCGGCGAGCGTCTACGAGGACGGCTATGAGCGCACGGGCGAAATGCGCGACCATCCGGGCTACGCGCGCTTCTGGCCGAGCTATGACCGACTCGCCGCCGATCCGGCATTCGAGACGCTCGTCGAGCGACTCTACCGCCCACTGTTCGAGCATCTGAGCGCCGATCCGGCGCCGTGCCAGGAGGAAGGCCCCGCATGAGCCAGGAACTCGATCTGCTCCGCTTCCCGCTTGGCGACACCCATCCAATCGGCGACGGCCGTCCCATCGGCTGCAGCCGTCTCATCGAGGCCAGCGCCGGAACCGGCAAGACCTTCACCCTGGCCCTGCTCTATACCCGTCTGGTGCTCGGCCATGGATCGAAAGAGACCGCCTTCGAGCGCCCGCTGACGCCCCCCGAGATCCTGGTGGTGACCTTCACCGAGGCCGCGACCCAGGAGCTGCGCGAGCGTATCCGGACACGTCTGGTCGAGGCCGCAACCCTCTTCGAATCGCCAGACACCGACATCGGTGCCCTGGACAGGCGCACGGATCCCATGATCGGCCTGCGCGCCGACTATCCGCCCGAGGACTGGCCGGGATGCGCGCGCCGTCTGCGTCTCGCCGCCGAAGCCATGGACGAGGCCGTCATCTCGACCATCCACGGCTGGTGCAACCGCATGCTCAAGGAGCACGCCTTCGACACGCGGGGCCTGTTCGACCGCGAACTGGTCACCGATCAGTCCGACCTGGTGGCCGAGGTGCTGCGGGATTACTGGCGCGCCCATTTCTATCGACTCACACCCGACCAGGCGGAGGCCGTACTGGAGGTCGTGAAATCTCCCGAGGCCCTGCGCGATCGACTCTCGCGCTGGCTCGGTCGGCGCGACAGCGGATTCAGCTATCGGGGCGAGCCGCTGGTCTGCCATTCATTGGCCAAGCCACTGGCCGCGCATCTGGTCTGGTCCGCCAGCAAGCGCGAGGTCGAGACCGAATGCGCACGTCTCGATGCGGCGATTCAAATAGAGGAAGACAGGGCGCGCGCCGCCTGGCGCGCGGATAGGCCCGCGCTGGAAGAAGCGCTTCGCGCGCTGCGACCGCACCTCAACGGCACCTCGCACGCCAGCGCCAAAGAGGAAACCTTCGACCAACTGCTCCAGTCCATCGCAGACTGGTCCGAGGGCGGCCCGGCGCCCGGCAAGCTCAAGAATTTCGCTCAGGACGCCTTCTCCTTCAAGAAGACTGCCAAGGTTCAGACCGCACCCCAGCATGCCGCCTTCCAGGCCATCGCCAATTGGAGGGCGGCCGACGGCACGCGACCCGCACAGCCCGACGCGCCCGAACCGCCACTGGAATCCTGCCTGCTGGCGCACGCCGCCGACTGGGTTCGAGCCGAGCTGGAGAAGCGACTCCAGCGCCGCGCCGAAATGGGATTCGACGACCTGCTGCGCCAGCTCGATACCGCGCTGGATCCGACGCTCGGCACCGCCCAGGCGAACCACCTGGCCGCGACCATCCGCCGTCAGTTCCCCGTCGCCCTGATCGACGAGTTCCAGGACACGGACCCGGTCCAGTACCGCATCTTCGATCGCATCTACAGGGTCGCAGAGCCCCATCCGGGCAGCGCACTGGTGATGATCGGCGACCCCAAACAGGCCATCTACGGCTTCCGCGGGGCCGACATCCACGCCTATCTGGCGGCCCGCTCGGCCACCGAGGGGCACCATTACACGCTCGCAACCAACTTCCGCTCGACCGCGCCGCTGGTCGACGCCTGCAACCATCTCTTCGAACAGGCCGAGTCTTGGAGTCGCGGCGCCTTCCGCTTCAAGGACGACACCGGATACAACCCCATCCCATTCGTCTCCACGGGATCCAACGACCGTCCCGAGCGACTGATGCTGGACGGGCGAGAGCCCCCCGCACTCACCTTCTGGACCCTGGACACCGGCGAGGATCCGGTCTCGCCCGGCACCTACCGCCAGGCGATGGCCGAAGCCGCAGCGAACCAGGTCGTCGACTGGCTGAGCGCGGCGCGCGAGGACCGTGCCGGATTCACCCGACCGGACGGTTTCGATCGTCTGCGTCCCAAGGACATCGCCATCCTGGTCCGCACCGGCCGCGAGGCAGCCCTGATGCGCGAGGCGCTGGCCGAGCGCCAGGTACCGAGCGTCTATCTCTCCGACCGCGACTCGGTGCTCGACTCCCAGGAGGCCGCCGATCTGCTGCACTGGCTGCGCGCCTGCGCCGCACCGACCGACGAGGGACTGGCACGGGCCGCGCTCGGCACCAACACGCTCGCGGTCCCGCTCACCGAGCTGGCCCGGCTCCAGGACGACGAGCTGGCCTGGGAGGAGCAGGTCGAGCGCTTCGGCATCTACCAGCACATCTGGCGCCGCCAGGGCGTGCTCCCCATGCTCTACCGCCTGATGCAGGATCAGGACTTGCCGGCCCGTCTGGTCGGACGCGCCGACGGCGAGCGCATCCTCACCAACCTGCTGCACCTGGCCGAATGGCTCCAATCCTCGGCCACTGGGATCGACGGCGAGCAGGCCCTGATCCGCCATTTCGCCGAGCAGATCGAAGGCTCGGACAGCGAGCAGATCCTGCGCCTGGAGAGCGACGCCGAGCTGATCCAGGTCATCACCATCCATAAATCGAAGGGGCTCGAATACCCGTTGGTGCTGCTGCCCTTCATCTGCGGCTGGCGCGAGGTGGACGGACACAGCCGCCAGGTCCCCTATCGCCATGCGGGCCGCACCTATCTGGAGATCGCGACCAAGAAGGGATTCGCCGATGCCTGGCTGGCGGCCGACGACGCGCGTCTGAGCGAGGACATGCGTCTGCTCTACGTCGCCCTCACCCGTGCCCGACACGCCCTCTGGGCCGGGATCGCGCCGCTCAAGAGCGGCCGGTCCAAGCGGCCGCAATTGGAAAAGTCGGCGATCGGCCATCTGCTCGGCGGCGGACGGGTCTTCGACAGCCCGTCGGAGATCTGGGAGGCGCTCGCAGCACTGCGCAACGGCTGTAAGCACATCCGCATCGAGCCGGTGCCGACCGCGCGCGCGATCCCGCTTCCTCCCGAGGGGGCCGAGCGTCTGGAGCAGGCGCGCCCCGCCCCGGTCATCCGTCGCCAGCCCTGGTGGATCGCCAGCTATTCGGCCATCGTGCGCGATACCCGTCCCGCGCTCGGGACGGACGGCGAGTCCGGCTCGATCCTGCCGCCCTCTTCCGAGACCGCCGCGCAGGAGACGGCCCTGGAGGAATCGGCGAGCACCGCAGCCGCGCAGACACCAAACTCCGGCACAGCGGCAACCTCGCGCGGACGGCTGCACGCCTTTCCGTCCGGCGCCCATATCGGCACCTTTCTGCACGGCATCCTGGAATGGGCGGCCACCCAGCAGACCCGCGACGACACCGGGCGCCTGCTGAGCGGCTATGCCGCAGCGGCCGAGTCGGAGTCGCTGCGCCGCGAGATGCTCGGGCGACGCTGCAACCTGCGCGACCTGACCCAATGGATCGACGCACTGGATGCTTGGCTGCACGACCTGCTCATCCAAACCTGGGCGCTGCACGACCTGGCCGAGGATCCGGCCAATCCGACCCGGCTGGCATTGCGCGACCTGAGTCCGCGCCAGATCCAGGTCGAGATGGAATTCTGGCTGCCGAGCCACGCGGTCGACACCCGGCGCATCGAACGTCTGGCGATGGACCACATCCATCCCGGAATGCCGCGTCCGGCACTGGCGCCCCACCTTCTGAACGGCATGCTCAAGGGGTTCATCGACCTGGTCTTCGAGCATCAGGGGCGGTACTACCTCCTCGACTGGAAGTCCAACACACTGGGAGAGGACGACGCGGCCTACGATCGCGAGGCCCTGCGCGAGACCATCCTCGCCAAACGCTACGACCTCCAGTACCTGCTCTATCTGCTCGCGCTGCACCGCCAGCTCGGCGCGCGGCTGCCGGGTTACGACTACGACCGTCACATCGGCGGCATCCTCTATGTCTTCCTGCGCGGCACCGAGAATGCCACCCAGGGGCTCTACATGGACCGGCCCAGCCGGGAGGCGATCGAACGACTGGATCGTCTGTTCGCCGGCGGTCACGCAACCGAGGGGACCAGCGATGCGGCCTAGAGATGAAGCATTCGGCATCGATGCTTGCAAGAGCGGCATGACGGCGGAAGAGCTCTTCGTCCGGCTCGAAACCTGGGTAGAGACCGGGGTGCTGCGTGCGCTCGACCTGGCACTGGCGCGCTTCATCCATGTGCAGTGCGGCGAGACCGATCCAGCCGTGCTGCTCGCCGTCGCGCTGACGAGCGAACGCAACGCGCACGGCCATGTGTGCCTCGACCTGGAGGACACTCGGCGAAACCCGGACGCGCTGCTCGCCCGTCTGCGCAACGACGGGGACAAGGCCGAGGAGGTCCGGCGCGATCTGCCCGGACTGCTCGCTCCGCTGCGGATCGCCGACTGGATCACGCGCCTGTCACGCAGTCCGGCCATCGACTCCAAGCTCGTCCCTCCGGCCGCGACCGAGGCGACGGATGGCGAAGACCAATCCCCACTGGTTCTGCATGGCACGCCGGAACGCCCGCTGCTCTATCTACGCCGCTACTGGCGCGACGAACAACGGATCTGCGCTGGAATCCAGCACCGTCTCGAAGACACCATCGCGCTCCCGGAGGAGAACGTCAGGGGTCTGCTGGACCGGCTGTTCGCCCCCACCCTCGGATCCGGATCCGACGCCCAGGTGGACGCCTGGCAGAAGGTCGCCTGCGCCCTGGCCGCGCGCAACGCCTTCGCCGTCATCACCGGAGGACCGGGGACCGGCAAGACCACAACCGTGGTGCGTCTGCTGGCCCTGCTCCAGGGACTCGCCATGGGCCGTGGCGAAGCGCCGCTGCGCATCCGGCTCGCCGCGCCCACCGGCAAGGCTGCCGCGCGTCTGAACGCATCCATCGCCGGTCAGGTGGCCGATCTTCCGCTCGACGCCATCGCGGAGGGCGAGCGGATCCGCGCCGAGATCCCGACCCAGGTGACCACCCTGCACCGTCTGCTGGGGCCGATTCCGAACAGCCGGCACTTCCGCCATCACGCGGGCAATCCCTTGCCGGCCGACCTGGTGGTGGTCGACGAGGCCTCCATGATCGACGTGGAAATGATGGCCAGGCTGCTCGACGCGCTGCGCCCCGAGGTCCGTCTCATCCTGCTCGGCGACAAGGACCAGCTGGCATCGGTCGAGGCCGGAGCGGTGCTCGGCGATCTATGCCAGCGGGCGCGCGAGGCACACTATCGCCCGCAAACCGCCGAGTGGCTGCAAGGGGTCACCGGCCAGCCGATCCCATCGATCCATCTCGACCCCGAGGGCCGGCCACTCGACCAGGCCATCGCCATGCTGCGCCGCAGCTATCGCTTCAAACCGGAAGGCGGCATCGGCGCCCTGGCCGAGCTGGTCAACGCGGGCATGTTGGACCACAGGCCAGTCACCGACCGACTGGCCGCGCTCAAATCGCTGTTCGAGCGCCAGCAATCCGACATGGACGCGCAACTCGGGCGCATCGCCGCCATTCGACTGAGAGACACCCAGGACACCGCCTTCGACGACCTGATCCGTGATGGCTATGCCGGCTATCTGCGTCTGATGCGCGATGGGCGTCCAGACGACCAGGCCGATCGTCAAGCGCTGGATGACTGGGCCTCCGCCGTGCTCGACGCGCACGCCGGTTTCCAGCTTCTGACGGCACTGCGCGAGGGTCCCTGGGGCGTCGAGGGACTGAACCGGCGCATCATCGAGGTGCTGAGCACCGGCGACGAGCCGCTGCTGCAACCGCGCACCAACCCGGCGCAGACATTCGCCAACGCCAGCGAGGGCTGGTTCGCCGGCCGCCCTCTGCTGGTCACCCGCAACGACTATGGACTGCGGCTGATGAACGGCGACATCGGCATCGCACTGGAGGTCCCTGTACGTCAGGCCGACGGCGCCATCCGACGGGTACTGCGGGTCGCCTTCCCCAGCGGCGACGGGACCGGAGGGATCCGCTGGATCCTGCCCAGCCGATTGACGGCGATCGAGACCGTCTTCGCCATGACGGTACACAAATCGCAAGGATCGGAATTCATCCACACCGCACTCATCCTGCCGGATACGCCCAACCCGGTGCTCACTCGCGAGCTGGTCTACACCGGGATCACCCGCGCCCGCAAGACATTCACCTTGCTCTACAGCCAGGACCATGTCCTGGCGGACGCGCTGAGCCGACGGGTCGAGCGGGTCAGCGGCCTGGCACTGAGCCTCGACGGAACGCGGAACGGAATCGCAACCGTGCCATGAGCGCTCGCGCCGATGCGTCACCGGAAGTCGGTCCAAGGCGCTCGATTCTATGGAGGCAACGCCGTTGAACGAGACAGAGGTCACCCCGAACACGGGGGCATGGGTGTTCTGGATCGATGAGCAAGCGCACATCCTCGACGTCAACCAAGAGGCCTGCCGTGCGCTCGGATACAGCCGGGAAGAGCTGCTCGGCATGTCGATCCTCGATCTCAACACCGAATACTCGCCACACGACTGGCCCAAGCATTGGCGCATGCTGCGCCAAGCCAAGACACAGCGATTTCACGCCAAGCACCGTCGCCGCGACGGATCGCAATGCCCGATCGAGGTCGTCGCCCATTATTTCGAAATCGCCGGATGCGCCTACAACTGCGCGCTCGCCTTTCCGCTGACGCCCGGCAGAGAGACCGAGAACGCCTTGCGCGAGAGCGAGGAACGTCTCTCTCTGGCCCTTTCCGTGGCCGGACAAGGACTCTACGACTGGGATATCGCGAGCGGAAAAACCGTCATCAACGAATCCTTAGCCCGAATGTTGGGTTACGCGCCCGCCGACATCGAGGTGACCCCATCGCTCTGGAAGAGCTGGCTGCACCCGGACGAGCGCGATCTCAGTCTGTATCTGGTCCGGGAGTGCATCGAGGGACGACGCGACGGCTACGAACTGGAGCAACGTCTGTGTACCCGTCGGGGAGACTGGATCTGGGTGCTCTCGGCGGGCCGCGCGGTGCAGAGAGACGCCAAGGGCCGCGCGACGCGCATGCTCGGCACCCTGCTCGACATCACCGAACGCAAGCACGCCGAAGCCAGACTGAAGCGGCACCTGGACATCGAGCAGGCGGCAACCGAAATCTCCGCCCTGATGATCAATCCGGAGATGGAAGACCTCGACAGGCGCCTCCACTGGATCCTTGAGCGCATCGGACGCTTAACCCAGGCCGAACGCAGCTATCTTCTGACAATCGCTCCCGATCCATCGGCACCAGCCAATGTGCACGAATGGTGCGACACGAACGCTCAACCAGACAGCGAGACGATACGCACCTTCAAGACCGAAGACCTGCGACGCGTCTTCGACGCAACGCCACAGGATCGCGTCGTGAGAATCCGCTACAGCGACCTGCCGGACGACTCGCCTTACAGGCCGTATCTGCGGCAAGGGAAGGTTCGGTCGGCACTATGGGTTCCGATCGAGTTGAACGGTCGAATACGCGGTCTCATCGGTCTGGACACCATCGACCATGAGCGCGACTGGGGAGACGAAGACGCACGACTCTTGCGCATGGCGGCCGAAATCCTTGCTCATACGTTGCAGCATATCGATTCCGACCGCAGGCTGAAGGACAACGCCCGTTTCCTGGAAGATCTAGACCGAATCTCGCGCATCCTGACGACGCCCAGACCCGACGACGAGCTAATGCGCAACTTGCTGGACACCATTCTGGATATCTTCCAAGCCGACCGCGCCTTTTTCATGTACCCCGGCGACACGGGGACCACCAGCTTTCATATCCCAATCGAGGCAACCCGACCGGAATGGCCCGGCGTCACCGCCACAGAAGGCGATATCGACTCCGAAGGAGTCAAAGTCATAACCGACACATACTTTTACGAGATGGTGCGATGTTTGATGAACACGCCCGGACCTCATACGCTCCCGGCGACCGAAGAGATCAGGAACTCCGCAACGGTACGGCGCTACGACATCCGAAGCCAGCTGACGATCGCGCTGCACCCTCGGTCCGATCGGACCTGGATACTGGGCCTTCACCAGTGTAGCCATGAACGCGACTGGAGCGAGACGGAACAACGTCTGTTCCAGGCCATCGCCGAGCGCGTCGGCGATGAGCTCTCCCAACATCTGCTACTAAAACGGCTCCGCGAAAGCGAACACCGCTTTGCGACGGCCTTTCGCTCCAATCCGGCGGCGATGGCAATCACGACCCTGGACGAAGGTCGGTTGATCGATGCGAACGAACGCTGGATCGAACTGACCGGTCTCAGGAGTGAGGATCTCACCGGCACAACAACCAAGGAACTCGGACTCTGGGTCGACCCCGAACTGCGCGACCGCATGACGGCACAATTACGCGATAAGGGTCCATTCAAGGACGTCCCGT
The DNA here is from genome assembly GCF_042682685.1 of Thiorhodococcus fuscus. NCBI lineage: Bacteria > Pseudomonadati > Pseudomonadota > Gammaproteobacteria > Chromatiales > Chromatiaceae > Thiorhodococcus > Thiorhodococcus fuscus. The sequence continues at coordinate 76,015 of NZ_JBHUHX010000047.1, forward strand.
TGGAGATTATGCCCCGTGACGGCGAACGGCGGACCGTACTCTGGTCGGCCGAGATCATCGCGCTCGGCGCGCAACCGGCCCTGCTCTCCCTGGTGCAGGATCAGACCCTACAGCGACGCGCCGAGCAGGCACTGCAGGAGAGCGAGCAGCGCTACCGCACCATCTTCGAGTCCGTCGCCGTCTCGCTCTGGGAAGAGGACATCTCGGCGCTCAATGTGGCCATCGAGGACATGAAGGCCAAGGGCGTCCAGGATATTCGCGCTTATCTCGACAGCCAGCCGGATGTCCTGACCGACTGCATTCGCAGCATCCAGGTCGTGGACGTCAACCAGCAAACGCTGAAGATGTTCGGCGCGGACAGCAAGGAGGCGCTTCTGGGCGCACTGCCACAGATCTGGCTTCCGGAGAGTCGGCCTGCCTTTCAGGAGATCATCGCCGCCATCGCCGAAGGCCAGCGTCATGTCGAACTCGAAACGGTCAACCAGACGTTGCAGGGCGAACGGCGCGATATCCTCCTGGCCGTCGCCCTGCCAGACCAGGAGGCAGCATTCGCCAACGTTCTGGTGAGCATGATCGACATCACCGAGCGCAAAAAGGCGGAAAAGGCGCTCCGTCTAGCCGAGATCTCCATCATGCGCTCGGCGGACGCCGTCTTCTGGGTTACGCCCGACGGCCGATTGATGAACGTCAACGAACAGGCTTGCGAATTACTCGGATACCAACGCGATGAACTCCTCGGGATGGGGATCTGGGACATCGATCCGGAATTGTCCGAGGCGGAGTGGCCATCAAGATGGGAGCTGACACGCCATCTCCAGCGACACCGTTTCGAAAGGACGAATCAACGCAAGGACGGCACAGTCTTCCCGATCGAGGTGACTGCGAATTACTTTGTATTCGACGGCCAAGAGTACGATTTCGCCTTCGTGCGCGATATCAGCGATCGCAAGCAGGCGGATGCGGAGCTGCGGCGCCACCGGGAGCATCTGGAGGAACTGGTGAACGAGCGCACCAGCGCCCTGCAACAGGCGATGAGTCAACTGGTACAGTCCGAAAAGCTGGCGGCGCTCGGCAAGCTGGTCGCGGGCGTCGCCCACGAACTCAACACCCCGCTCGGCAACGCCCGTATCGTGGCCAGCACGCTGGAAGCCCACTTGAGCGAGATCGGCGCGGCGATCGATGAGGGCGCGTTGCGCCGCTCGCAATTGACCGCCTTTCTGGCGCACGCCCGCGAGGCGGTCGATCTGCTCGAACGCAATACGTCACGGGCGGCGGAACTCATCGGACATTTCAAGCAGGTCGCCGTGGATCAGACCAGCATGCGGCGGCGGCGCTTCAATCTACGTCAGACACTGAACGAAATGCTGGTCACGCTCCATCCAGGCTTCAAGCACACCACGCACCATATCGAAATCGAGGCCCCACCCGAGTTGGAGATGGACAGCTATCCTGGCCCACTGGAGCAGGTCATCACCAATCTGGTGACCAATGCGCTCAAGCACGGTTTTGCCGAATCGGAATCTGGCCGCATCCGCATCCAGGCCCATGCGGAAGGCACGGACGCCATCGGCATTCGTTGCTCGGACGATGGAATCGGCATCGCGCCCGAACTCCTGGATCGAATCTTCGAGCCCTTCTTCACGACCCGCCTGGGGGAAGGTGGCAGCGGTTTGGGTCTATATATCACCTACAATCTGGTGACGGTCGCGCTGGGCGGACGGATCGTCGTGGACAGCCAGCCGGGCCAAGGCACCACCTTCACCCTGACGCTGCCGCGCGTCGGCCCCGACGGCCAAACGCCTTGATGGACTGGCCGACCGGTCGCCGAAGAACCAGTGGAGTGCGAGCCCAATGAATCAGAGACAGGAAACCCGCTTCCTGGACATGAAGTCAAGCGCCATCTCGAAACCCGAGCACCCCTTCTCACTCTGTGACGATGAAGGTTGCCGAGGCCGCCATTCTCGTGAGACCTTCACGTTGACCTCAAAAAAAGATGGCCGTCTCAGGCGGTTTGCAGAAACGTCTACGACCCGGATCGATTCGCGTCGGCAAAAACCGAAAAGCCATTCTCAGACGTTTCCTTTGGCGATTGCCGGAAAAGCGCATTCCAGCGAATCATCACATAGAGGCCCAAGCAGTCCGATGAAAACAGCAGCTCATCTATCGCTGGATGGCCTTCCAATCGATTGGTCAGCCCCCGTCCCAGGCCCGTGCCACCGGACGACTGTGGACGAGGACGCCCCATGACCCCGAGCCAACATCCAGACGAGGAAGACGCACTCTTTCTCATTGAGGATCAGCCGGACGAGCTCCACCAACCCAAGGATTCCTGGCGCATCCTCATCGTCGACGACGAGCCGGACGTGCACGAGGCCACCGTCCTGGCACTGCGCGATCTGACCATCGACGCCCACTCGCTCGATTTCCTCCACGCCTATTCGGCGACTCAGGCCTACAGCCTACTGGCCGAGAATCCAGACGTGGCGGTGATCCTGCTCGACGTGGTCATGGAATCGGAGGACGCCGGACTCGCTCTCATACAGCGCATCCGTGAAGATCTCGACCAACGCGCGGTGCGCATCATCCTGCGCACCGGTCAGCCTGGTTACGCCCCAGAGATCGAAACCATCCGCGCCTACGACATCAACGACTACAAGACCAAGTCCGAGATGACCCGGGTTCGGCTGTTCACCAGCCTGACCGTCGCCATCCGCTCCTACCGCCAGCTCCGTCAGCTCGAAATGAGCCGGCGCGGTCTGGAGCTCATCATCTCGGCCAGCACCGGACTCGCCAAACGGCGGGCGCTGCATCATTTCGCCGAGGGCGTGGTCACGCACCTGTGCGCGCTTCTGGACATCGCACCGGAGGGATTGGTCTGCGTCGCCTCCGCGCCCACGGGAGAAAAATCGCCCTGGCTCATCGCCGCTGCGGGACAGTACCGGCACCTCATCCAGTCGCCATTGCATGAACTGCCCGACGCCGGAATCAGAAACGCCCTGGAGCAGTGTCTGACGCTCAAGAGCCATCTGTTCGAGCCCATGACCTGTCTCTATTTCGACGTACAAGGCACTCAGGGCGTCGCGGCCTACCTGGATGTCGCGCACCCGCTCGACAGGGTGAACCGCAACCTGCTGGAGATCTTCTGCGCCAACGTCACGGTCGGATTCGAGAACGTGCTGCTGCACGAACAGCTCGTGGATTCGGCCTATTACGACCCCTTCCTGCATCTGCCCAACCGCGCACGGCTCATCCAACTGATCGACGAGCGCCAGGACGGAGAACAAGACGCCACCCTGGCGCTGATCGATCTCGACGATTTCGCCGAGATCAACGCGGCGCTCGATCACCACTTCGGCGACCAGGTTCTGCGCGCGGTCGCCTACCGGTTGGGAGAGGTGTTCCAGCCACCGATCCTGATCGCCCGCGTGACGGCGGACGCTTTCTGCCTGCTCGGTCCCAGCGCGGCGATCGATCGCCACGCCATCGAGCAGATCTTCGCGACCCCGTTCGATCTGCAGGACAGATCGATTCGCATCTCGGCGACCGCAAGCCTCATCCGCCTGGGCCCGGACCCCACCGGTGGCGCCGACCTGCTCAAGGACGCCAGCATCGCGCTGAAACAGGCCAAACGACTGCACCGGGGACGCGCCATCGCCTTCACCGAGGATCTCGGCCTGGCGGCACGCGAGCGCATCCGCCTGCTCACCGATCTGCGCTCCGCCTTCCACGCCGAGCAGCTCCATCTCACCTTCCAGCCCCTGGTGGATCTCGCGACCGGCGCCCCCGTCGGGGCAGAGGCACTGCTGCGCTGGACCACAGAGGAAGGCCACTCCATCCCGCCCGATCGGTTCATCCCGATGGCCGAGCATTCGGGTCTCATGATCGCCCTCGGCGAATGGGTGCTGCGCACCGCCTGCGACCAGTTGAAACGTCTCGTCGAGCTTGGCTACACGGAATTCCGCATGGCGGTCAACGTTTCCCAGGCCCAATTCCGCGAGCCGGATTTCGTCTCCATCCTGGAGCGCGTACTCCAGGAACACGAGATCGACCCGGAACGCATCGAGCTGGAGCTGACCGAATCGATCGCGATCGGCCAGATCGCCTCTACCGCCGCAAAGATCGCCGAGATCCGGCGCATGGGCGTCTCGGTCGCGCTCGACGACTTCGGCACCGGCTACTCCTCGCTGAGCGTCCTCAAGCAGCTCGGCGTCGACCGGATCAAGATCGATCGCGCCTTCGTCCAGGAACTGGGCCACAGCGGCGACAGCGGGATTGCGGATCTGGTGGTCGCGCTGGGACGTCAGATGGATCTTGGCACCATCGCCGAGGGCGTAGAGACCGAGGAACAACGGCGATACCTGATGGAGCGCGGCTGCCAGGACGGACAGGGATACCTCTTCGGCCGGCCGATGTCATCCGACGCCTTCGAGGCATGGATGGCCGACCGCACCTAAATCAGCGCCCTATCTGCGGTCCCTGTCCCTCGCGACGCACCGATTCCCCAAAAAGTGCCCAGCCCCGCTTGATCGGTCGAAATCCCGATCAATGGCCTCTTGCGCTCCCCTCAACGGTCCCCAAATCAACAGGCTAGCGCCTCGGAGGGGAAACATCGGACGCCTCAAGAATGCAGCTCGCATCGCGGACGTCGACATAGGGATTTCATGCACACGAAGGCCCATCTCAGACTTGGCATCATCGGGTGGCGAATCCTCTGGCAGAGCCTCGCCATCTGGCTGTGCATGCTGATCGCGATCAGTCTATTGATGGGGCTGCTCTACCGCAGCGAAGCCCGGCATCTGGTGCACTCTCTACATGAGAAACAGTGGAGCACCGCCTTCGAGGCCGGCCTGGTCATCAATGCACGGCTGGACTGGGTGCTCCGCGACCTACAGTACGCCTCACACCACCCCCCCCTAGGCCGCCTCCTCGCCGCCGAAGACGCGTCCGACCGGCACGAGACGATCGAAGATTTCCGCAGCCTCATGTCAGCCCGTATAGGCATCTACGATCAGATGCGCTACCTGAGCGAGCAGGGCCGGGAACAGATCCGTATCGACAACACGAGCGGCACGACGCAGGTCGTCCCCGAATCCCAGCTCCAGGACAAGAGCGACCGCCCCTACTTCATCGGCGCGCGCGATCTGAGCGCAAACGGGCTCTATCTGTCGCGCTTCGACCTCAACGTGGAGCATGGTGAGATCGAGATCCCCTACAAGCCCATGATCCGTTTCGTCTCGCGCGTGGCCGATGCCAGGGGCACGGAACGCGGCCTGATGGTCATCAACTATCTCGGCCAGCCATTGCTTCAACGACTGCGCGACCTCGCGTGCGTGCGGGCCGTCAATCTCTGGCTGCTCGACCGGGAAGGCTACTGGTTGATGGCCTCGGACGAACGCCCTGAATGGGACTTCATGTTCGCCGACCGCTCCGACGCGCGCGTGCCCAGTTGGAACCCGGCGCTATGGCGCGCGATACAGGACCAGATCGACGACCGCTCCTCCAAGATCGACGAGGATATCGGGCTCCTGAGCGCCATCGAGTTCCGCGCCGCCCGCGATCTGAGCATCCATGGCAGCGAACTCCCCGACGCACCCCGCAATCGCTGGCTGCTGGTGTCTTGGATCTCGCCGGACGAACTGGCCGCCAAGCTCCGCCCTCATGCGCTAACCTACCTTCAGGGCTGGATCTGGCTCGCCGCACTCAGCGCGCTCGCCAGCACCTGGATCGCCTATCTCGGAGTCAAACGGCACCAGGCAAACGAGGAGCTCAAAAGCCGGAAAAACCAACTGACCGCGCTCATCGAAGGCGCGCCGGATGGCATTCTCATCAGCGATGGGGAGGGACGTATCCTGCAAGTCAATGCCCAGATGGAGCGACTGTTCGGCTACGAACGCGCAGAGCTCATCGGTCAAGCGGTCGAAATGCTGGTTCCGCAACCCCTGAGATCCAGGCACGAGGAATACCGAGCCGACTACATGCGAGAACGCACCGCGCGCGCCATGGCGCCCGGCATACGGCTCCAGGGCGTGCGCAAGGACGGTAGCGCGCTTCCGCTGGCCATCAGCCTGAGCACGGTCGAAACGCCCCAGGGATCGCCCCTGGTCATCAGCGATATCCGCGACATCAGCGAGATTCAGGCCACCGAGGATGCGCTGCGCGACGCGCTGGAACAGACCGCGACCGCGAATCGGGAGCTCATCGCGACAAACCACGAACTCGAGGCATTCTCCTACTCGGTCTCGCACGATCTGCGCGCGCCGTTGCGTGCACTGGACGGATTCAGCGCGATCCTGGTGAAGACCTATGCCGATCGGATCGACGCGACCGGCCAGGACTATCTGGGCCGCATTCGCGCGGCTGCCCAGCACATGGGTGAACTGATCGATGACATCCTGTCACTCTCGCGCATCACCCGCATCGAACTCCAACGCGAGCGGATCGATCTGAGCGCGATGGCACGCGAGATCCTCGCCGATCTGCACGCCTCCGAGCCGGACCGCAAGATCGAGACCCGCATAGAGCCTGAACTCAACGCCTACGCCGACGCACGTCTGATCCATGTCGCGCTCCAGAACCTCCTGGCCAACGCCTGGAAGTTCACGAGCAAGACGCAGACGGCCCGGATCGAATTCGGATGTCAGGAGACGGACGAAGGTCCGGCCTTCTTCGTGCGCGACAACGGGGCGGGATTCGACATGGCCTATGCCGATAAGCTCTTCGGCGCCTTCCAGCGGCTCCACCAGAACAGCGATTTTCCCGGAACGGGCATCGGACTGGCGACCGTACAGCGCGTCATACGCAAGCACGGCGGACAGATCTGGGCGAAAGCCGCCGTCGGCCAGGGCGCCAGCTTTCACTTCACGATCGCGGCGCCATGATGACATCCAAACCATTGCGTCTATTGCTGATCGAGGACTCCTCGGACGACGAGCTGCTGCTCCTGAACGCATTGACGGAGGCCGGATACGAGGCCAAGCACCAGCGGGTCGAAACGGCAGAGGACCTACAGGAAGCGCTGCAGACGGGCGTCTGGGACGTCGTGATCTCGGACTACAGACTGCCAAGCTTCGACGGTCTGAGCGCCCTAGAGATCGTGCGAAAACGCGACCGGGATACGCCCTTTCTCTTCGTCTCGGGAACCGTGATGGACGAAGTGGGCGTCGCCGCCATGCGCGGTGGGGCCAACGATTACCTCATGAAGAGCAATCTGGCACGACTGGGTCCGGCATTGGACCGCGAGCTCAAGGAGGCCGCCAATCGGCGCCAAACCCTGGTCACCAAGGTCCAGTACCGCGCCATCCTCGACAGTACGCTGGACGCCATATTGGTCGCCAAGGAGTCCGGCTACATCCAGATTTTCAACAAGGGCGCCGAAACGACCTTTGGTTACTCCGCAGCCGAGGTCTTGGGGCAGCATATCGGCATACTGCTACCGGGCGACGCATTCGAGCATCTCAAGTGCACCCCGGCCAAGCCGCTGATGGAGTCAGGTAACACGCGCGTCTACGACAGCCGCTATATCGTCCTCGACGGACGCCACCAAGACGGCCACGACTTTCCGATCGAGGCCAGTTGCGCCAAGGCACTGAACGAAGGCCACCGGATCTACACCATCGTGATCCGGGACATCTCCCAGCGTCTCGCAGCCGAGCGCGCACTAAGGGACAGCGAAGAGCGACTGCGTTTGCTGATGGACAACATCCGCGACTACGCCATCATCATGCTGGATACCGAGGGGCGCGTGACGACCTGGAACCAGGGCGCGGCCAATCTCACAGGCTATGAGGCCGAAGAAGCGGTCGGTCGCCCGCTCTCCATCTTCTACCCGCCGGAAGACGTCTCAAGCGACAAACCTCAGCAACTGCTCAAACAGGCGATCGACGAGGGCCGTAGCGCGGAAGAAGGCTGGCGAATCCGCAAGGACGGCTCACGCTTCTATGCGGAGGTCATACTGACCGCCGCGCGCGACGCCAACCGAGAGCTGTTCGGCGTCACCAAGATCACCCGCGACATTACCGAGCACCGCGCGATGGAGGACCAGCTCCGGCGGCACCGCGAGGAACTGGAGACACGCGTCGCCGAACGCACGCGCGAACTGGAACAGGCGCGCCACCAGGCCGAACGTCTGGCACGTTCCAAAAGCGATTTTCTGGCCAACATGAGCCATGAGATTCGTACCCCGATGAACGCGGTGCTGGGGCTGGGCTACATGCTGGAACAACAGGATCTGCCCGAAGACGCGCTCGACCTGGCGCACAAGATCAACCAGTCCGGTCAGGCGCTGCTCGGCATCATCAACGACATCCTCGATTTCTCCAAGATCGAATCGGGCCGCATCGAGATCGAGCGCGCGCCCTTCGAATTGAGCGGCGTGCTGGACAACCTCGCGACCATCATGACCGCCACGGCCGATCAGGACCAGGACCTGGAATTGGTCATCAAACCACCCGACTGCGTCGATCTGACCCTAATCGGCGACTCGCTACGACTGGGTCAGGTGCTGATCAATCTCAGCAGCAACGCCATCAAGTTCACCCGCTCGGGCTTGGTCGAGGTGCAGATCGAAACGCTCGAGCGCACCGACTCGCGAGTCCGGCTCAAGTTTTCCGTCATCGACACAGGCATCGGTATCGACAAGAACGCCCAGGCACGGCTCTTCCAGCCGTTCTCCCAGGCCGACGCCTCCACCACCCGGAGGTTCGGCGGTTCGGGTCTGGGTCTTGCCATCAGCCGACGGCTCGTGGATCTCATGGGCGGACACATGGGAGTGCGCAGCACACTGGGCGAGGGCAGCACCTTCTGGTTCGAGATCGCCTTCGAGCTGGCCGAACAGCAGACCTCGCAGGCACCCCAAGACGCGCACCGAATACGCGTGCTGGTCGCCGAGAACAATCCAGTCGTCCGCGAGGCATTGGCGGCCACGGTCGCCACGCTGGGCTGGACGGTGCGCCAAGCCGCATCGGGCGACCAGGCACTCGCGATCGTCCTCGAGGATCCCGAACTTCAGAGGCCAAACGCAGTGGTGCTGCTCGACAGCCGCATGCCAGACCGCGATGGAATCGCGACGGCGCACGCCATCCGCACCGCCCTGCCAGCGGACCGACAGCCCCTGATATTCGTCCTCGGCGTTCATCGTCGCGACAGCCTGCTGGACGCGTCGGAGACGGGGGCGGTAGATGCCGTACTCTCCAAGCCGGTCACACCATCGCAACTATACAATGCCGTCATACGGAAACTCAGCCAGCGACAGGGAGAACCGTCCCAGCCGCCACCCGCCACCTCGCAACGCCTCGCGGGTCTGCGACTGCTGGTGGTGGACGACAGCGACATCAACCGCAAGGTCGCGAGCAGCATCTTCGACAACGAGGGTGCCGAAATCAATCTGGCCGGCGACGGACGCGAGGCAGTGGATTGGCTCATCGCCCATCCAGACGCCGTCGACCTCGTCCTGATGGACGTCCAAATGCCGGTTATGGACGGTCATGACGCCACCCGACTCATACGTCGCACGCCCTCAATCGCCCAGCTCCCGGTGGTCGCACTGACCGCCGGAGCGCTGCGCGAGCAGGAGACGGCCGCGCTGGAGGCCGGCATGGACGGATTCCTCTCCAAGCCCTTCGACGTCGCCAAGGCGGTCGCCTTGATCCGGCGTCTGACCGAACGCAAGGAAGACAACAGCAAACCAACGCCCGAACCGCGAACCGACGCGGTGTCCGCGAGCATCGATGCCACCGCTCCGCCCTCGGTCGAATCGCTGCCCCATCTAGCGGTCGCCAGAGGTCTGGATCTCTGGAAGGACCCAGAGGTCTATCGCAAGTATCTACGCCGATTCGCCCATGAATTTGGCGACAGCGCGACCCGCCTTCGGGATATGGAACCGAGCAAGGCCCGCCGTTATCTACATAGACTCAAGGGTGCGGCGAACAATCTGGCTTTGGCTCGGCTCGCCGCGCGAGCGCAGGTCTTGGAGCATACATGGAGCGACCCTCTCGAACGGGATGACGCGGCTGCGGAGATGGACGCCTTTCGGAACAGCCTCGTCTCGGCACTGGACGCGATCCAGGCCTACGCCCCGAAGATCGAACGCCCCTCAGTACGTCGCAGCGAGAGAGACGCGATTCATCCCGAGGACGTGGATCCCGCCCTCGTTTCAGACCTGCTGCAACAGGCGCTGGCGGCCTTTGAACGCTTCGACCCCATCGCTGCCGAACCTCTGCTGAGGTCCCTGGCTCAACATCTGCCCGGCGAATCGCTCGCGGAGGCATGGAGGGCCGCCGAGGAATTCGATTCAACCGCCGGTTCGGCCGCTATCCTCGCGCTGGCCGCCCGACTGACGATTCCACTGGAGGAGCCATGACACGTAATGGGCCCTTGCTGGTCGTCGACGACGAGCCTCAGAACCTGGCCGCCATGCGTCAGGTCCTCGGCAACGACTACCCCCTGATCTTCTGCCGCAACGGCGCCGAGGCGCTGGTGGCTGTAGCCAAGTGTCGACCTTCGCTGATCCTGCTCGATATCCAGATGCCTGACATGGACGGCTTCGAGGTCTGCCGCACCCTCAAGGCCAATCCGACGACCGAGGCCATTCCGGTCATCTTCGTTACCGGCCTCAACGATGTCGGCGACGAGGCGGCCGGATTCGACGCAGGCGCAGTCGACTACATCATCAAGCCGCTGTCACCGCCCATCGTGCGAGCGAGGATTCGCACCCATCTTTCACTGGTCCAGGCCTCGCGTCTGGAGAACAGCTATGCCGACGCCCTCTCGATGCTCGGCGAGGCCGGTCACTACAACGACACCGACACGGGTGTGCACATCTGGCGCATGGCGGCCTATGCCAGCGAGATCGCGACCGCCTGCGGCTGGTCCCAGGCCGAGCGCGATGACCTCGAACGCGCCGCCCCGATGCACGATACGGGCAAGATCGGGATCCCGGGTGAGATTCTGCGCAAACCGGGCAAGCTGGATGCACGCGAGTGGGAGATCATGAAACAGCACTCCCGCATCGGCTACGAGATTCTCTGCAAGAGCCAGGCGCCCCTCTTCCAATTGGCGGCCGAGGTCGCGCTGCGCCATCACGAAAAATGGGACGGAAGCGGCTATCCAGACGGTCTGGCCGGCGACCAGATTCCCGAATCGGCCCGTATCGTGGCGATCGCCGACGTCTTCGACGCACTCACCATGCGCCGCCCCTACAAGGATGCCTGGCCGAGCGAGCGGGCCGTGGAGACCATCCGCGAAGGTGCCGGAGGCCATTTCGAACCGCGTCTGGTGGAGTGCTTCATGGATATTCTGCCGCGCATCATGACGGCGAAAGAGAAGTGGGACGCCTGCGAAGAATGAACTCGCCCCACAGGAACGTCCCCAAATGTCCGCACCGTTCCACGCGTGAAGCCATCGCGCGACTCAACGAGGTCGTGCCCTCACCAAAGACCTGAGCGCCTCGAACAACGAATCGCGCAACTCGTCCAGGGTCTTTAGCCGCGAGACGGCCAGATCTTCCCGTCCCTGCCATTTGAGATCCAGGATCTCGTTGGCGCGCTCATGTATCCGGCGATGCTGGAGTTCGACCGTCTCGAACGACGGCCGGTCGCCGTAGCGAACGCGCCCCTCGCCATAGAGCCAGCGACCGAAACGACAATGAGATACATGCATGGGCGGCGGCAGCATGCGGCCGTACAACACCACATCCTCGAGCTTGCGCAGCCAGGCGCGATGCTCGACCTGGGCGAAGATCACCGGCAAATCCTCGCGGGCCACCCGAGACTCTGTCGACCACACCACAGGAGGTCGCCAGGCGCAGGCCCAGCCGGGTAGATCGGCCCCCGGCATGGGCACCGCGATCCCATAGCCCTGCGCCAGTTCGCAGCCGAGCTGAAGCAGCAAACAGCCGTGCTCGACCGTCTCCACGCCCTCGGCGATCGCATCGCGCTCGAACGCCTTGGCGAGACCCAGCACCCCTTCCAAGATCGAAAGATCGTCCGGATCGTCGAGCATGTCGCGCACGAAGGTCTGATCGATCTTGAGCGAGGCGGCGGGGAGACGCTTCAGATAGGTGAGCGAGGAATAGCCGGTCCCGAAATCGTCGAGCGCGAACTGCACCCCGATCTCGCGACAGGCATCGATCACCTGGGACACGCGTTCGATGTCCTGCAGCGCGCTGCTCTCGACGATTTCCAGTTCGAGGCAGCTCGGATGAACCCTCGGATGCGTCGCCAGCAGCATGCGAAGGCACTCCATGAAATCCGGTCGCTGCAGTTGATAGGCGCCGAGGTTGACACTGACCGAGCTGTGGAGACCGGCGGCATGCCACTCCTCAAGCTGCTTCAAGGCGGCCTCGATCACCCACTCACCCAGTTCGACGGCGATTGCATGACCTTCGATCGGAGGAAGAAACGCGTTGGGCATCAGCATCCCACGCTCGGGGTGCTGCCAGCGGATCAACGCTTCGGCGCCGAAAACCTTGCCGGTACGCATGTTGACTTTGGGCTGGTAGTGCAGCACGAATTCGCGCCGCTCCAAAGCGGTGCGAATTCGGGCCAGACACTGGTGACGATCCATCTGGTTGAACGCCTGCTCGGGATCGAACAGCTGGTAGCTGTTCCTGCCGGCGAGCTTGGCCTGATACATGGCCTGATCGCTCTGACGCAACAACTGGTCGGCATCGACCTCACGCGCCTGGGGATAATGGGTGACACCGATGCTGACCGAGACCTGTAGCACCACATCGCCCAGCAGCACCGGATCGGACGCCGCCACCAGCAAACGCTCGAGCACGGCCTCGCCGGTCGAATCGTCGAGATCCAAGAGCACGGCGACGAATTCGTCGCCGCCAAGACGGGCGATCGTGTCGCACGAGCGCAGGGCCAAAGGCATGCGCCGGGCGAGCGCGACCAGGAGCAGGTCCCCCACTTCATGGCCATGGGTATCGTTGACGGCCTTGAAGCCGTCCAGATCCAGATAGGCGACCGTCAGACGCTTGCCGCGACGCTTGACCTGATCCATCGCCCGCAGCAATCGATTGACGAGAAGAACGCGATTGGGCAGCCCGGTGAGCGGATCGTAATGGGAGATGTAATCGAGATGACGCCGCTGCTCCTCCTGTCCACAGAGATCGGAGACGAGCCCGAGGCAATACCGGCGCGCACCCTCTGGATCGCGCACGGCGGTCATGATGAGCGTCACCGGAAAGAGCCGGCCATCCTTGCTTCGGCTCCAGACCTCTCCCCGCCAATGGTCCTTTTCGGTGAGTTCACGCCACATGGCTGCGAACAGCTCGGTCCCATGAATACCGGAAACGAGGGTCCTCGCATGGCGTCCGAGGATCTCCTCGCGCGCATGCCCCATGATCTGGGTGAAGGCTTCGTTGCAATCCAGAACGACGCCTTCGCCGTCTGTCACGAGGACGCCCTCGCGCGCATATCTGAATAGGACCTGCGCAAGCGAAGGGCACTGCGCGAAGCAGCCCCCTCCAACCGCATGCCCCCCACCCTCTAACCGTTCATCGACCGCCCCTGTCGGTCGTCCATGCATCGCCAGCGCAGACGCCGGGCGATCATCCGGGAGAGTTCCCCGATCGCGCTTTTCCATTCGCTCACCACAGTGGATTCCGGCCGCAGGAGCAAGGCGGTCATTCGTAACGGTCGCATCCGGGGGAACGGGATGCAGGCAGGAGGATCAAGGACAGGCGTTTAGGGTCCAGGATCACGAACAGGTCGATCACAGGCGGATGATATGCCACACACAGATGGAAAATCACACATCAAGTCGTCGCGTAATAACATGCGATCCGGCCGAGATTCAACCCAACAGATCCGTCGACGCGCTGACGGTGCGCCACCAGGAGTGCGGTCGCGCGTCCTGTGGACAGGATGCGGCGAACGTGGAATCACAGGCCGCCCGATCCAGCCGAACCAGCGGCCAGGTCACCCAATCTCACCTTTGCTTGCGCGACCTGGGCCACCGGATGCCGACGACGGCTTCACCGGCAGGGGCTTGAGGTCGTTCACGAGCGACCAGGCGCTCAGCACGTCGCCAGCCACATCCCGCACCTTGCGCCGCTCGTTGCGTGAGCGCTCCCGCATCGAGTCGAAAGCCTCCTGCCGCCCGATACGATGGCGCTCCATCAAAATACCGATCGCGACGTTGACGAGACTGCCCGTGTCGACCGCGTTGGTCAGACGCCGTTTCTGCTCGACCAACTCCCGAATCTCGCGCGCGCGTTCCAGCGCAGCCCTGATGGTCGGGATGGCACGCACCACGTCGATGGGCTTGACCAGATAGCCCAAGGCCCCTCGGGCGATCGCCTGTTCGACCGAGTCATAGTCGTCGTAGGCGGATAGAAAGAGGACGGGAATCCCCATGTCACGCATGAACTCCGCCGTCTCGATGCCGGAGAGCCCCGGCATACGCAGATCGAGCACCGCCAGATCGGGCGGGGCCTTGCGCGCCTTCATCAAGGCCTCCTGACCGGAGGCGGCCAATTGCACCACGAAGCCCGCATCCCTGAGCCCCTTGCCGAAGGTCGCCAGAACGACCTCGTCGTCGTCTACGAGCAACAACGTCGATGTTTGCATGTCACACTCTTCTTATTAAGACGTCCCGTTCATGAGAACCGATGTCTCCGCACCAGCAATGGGGGTTCGATGATCGCGGTCGCCATGACCCGGCCAACGCCACCGGAAATGGACAGCGACGCCCCCTGACGCGGAAGCATATCCCGCAGCAGGCCGAGTCCGGTTCCAAGCCCTTGGCCGGTTTCAAAATCGAACCCTGGAGGAAGAACGCCCGAGTTGGCGATGGTGAGAACGAGCCGTCCCTGGTCGTCTCTGAGGGTTAGCTCGACGGAATCCTGGTCCGATCCCGAGGTGCTGCATTTGACGGCATTCATGAGAAGTTCATTGATCACTAAGGCCAAGACCACAGCCTTGTCGCGCACAATGCAGAGTTCGCTGTCGATCTCGCTCCCCGCCACCATGCGAATCGGGACGGGGCTGAACCCCCGGACGTTGGATACTATCGCGTCGAACATCTCGCGGAAACACACGTCCGCGCCCATCTCCCGGCTTTGCAAGCCGTAGACGGTCGCAATGGATTGCACCTGTGCGATCGCCTCGCCGATGATCCCGGCACAGTCCGCATGATTGACCCCACCCAGAGAAAGCAGTCCCATCAGCCCCTGGAGATGATTCTTGATGCGATGATGCACCTCGCGCACCAAGACGTCGCGCTGACGCTCCAGATGCGCCAAACGATCGCGTTCGGCGCGCTGACGGTCAGTGATGTCGTGGATGACGTGAATGCGACCGCAAAGCAGGCCCTCATGATCGAAAAGCGGGGATGTGGTGACGCGCAGTAGACGTCCCTGTCCATTCTCCTCGATCTCGGCCACGCAGGTGCGCCCACCCTGGATCGAAGAAATCTGCTCGCCATCACAACCATCTGTCTCGTCGGGAAAGGCGCGATGCAGATCGGAGAGCAGTCCCTCGATGGAGGCGTCGAGACGCTCGGCGCAGGCACGATTGACCTTGAGCAGACGCCCCTGAAGATCCTGAATCAGGATCGGATCGGGAACCGTGTCGAAGGTCTTGGACCACTCCTCGTTGGCGCGGCGCAAATCCTCCTCGACCCGACGCTGCTCGGTGAGATCGATAGCGGTCCCGAAGATCTTGAGCGGGTCGCCGTGGAGATCGCGTATCAGGCTGCCACGGAAGCAGAGCGCGCGTATGCCGCCACCCCGGGCGCGCACCCGCAACAGGCGATCGACCTCCGTCAGCTCTCCCAACTCCAGCTGCCGACGAATGTCAGCAGTGATCGCTTGGTCCTGGGGATGGATGCAATCGAGCCAGCAGTCCATTTCGGTGCCGTCATCACCGCAATCCCGTTCCATGATGCGTTGCAGAACAGGATCGACGAAGACCGTCCCAGTCCGCAGATTCCACTCCCAGACACCGACCTTGCCCGCCTCGGTGGCCAGTGCATAGCGACGCTCGCGTTCGACCAAGCGGCGACCGATCTCGGCCTTCTCGATCGCGGCCCCAATGACCCCGGCCGCCGACTGAAGCGCCGAGACCTCGGCCAGAGACCAGACCCGCTCCTCGCGACAGTCGTCGAATCCGAGGAAGCCTGAGAAGGCCGCATCGACGAAGAGTGGAACCAAAAGGGTCGATTTGATACCCAGGGGCACGAAGAAACGGCCCTCTGCCTCCGAATAGGTGCTCTGCCCGCAGGTCACGGTGTCTCCACGACACAGGGTCTCGTAACTGGTCCCGAGACCCTCGGCGTACCAGTCGAATTCAAGCGTTCGATGCCCCGCGAGATCAGCACTCAGATCCTCGGAACACCAGTCGAAGCTCTGGGTGCACAGCGGCCGGCCATCCGACGTCAGCGAATGCTCGACCAGATAGGCGCGACTGACCCCGGCGGCCATTCCGAGTTGCCCCAATGCGTCGCCCATAATTTCGGTCCAGCGATCGGTCGTCAGGAACAATCGCGAAAGACTGGCAACCGCACTCAGAATGCGCCCCCGACGCTCCAGCTCCGCCTCGATCAGCCGGTGGTGGGTGATGTCCCGGACCAGGGAGTAGACGCCGAGCACCTTGCCGTTTTCGTCGCGATGCGGAACGTAGATACCCTCGAAATACAGCCGACCATGCGTCTCGTGTTCGAAAGAATAGCGACAGCTAACCTCCCTGCCCGCCAGCGCGCGCTCCAGATAGCCGCAAATCTGAGCGTAGATATCCGGCCCGACCGCCTCGACCACCGGCCGCCCGATGAAACAATCGCGCCCCTTCCCCGAGAGGCGCGTATAGCCCGCATTGACGAAAACGTACCGCTGCTGGTCGTCGATATAGGCGATGAGGGCGGGCAAGGCGTCGGTGATGAGTTTGAGCTGACGTGCGTTGCGCTCCAGCGCCTCTTCCGCCCGTCGACGATCGGTGTTATCGCGGATATGGATGATACAGCCCTCGACGCGCCCCTCCTCCCCCATGGAAGGCGTCAGCCTGATTTGCATGAATCTGAGCCCAACGTTCGGCTTATCCACCCACTCGTCGATCTGCACGCGCTCTCCAGCCAGACAGCGATCGAACCTTGGCTTGACCTCGTTCTCGAAGTGATCCCGCCCGAGCAGCTCGGCGGCCGAATGGCCGATGACTGCCTCATACGTCTTGCGATACAGCCTCAGAACGGCGTCGTTCACCCATTCGTAGACATAGTTGCGATCGACCAGGGCGATGAGGTCGTCGGTGAAGGACATGAGCTTGCGGTATCTGGCCTCGGACGCGGCGAGCGCGCGCTCCAGATCGCGGCAACGCGTCCGCTCCCGCTGCAGTTGCGCGTTCAGTTCGGCGAGCATCTCCTCGCCGAGATTCAACCCCGATGGATTCTGATGGTCCGACCTCCCTGTCCCTTTCGTGTGGCTCATTGGATCAAGTCCTCATGATCGACTCGATGGCGGGACGAAGCCCTCGCCCGGACGCCGGGCGCTAGAGCGCCCCCGGCGGCACCGGGTGCGCCGATTCCGATCAGTCAGGGTATTCGTCGGCCCGCCGTGCGTCTCCGCGCACCTTATCGGCCGGATATCTGCGTTCGTTGATGAGGATCTTCTCCTCGGCGGCGGCAATGAGATCGACATCGAGCCGCTCGGAGAGACGAACCAGATAGAGCAGGATGTCGGCCAGCTCATGCGAGACCTGGCGCTTTTTGTTCTCGTCCAACGCCGCGCTCTGGGCTTCGGTGAGCCACTGGAAATGTTCCAGGAGTTCGCCCACCTCGCCGGCCAAGGCCATGGCGAGGTTCTTGGGCGAGTGGAACTGCTCCCAGTCGCGCTCTCGGGCAAAGCGCAGCAGACGGGCGTTGAGCCGACCCAGGCTATCGGGCCGATCCGGACTGTCAGTCATGAGCCAGACGCTCGCGGGCACGGCCGATGGCGGCCCGAACCTGAGCGGGAGCCGTGCCTCCGATGTGATCGCGCGCAGCGACCGAACCCTCCAGGGTCAACACCTCGAACACGTCCTCGCCGATTTCCGGGGAGAACTGCTGGAGTTCGGCCAGGGTCAGCTCGGCCAGGTCACGTCCCTCGCGCACGCCGAGCGCCACCGCCTTGCCGACGATCTCGTGCGCATCGCGGAACGGAATGCCCTTGCGGACCAGGTAGTCCGCGAGATCGGTCGCGGTGCTGAAGCCCTGTTTAGCGGCCGCGCGCATACGCTCGCGGTTGCAGCTAACCTTAGCCATCATGTCCGCGTACACCTTGAGCGACCCCTTGAGGTTGTCGACGCTGTCGAACAGCGGCTCCTTGTCCTCCTGGTTGTCCTTGTTGTAGGCCAGCGGCTGGGCCTTCATCAGGGTCAGCAACCCCATGAGATGCCCGAAGATGCGCCCGCTCTTGCCGCGCACCAGTTCGGGCACGTCCGGGTTCTTCTTCTGCGGCATGATCGAGGATCCGGTGCAGAAACTATCGGACAGATCCACGAATCCGAACTGAGCCGACGACCACAGAATGAGTTCTTCGGAGAAACGTGACAGATGCATCATCAGGATGGCTGCATCGGCGGTAAATTCGATGGCGAAATCTCGGTCGGAAACGGCGTCGAGCGAGTTCTCGGCCGGACGGTCGAAATTCAGCAGTTGGGCCGTGTAATGACGGTCGATCGGATAGGTGGTGCCGGCCAACGCGGCGGCGCCGAGCGGCATGACGTTGAGCCGGCGACGGCAGTCGGCCAGACGCTCGCGGTCACGATCCAGCATCTCGAACCACGCCAGCATATGGTGACCGAAGGTGATGGGCTGCGCGACCTGCAAATGGGTGAATCCGGGCAGGATCGTGTCCGCCTCGCGTTCGGCCAGATCCAGCAAAGCCCGCTGGAGACGCTGGATTTCGGCGCGAATGGTATCAATTTCATCGCGCAGCCAGAGACGCACGTCGGTCGCCACCTGGTCGTTGCGTGAACGTCCGGTATGGAGTTTCTTGCCAGTGCTGCCGATATCCTGAGTCAGGGCCGACTCCACGTTCATGTGGACGTCCTCGAGCGGGATCGACCAGACGAACGTTCCGGCGTCGATGCGCGCACGCACCGCCTCCAGACCGGCAACGATGGCATCTCGCTCCGACTCGGTCAGGATGCCCTGACGGGCAAGCATGGTGGCATGGGCGATGGAACCCTGAATGTCGTAGCGGTAGAGCCGCCGATCGAAGTCGACGGAGGCGGTGAATGCCTCGACGAAGGCATCGGTGGGTTCGTTGAAACGTCCCGCCCAAGGCTTTGAGGATGGATTGGAATCTTGCATCTGTCGTTCCAGCAAAAGGCAAAGCGCTGATTCTACACGCTCGATTTCACTGAAGAACGCCATCCGCCGAAACCAAACGTAACGTGTAAGACCCTAAGCGATAGCAGGACAGATCCAAGGCCGCTCGACCAAGCGGTCGGCATAGATCAGAAACTTGTTCAATAAGGGAAAATTAGCGCGCGTCGGCTCGAACATGAAGACCCGACGCCATGGAAGAGGAGGATCCGCATGAAGATTTTCGTGGTTGACGACGACTCTCCAACCCGCAAGCGCATCAGGCAGTTGCTGGCGAAAACCGATGGTCGACACGAGTTTGCCGGCGAGGCATCTGACGGCTGGGAGGCGATCGCCCGATGCCGGGTCCAACCGGTCGATCTGGTCTTTCTGGACACTCAAATGCCGGGACTGAGCGGCTTCGAGGCCGCGCATCATCTCGCCAAACTGGACAAGCCGCCAACCGTCGTCCTCATGACCTCAGAGCAACCGCTCCCGCCTCAAACCAACGGATACGAGATCGCAGGCTGTCTTTGCAAACCCGTGCGGCCTGAGCGGCTGGAGGAAATCTTGCAGGTCGCCAGCCAATCACTCGCAGCGCATCACACTCAAGAGCCGTCGCACGACTGTCCCATGACCTACCCGACTCGACGCGGTCGAATCACAGCCCAATACCGAGGTCGGATGCGCTCGGTGGATCTCAGCGACATCATCTATCTGCGCGCCGACCAGAAATATGTCACGGTCCGGCATCTCGGCGGCGAGCTCCTGGTGGACGAATCGCTGCGTTCACTGGAACAGGAGTTTCCGGATCTCTTCGTGCGTATCCACCGCAACGCCCTGGTGGCGCGCAGTCGCTTCCACGGATTGGAAAAGGACCCGAACGGCGCAACCTCGGTCCGTCTTCGCGACTGTCAGGATCGCCTGTCCGTCAGCCGCCGGCACCTCGCCGAGGTCCGTCGCTGGCTGAGTCAGCGCGATCGCCAGGCCGGCTAGAGCGCCACCACCAGAAGAGCGCTGCGAGCGATCCGATCCAGGCGGCGGCCAGCCAGCCGATGGTGCCGTCATAGTCGCCGACCAGGAAACCAAGATCCGAGGCCGGGTTGCCGTCGGAGACACGACGCGTCATCTGAATCGCAAAGACCCAACCGGCATGCATCCCGATACACCAGCCGATGTGTCCGCTACGCTCGCGTACCAGCGAGAGAAAGACACCGACCGCGAAGAGCGCGACCAGCGAATCCAGGTTCTTCCATTGGAAGAGATCCGCGAAGGCATGGACGAACATCCACAGAGCGCCAAACCAGTCGAAGGCCATCCCATCGGGCAAGGCACCCGGCTTCATGAAGTGCAGCACCGCGTAGAGCGCCGAGGACCAGAGCACCGCCGAGCGCACCCCGTCGCGGCCGCGAATCGCCGTGTAGAGCGCCCCGCGAAAGAAGGTCTCTTCGAGCACCCCGATCAATAGCCCGCCAATCAGCGCCTGAATCCCCTTTTCGACCAGTCCCGGCCAGATGACGAGCCCCGGATCCAGAACACGGATCTCCAGGGTCATCAAGACCGCCACCAGAGCGCCGAGGATCGCCAATCCCACCAGCCAGCCGAGACCGATGCGACGCAGCATGAATGCGCCCGTCGGCCGATAGCCGAGCGCCGCGCGGTCATCGAGCCGCAGAAACGCCAGCAAGGGCCAGAGCCCGGCCAGGATGAACACCTGCGCCAGGCGCCCCATGACGCGATGCGCGTCGATCGCGATCCAGCCCGTCGCCATCAGTGGATAGGTCAACAGTGCCGCCAGCAGAAAACAGGCGAACAGATAGGCGAAAAAGAGGGCCGTCATACGCATGGTGTCATTTGCCTGGGATCGTCCAATGGGGCGCAAGCCCGGTTTGCGGCGCTGATCGCATGCGGCCAAGCCGAAAGGATGAGGGGCTCGTCAGCCAAACGAATCCGATAGCGTAAGACGCTCGCATGGAGCGAACGAGATGCAGCAGGACCAACGCCTGGAGACTGGATTCTACCACGCGGGTCGCTCGGCACCCGTGCATGGGGACCGCCGCCAAACTTGATCGAAATCTTGCCGATCAGAGACTTCGCGGTTAACCTCGCCGCGTTAAATGCTGTCTGGGGCGGTTGGATTCTCTGAATCCCTAGGTAGAAGCCTGCGTGGTCCCTGCACCGAGCGAGGCATCCGCTGGACTGATCGCCAGCGCCATCGGTGCATTCATGGCGAAGCTGTCCCGGCGAACGGCGACGAATCCGAACCACGCAATCTGATGGAGCCTTGTTCTAATGAGTGAGAGCACGTTAATGATCGAGAGCCTGCGCCTGATGGGCATCGGCATGGGCATCGTCTTCGGCTTCTTACTGCTTTTGGTCGGCATCCTCAGGCTGGTCTCCTTGATCGCACAGCGCATCGCACCAGCCGAGCCGCAACCCACCCTGAGCCCGAATCCACTCCCGAACGCCTCGACGCCCGAATCGGATGACCTGATCGCGGTCATCAGTGCGGCCGTCGCGCGCTACCGTCGGGGCCGCTGAGGTCGGCTGGCCCGCGCCAAGTCCCGAACCCTCACCGACAGCGCCCACCCCATGCCGAGCGGCAGGGGTCGGCGCGAACACGCAGAAACATGCCATGAATCAGAACATCCCACTCGGTATTACCGAAGTCGTCCTGCGCGACGCCCACCAGTCCCTGCTGGCGACCCGCATGCGAATCGAGGACATGCTCCCGATCGCGGAGAAGCTGGATCAAGTCGGTTACTGGTCGATGGAATCCTGGGGCGGAGCCACCTTCGACGCCTGCATCCGCTATCTCGGCGAGGATCCATGGGACCGTCTACGCCAGCTCAAGGCCGCGATGCCACGCACGCCGCAGCAGATGCTGCTGCGCGGTCAGAATCTGCTGGGCTACCGCCATTACGCCGACGATCTGGTCGAGAAGTTCGTCGAACGCGCGGCGCTCAACGGCATCGGCGTCTTCCGCATCTTCGACGCCATGAACGACCTGCGTAACCTGGAGCAGGCCGTCCATGCCGCGCTGAACACCGACGCCCACGCCCAAGGCACCATGTCCTACACGGTCAGCCCGGTCCACGATATCGACTACTGGGTCGATATGGGCCGACGGCTCGAAGACATGGGGTGCCACTCCATCTGCATCAAGGACATGGCCGGACTGCTGCGCCCTTACGTGGCCGAGCAGTTGGTGACCCGGCTCAAGGAGACCTGCTCGATCCCGATCGCCATGCAGTGCCATGCCACGACAGGCATGAGCACGGCCACTGCGGTCAAGGCCGCCGAGGCCGGAATCGACATGATCGACACCGCCATTTCCTCGATGAGCATGACCTACGGACATTCCCCGACCGAGTCCGTGGTCGCCATCCTCCAGGGCACGGATCGCGACACCGGGCTCAATCTCAACCTGCTGGAAGAGATCGCGGCCTATTTCCGCGAGGTGCGCAAGAAATACGCCCGCTTCGAGGGCTCGCTCAAGGGCGTGGATTCGCGCATCCTGGTCGCCCAGGTCCCAGGCGGCATGCTCACCAACATGGAGAACCAGTTGCGCGAGCAGGGTGCCGAGAATCGACTCGACGAGGTGCTGGCCGAGATCCCCAAGGTGCGCGAGGAGCTGGGCTATCTACCCCTGGTCACCCCGACCTCGCAGATCGTAGGCAGCCAGGCGGTACTGAACGTGCTCACTGGCGAACGCTACAAGAGCATCACCAACGAAACCGCCGGCGTCCTCAAGGGTGCCTACGGAGCGACCCCCGCTCCGGTCGACCCGGAATTGCAGGCGCGCGTGCTGCAGAATGGCGAGGAGCCGATCAGCTGCCGTCCGGCCGACGATCTGCCGCCCGAACTCGACCGCCTCACCGAGGAACTCGAAGGCATCGCCCGCGAGCGCGCCCTCAAACTGGTCGATCAGGTCGTGGACGATGTGCTCATCTACGCCATGTTCCCCCAGGTCGGACTCAAGTTCCTCGAAAACCGCAACAACCCCGATGCCTTCGAGCCGCGTCCCTGGGAGATCCAGGAGGCCGCTCCGGCACCCGCCGCGCCAGCCGCACCGGCCAGCGGTCCCGAGCAGTATCGGATCGAGGTCAACGGCCGCGCCTATGACGTGCGCGTCTCGCCCCAGGGCAGCGTCGATTCGGTCGGCCTGAGCGCTGCACCGACGGCCGCTCCGGCCGCCGCATCGGCGGGGACGCAGGTCGTCGAGACGCCACTCGCCGGCAACATCGTCCGGCTCTGCGTCACGCCAGGCCAGACGGTCGCGGCCGGCGACGTCGTCATCATCCTTGAAGCCATGAAAATGGAAACCGAGGTCCGGACCCCCTGGGCCGGACAGGTCGCCGAGATCCGGGTCAAGGAGGGTGAAACCGTCGCCCTTGGCGCACCGCTGCTGGTACTGGGCTGATAGCTATGGACGCGATCGACAAACTCTGGGTCTCCATGGGCATCGCCAACATGGAGTGGGGGCAGGGCCTGATGATGGCCATCGGTTGCCTGCTCATCTATCTGGCAATCGCCAAGAAGTTCGAGCCGCTGCTCCTGGTCCCGATCGGTTTCGGCGCCCTGCTCAGCAACATCCCGATCGCCGGCATCGGCGGCCCGGACGGCATGATCGGACAGATCTACCACGTCGGCGTGGAAACGGGCGTCTTCCCCCTGCTGATCTTCATGGGGGTAGGCGCACTGACCGATTTCGGTGCGCTCATCGCCCGGCCATCGACCCTGCTGCTGGGCGCGGCCGCCCAGTTCGGCATCTTCGCCACCCTGATCGGGGCGGTGGCGCTCAACTACCTGCCTGGATTCGACTTCACGCTTCAAGAGGCCGCATCCATCGCCATCATCGGCGGCGCAGACGGCCCCACGGCCATCTTCCTCGCCTCGCGCCTGGCGCCCGACATGCTCGGGGCCATCGCCGTTGCGGCCTATTCCTACATGGCGCTGGTGCCCATCATCCAGCCGCCGATCATGCGCGCCCTGACCACCAAGCAGGAACGGGCCGTGGTCATGCAACAGCTGCGTCCGGTGTCGCGTCTCGAGCGCATCCTCTTCCCCTTCGTGGTGCTCATCCTCTGCGCCCTGCTGCTGCCCTCGGCGGCGCCGCTGATCGGCATGCTGACCTTCGGCAACCTGCTGCGCGAGGCCGGTGTGGTCGAACGTCTGAGCCGCGCGGCCCAGAACGAGATCATCAACACCGTCACCATCATGCTCGGCCTGGCCGTCGGCTCCAAGCTGTCGGCCGACAAGTTCCTCGCGGTCGAAACGCTCGGCATCCTGGTCTTGGGCGCCCTCGCCTTCTGCATCGGCACGGCGGCCGGCGTACTCATGGGCAAGGTCATGTACCGTGTGACGGGCGGCAAGGTGAACCCATTGATCGGCGCAGCAGGCGTTTCGGCGGTTCCCATGGCGGCCCGAGTGGTCAACAAGGTCGGATTGGAGGAAGATCCCCACAACTTCCTGGTCATGCACGCCATGGGACCGAATGTTGCCGGGGTCATCGGCTCGGCGGTCGCGGCCGGCGTATTGCTCGCCTTGACGGGAAGCTGATCCGATCCGCGTCGAACGCCCGATCCTCCGATGTCGGATCGGGCGTTCGAGCGGAGGACTGTCACCAGCGGCCCCCTGACGACGTATCCCTTCGCGCCGCCCCTATTCAAATACCCGCTGGTAAGAGAAAACGATGATCGACATCGAATGGGACAACAAATTTTCCGTCGGACATGAGCGTATCGATCACGAGCATCAGGTCTTTCTCGACCTGATCAAAAACGTCTCGCTCTGCGACGACGAGAATATGCCGCGCGAGCGCGTCTTTCGCCTACTGACCGAGATCGGGAAATACGCCGATTTTCACTTCTACAGCGAAGAGAACATCATGCTCGACGCTGACTATCCGGATTACGAGGCGCACAAGTGCGAGCACAGCATGCTGCTCTGCAAACTCTATGACTACATTCACCGCTACCGAGTGGAGGACATCGACCTCGGCAGCATGGTCGAGTTCCTGTTCGAATGGTTTGCCTTGCACACCACAGGCTCGGACAAGCGGCTGGTGAACTATATCCAGCGTTGAGACTGCGGCCCCTCAACAGCCGCCCGGCCACTCTGCGTATCCCGGATGAAGCGCGAGCGAAATCCGGGATGCCCCCGCTCGGACCGGCCGACTTGAGGCGACAGCTTCCGCACAACGCCTAACCCGATGGCGGCCCCCCACCCACATCGTTCGTTCCCGGATCCCGTCCATCTCGACCACCGAACGCGCGCCCGAGAAAGCGGAACAGACGCCCAATCCCACGCCAGATCTTGGGTATCAGCCAGATCAGCAACGCCAGAAAAACCGCCAGCAGGATCAGAAAGACCACCGGATGGCTGACGGCGAGCAGCAGACCACCCACGACCCCAGCATCCTCGCCGAACGAAGCGGCCCAGTTGGTGAAGGGCTCGGGAGAGGCGTTGATCAGAACCCGACTGCCGGCCTTGGCGAAATGCGAGGCGGCGGCGAGCCCACCCCCCATGATGGCGGCCGCCACATCCGCTCCCGGTCCCAAATCGCCAGCTGCGCCCGAGGCCAGCATGGCACCGGCCGGAATCCGCACGAAGGTGTGGAGCGAATCCCAGGCGGTATCGACGCCCGGAACCTTGTCGGTCACGAACTCGACCAGATACATGAAACCCGCCGCAAACAGAACCAGGGGATCCATCAGGATATCCAGTCCAGGCGGCAGATCGACCGTCCCGGTAGCGCCGAGCAATCCGAGCAGCAGGATGGTCGCATAAAGGTTGATTCCGCTCGCCCAGCCCGCGCCCAGGGTCAGAGCCAGCGTCTGTGTCATCTCGTCCACGGCAATACCTCGCAACACGCATGAAATCGCCCGATTCCGACCGGAGATCCGATCACCGCAATGAAAGAACCGGATCCAGAACGGGGCGTTGCGGAACTCCGCCCATCCTGGAAGATCCGATCGATCCTGTCTATCGCCACGCGCCGAACACCTCCGTATACCGCCGTGTGACAGCGCGTAGGTCCCGCTCGAAATCGTCTTAAAATAGCCTGAACCTCGAATCGGGCCTCAAGGAGTCTCCGACATGTCTCGAATCATCGCCTTTCTCGTCGCTTTTCTGTTGATCGTCTACGGAGTCTGGCCTTACTACACCATCTTCCGGCTGGACCGCGCGCTCGCGGAGACCGATCCAGCGGCCATCGCCCCCTTCGTGGACCTGCCCGCCATCCGGCAATCGCTCAAACAGCGTCTCGTCGAAGGCGTCAGCGCCGATTTGCCTCAGGGAACCGACAACAGCAATCCGATCGTCGGCCTGCTCGCCCAGGGGCTGAGTCAGATCGGCGATCAACTACTGGAACAGGGTCTTGACCTGACCGCCGTCCGTAACCTGCTGCAGGCCACGGCGACGCAGGCGACCGATCGCCGGCCGGCCTACTTCATCGCCGGTATCCACTGGGCCTTCTTCAGCGCGTGGGACCGTTTCGAGATCCGGCTCGGGGAGGGTGACAGCAAGACCCGAATCCTCATGCAATTGGAGGGCGTGGACTGGAGAATCACCGATATCGGCGGCTGACCCGGACACGACGAGCCGTTCGTCCTCCAGCATTGAAGAGGCGATTGGATTGGGCTCGCACTCCCCTCACCTGCCAGGGATACCCCCTAACCAGCCCGACCCAACGGCGGCTGAAACGGCGTCTCGGTCTCGCCCCATGGGGCGGATCAGCGACAGGAGCGGAACGCCCCGGCGAGGCTTTCGCTGTAAACTCGCTTCGTAACAATCGCAGCCGAAGATCCCTGCCGCCGCGCCAGCACAGGGACCTTCACACACGCATCACGACACGGGAGACATCCGAACGATGAACGAAGTCAACAAGATCGAGGCAATCAAGAACTCGGCCCTTGGCGCCGAACTCGACCCGGACGAATGCCAGGTCCTGGCCGACCGCATGGGAGCAATCGCCCTTGCGGCAGGCGACACCCTGGTCGAGGAAGGCGACGAGCGCCACACGCTCTTTCTGCTCGCCACTGGGAGACTCTGCGTCTGTCGGCGTGTCGGCACGAGCGAGGAGATCGTCCACCAGATGCGTCCCGGCGAATGCGCCGGCACCCGCGCCTTCGTCGACCGTTCGGTCCGTAAGGCCGGTCTGCGCGCCGAGATCGACAGCCAGGTGATGACGCTGGAGCCCGTCGACTTCGAGGCGCTGATCGACAGCCACCCGCGCCTGGTATTCAAAATGATGCGTGCCATCTTCCGCATCACCCACAGCAACCTGATGCGCATGAACCGCGAAAGCGCCGAGATGCGCAACTATCTGCTGAAGACGGGCGGACGCTACTGATCTCGAATCATTGCCATGACGGACTCCCGGCGGATCCGCGTGCTGCACACCTCGGACTGGCACCTAGGCCGCACACTGCACGGCCGCAAACGTGACGACGAATTCGCAGCCTTTCTCGACTGGCTGATCGACACCGTCGAGCTTGAGGCTGTCGAGGTGCTGCTGATCGCCGGCGACATCTTCGACACCAGCGCGCCGAGCCACCGGGCGCAGGCGCTCTACTACCGCTTTCTCTCCCGTATCGCATGCTCGAACTGCCGCCACCTGGTCGTGATCGCCGGCAACCACGACTCGCCATCCTTTCTCGACGCGCCCAAGGCGCTTCTGCGCGAACTGGACGTCCATGTGGTCGGGGCCGTCAGCCAGGAGACGGGCGACGAGGTGCTGGTCCTGCGCGATCCGGAGGGACGGCCCGAGCTCATCGTCTGTGCCGTGCCCTATCTGCGCGACCGCGACATCCGCCAATCGGAGGCCGGCGAGACCATCGAGGACAAGGAACGCAAGCTGATCGCCGGCATCCGCGAACACTATGCCGAGGTCGCGGCAGCGGCGGAGAGCGTCCGCTCCGATCTGGGCCTGCGGATTCCGATCGTCGGCATGGGCCATCTCTTCACCGCCGGCGGACGGACCCAGGACGGCGACGGTGTGCGCGAACTCTATGTCGGCTCGCTGGCACACCTCTCGGCGGACATCTTCCCGGAGTGTTTCGACTATCTGGCACTGGGACATCTGCACGTCCCGCAGCGGGTCGCGGGCTCCGAGACCATGCGCTACAGCGGCTCGCCGCTGCCGATGGGTTTCGGCGAGTCAGGCCAGATCAAACGTCTCTGTCTGGTCGACCTGAGTCCCGGGGAGACCCGAGTGAGCGAACTGGAGATCCCGGTCTTCCAGACGCTCGAACGCATCCGGGGCACATGGGAGACCATCGAGTCGCGCCTGTGCGAGCTGACGGCCGACGAAAGCCGGGCCTGGATCGAGGTGGTCTACGAGGGCGAGACCCTGATCGGCGATCTGCGCGAGCGCCTGAACGAGATCGCCGCCGACACCGGGCTGGAGATCCTACGCATTCGCAACGAGCGTCTTCTGGCCCAGTCGCTCGAAACGATCCGTCTCGACGAGACGCTCGCCGATCTCGGACCAGCTGAGGTCTTCGACCGCTGCCTGGAGAGCCAGAAGATCGCGGCCGACCAGCGCCCAGACCTCGTGCACTGCTACCGCGCGATACTCGCCGACCTCGACGACGCCGATCCGCTGGCCCGTCAGTGATCCTTGCGAACAGCGTTCGCGCGTGCCCAGGCGCATTCGAATCGGCAACCCTCCACACACCAATCGAACTGGACCGCCGATGCGAATCCTGCGGATACGCTTCAAGAACCTCAACTCGCTCACCGGCGCATGGGACATCGATCTCACCCATCCGAGCTACGGCGCCGACGGCATCTTCGCCATCACCGGTCCGACCGGCGCCGGCAAGACCACCATCTTCGACGCCATCTGTCTCGCGCTCTATGCCCGCACGCCGCGTCTGAACCGGATCGGCAAGGGGGCCAACGACATCATGTCGCGCCGCACCGGCGACTGCTTCGCCGAGGCCACCTTCGAGACCCAGTCGGGCCGCTACCGCTGTCACTGGAGCCAGCACCGGGCCAGGCGCAAACCGGACGGCGAGCTACAGAACCCCAAGCACGAACTGGCCGACGCCGACAGCGGCGAGATCCTGGAATCCCAGCTGCGCGGAGTGACCGAGCGCATCGAGTCGCTGACCGGAATGGACTTCGACCGTTTCACCCGCTCCATGCTGCTGGCACAGGGTGCGTTCGACACCTTTCTGCGCGCCGCCCCCGACGACCGCGCGCCCATCCTCGAACAGATCACGGGCACCGAGATCTACAGCCGCATCTCGATACGCACCCACGAGCGCAACCGAGAGGAGCACAAACGGCTCGAAACCCTGAACGCCGAGCTGGCCGGAATGACACCCCTGAGCGAGGACCAGGAGCGCGAATCCCGCGAGCGCCTGAGCCACTTGCAGGCCAGGGACGCGGACATGAGCGCGCGGCTCGATCAGAGCCGCCAGGCGATCCTCTGGCTCGACGAGATCGCCAGACTGGAGCGCGCGTCCGCGAGCATCGCCGAGCGCTGGAAGGATCTGGGCGTGCGTGAAGAGGCGTTCGCACCGGAGCGGCAACGACTCGACCGGGCCAACCGAGCGCTCGAACTGGCCGCCGACCATGCCGGATTGAACGGATTGCGCGACCAACTCGAACAGGATCGGAGAGCGCTGACCGAGGACCGATCGGCGCTCCCCGCGCGCGAGCAGGCGCTGACCCAGGCCCGACAGGTACTGAGCCAAGCCGAATCGGCCCTGACCGAGCGCCGAGCCGAGCACGCCCGGATGACGCCGATCCTGAACGAGGCGCGCACGTTGGATGCACGCCTCGCCGAAAAAGACGGCCCCATCGCAACAGCCTCGAAGTCGCTCGCAGAACGCCAGGCCGCGCTCGCCGCACTCCGCGCCCAACAGGAGCGGGATGCGCTCGACAGCGAACGGCGCGATCTCGACAGCCGACTCGAACGACTCGCCGAGACCAAGGCCGATGCGAGACGTGGAGCGCTCCAAAGCATCGAGGACGTCCTCGGTCAGAAACGCGACCAGCTCGATACGCTTCTGGGACAGCGCGCTATCGCGGACTGGCGCAACGACGGCGAGGCCCTCCAAGCACGCTCGCGCTGGCTGGACGAGCTGAGCGAAACGGCCAGGATGCTGCTGGAGACACAGCGGGCACTCAAGACGCTCACAGACAGGCAGATGGCGTTGACCCGTGACGAGGGAGAAACCGCCACAGAGATGCGAACGGCGAGCGAAAAAGCCGACGCCCTCGAACGCGAGCAGCACCTGATCGAAACCCAGCTGATACTGGTCCGACGCATCGACAGCCTCGAAGCGCAGCGTCGCCAACTCGCCGACGGCGAACCCTGTCCGCTCTGCGGCGCCACCCATCACCCCTACGCGGAAGGCAACCTCCCGCAACGCGAGGAGGCGGCCAGCCAACTCGAACGGGTGCGCATCGAGTCCAAACAGATCGACGAGCGCATCATGCGGCTCAAGGTCAAACGGGCAGAAATCGCCAAGGAATTGGACCTGATCGCAGGCCGCCATGCCGAATTCCTGCAACGGATCGCTGAACGAGAAACGCGCATCGCCGAACTCCAATCACGACTCGAAATCGCCGAAACGGATCTGGATCGCCTGATCGCAGAGATTCCACGCCTTAAGGAAACGACCCAGACCGATCTCGCGCGCTCGACCGAGGTTCTTGCACAGATTGAGGCACTGGAGCGGGAGATCCGCTTCCACAAAGCGATGCTGGAGACCGCACGCGCCTGCATCATGGCGATCGAGCAGAGCGAGCAGCTTGAGGCGCTGCAGGCTGAGCGCGACGCACTGGCCGAACAACGCCAGACACTGCTGCCAGACGCGGATCCCGACACCGAAGGGAGGCGACTCGACGAGACGGTCCGCTCGGCCCAGGCCGCACGGGATGCCGCCCATCTGAGCCAGAACGCGTCCGCCCGGGATCTCGACCTGCTACGCAGCCGCATCACCGCACTCGCTCAGGCCATCGCGGTCCGGACCGAGCGCGCCCAGATATCCGAGGATGCATTCGTCGCACGACTCCTGAAGGCCGGATTCAGCGACGAGCCCGACTATGTCGCTGCCCGTCTGAACGAAGAGGAGCGTGCGGCCATTGCCGAGCGGGCAGAGGGTCTGGCGCGCGAGCGCACCGAGCTGAATGCGCACGAGCGCGAAACGACGACGCGCCTAGCGACCGAACGCCAGCGCGCGCTCACCGATCGGTCCCGTGCCGATCTTGAAGAGACGGTCACGAGGCTCGATACCGAACGCAACGCGCTCCACCAGGAGATCGGCGGTCTAGGTCAACGGCTGGGGGACAATGCGCAGCTCAAGACGCGCCAGCGCGAACGGCTCGACGCCCTTGCCGCGCAGCGGATCGAATGCGCGCGCTGGGACCGATTGCACCAGCTCATCGGCTCGGCCGACGGCAAGAAGTACCGCAACTTCGCCCAGGGCCTGACCTTCGACATCATGATCGGCCACGCCAACCGTCAGCTCGAGCGCATGAACGACCGCTACCTGCTGATCCGCAACCAAACCCAGCCGCTCGAACTCGACGTCATCGACAAGGATCAGGCCGGAGAGATCCGCTCGACCAAGAACCTGTCGGGCGGCGAGAGCTTCATCGTCAGCCTCGCGCTGGCGCTCGGACTCTCTCAGATGGCCAGCCAGACGGTGCGGGTCGACTCGCTCTTCCTCGACGAGGGCTTCGGCACGCTCGACTCGGAGGCCCTCGAAACCGCGCTGGAGACGCTGGCGGGACTGAGACGCGACGGCAAACTGATCGGCATCATCTCGCACGTCCCGGCGCTCAAGGAACGCATCGGCACCCAGATCCGGGTCACGCCGATCCGAGGAGGACGCAGCCGGATTCAGGGGCCAGGCTGTCGGGAAGCGAGCTGATCCAGCCGCCAGCGATACAACCTGGCTGGTCGTCGTCAGCTGGAGGCTGGTCGATCGAACCGGTAGTCGGCCATCTCCTGGTTCAGATCGTCGAGCAGCATTTGAAGCTCCTCGCAGAAACGCGCGGTCTCGGAGACGCCAGCGGCCGCATGCTCGGCGCCTCCCTGAATGGCGTGGGCGCCACGATCGATCTCTTTGGCGACATGGCTCTGCTCCTCGGCGGCGGTCGCGATCTGGATCATGAGGTCGCTGATGGTCACGATCGCTTGGCCGATCGACTTGAGCGCACGGTCCACCTGGCTGGAGTGTTCGAGCATGAGCGCCGCCTGATCGCGATCCTTGCCCATCACCTCGGTCACGCCCTGCGAACCCTTCTGGATCCGCTCGATCATGCCCTGGATCTCCTGGGTCGACTCTTGGGTCCGCGAGGCCAGCATCCGGACCTCGGCCGCGACCACAGCGAAGCCGCGTCCCTGCTCGCCGGCCCGCGCCGCCTCGATGGCGGCATTGAGGGCCAGCAGATTGGTCTGCTCGGCGATTCCCCGAATCACGCCGACCACGGATCCCACCTGCTCGATGTCCGCATCGAGCCGGGACATGGCCTCGGCCCCCTGCACCACGCCTTCCGTCAGACGCTGGATCGAGGCCATGGCGGTCTGCATCATGGCGTCGCTCTGATGGACCTCCAGCTTGGCATCCGAGGCCGCATCGGAGGCGACGGCACTATTGCGGGCGATTTCCTCCACAGTCGAGGCCATCTCGGTGATGGCGGTCACCACCTGACGGATCTCATCCTGCTCATCGGTGACGCGCTCAAGGCTGTCGGAGGCAACCGAGCGCAGACGATCGGCAATACCATGAATCTGCCCCACATCCTCGGCGGTCTTGCCAAAGGTCTCGGCGAGACTGCGCTGCAGACCCATGACGGCGCGCCCGAGCCGCGAGATCTCGGTGTCGCCACGGAGCGCGATCTGGCCTCGGAAATCCTTCGCAGCCATGCGCCCAGCCAGCTGTTCGAGCTCCGAGAGCGGCTGAAGCATGCGTCGCAACGCGAACAGGCCTGCAATGAGACCGGTCGCCATCAGGAGTGTGGCGACCAGACTGGCACCGGACACCCAATCCATTCGCGCATCGAGCCGTTCCTGCGCAAGCGTCTTCGCGGCATGCACCTGATCGAACAGCGCACTCAGCTTCTCGTCCAACACCTCGGCGGCGGTATCGAAATCGGGCATGAGGCTATTGCCCTGCTCAGGCCCCTGTTCGACATAGAGGTGCGCCATGCGCTGACCCATTTCGTAGTAGCGGGTCAGGGCCTGATCCAGATCGCTGGGCAGGGCGGCCGGATCGTCGTGGAGCGAGCGCATCTGCTCGAGTTCGCCCTGAGCGCGCTCGTAATGGGATCGCGCCTTGTCGAAACCGTCATCCAGTCCATTCAGGCCGCGTGTCGCGCTGATATCGGATAACCACTGTTGGATCTGGATGACATCGATCCTGAACTCGTAGGCCAACGCCTCGACCCGGCCCTCCTTGATCATGATCTCGTCGAGCGACGACTTGACCTGCCCGGACACATAGAAGGCGCCAACACCCGCAACCAGGGCCAAACCACCAAGCGCCGCAAAAAGTAGGCGGGCTCTCGCTAAGATTCCGAAACTGGCCATATGGAATTACCCGATCGGTGTGAATGGAAGAGGGATTGCGGATAGGACGGCCCAGAGACAAGCCTAATCGATCCCATCCAGATTGTTGCATCGGCGCATGACCGAAAGCGGCCACTCAGGCATCAGGCGGCAACTTCGGTGATCTGGGCCGACGACTCGACCGACTCTTGGATCCATCGGATCCGGCCGGAGTCGCTCCACCGTCCTCCGCGTCCGGCACGACGATGGCAGTCAAGGTTCCTCGTGCCAGCCGTGCCTGGACGCGCGTTCCCGGAGGGGCATCGGCCGGATCGCGCACGATGCGATCGTCTTCCGGGCGGGTCAAGATGGCATAACCGCGCGCCAGCGTGGCCAGAGGGCTGCGCGCCTCCAAGCCAGCGACCGCGCGGGCAAGGCGTTCGCGCCGCGTCTCGAAGACGCGCTCATGGGCGCGCCCCAGACGCTGGGCGAGGCCATCCAGGCGCGTGGCGAGCCGGGACAGACGCCGTTCGGGCGATGTGGCGGCGAGACGCCCGACCAGCGGATGCAGTCGCGAGCGTGCGTGCGACAAACGCGCGCCGAGCAGCAGCACCAATCGTTGCTGCACATAATCGAGACGCTGCGCCTGCTGCTGTAGACGCGCACTCGGATGCAAGAGCGCCAGATGACGCGACGATGCCTCGACACGCTGACGGGCGGCCCTCAGGTGACGCTGCTGGGCATCGGTCAGACGCATCCTCAGTGCCGCTACGCGCTGGCTGAGATGCTCGCCCGAGGGCGCGACCAGCTCGGCGGCGGCCGAGGGCGTGGGCGCGCGACGGTCGGCGACCAGGTCGGCGATGGTCAGATCGCTCTCATGACCGACACCGCTGACGACCGGAATCGTCGAAGCGCGAATGGCGCGGGCCAGGGCCTCGTCGTTGAAGGCCGCCAGATCCTCCAGAGCCCCCCCGCCACGGGCCAGAATGAGCACATCGCATTCGGCCCTGTCATTGGCCAGCGCCAGGGCGTCGATCAGAGATTCAGGGGCCGCACCGCCCTGAACCTGGGCCGGATAGATGACCACCGGCAGTGCCGCGAAGCGCCGTTCGAGCACCGCGAGCAGATCGCGCACCGCCGCGCCCGTCGGCGAGGTGATGAGCCCCACTTGGCGCGGAAAGGGCGGCAGCGCCCGCTTGATCGCGGCATCGAACAACCCCTCGGCCGCCAGTTTCTGCTTCAGTCGCTCGAAGGCCAGACGCAGGGCGCCCTCGCCGCCCGACTCCATGTATTCCACCGTGAGCTGAAAGTCGCCACGCGGCTCGTAGAGTCCCACCCGCGCGCGCACCAGAACCTGCTGGCCGTTCTCGGGCCGGAAGCCCAGCAGCATCCGTTTCGAGCGGAACATGGCGCAGCGCACCTGGGCCGCCTCATCCTTGAGGGTGAAATAGAGGTGCCCCGAGGCGGGCTGCGCCAGATTGGAGATCTCGCCCTCCACCCAGAGGAGCGGAAAGCTCGCGCCGAGAACCGCGCGCACCTCGCTCGCCAGACGCGCGACGCTATAGATATCGCGGGACGCGCCCCCTAAATGTTGCTTGACGTCGAGAGACTTCATCGCTCGACCCGACCGCCCTTCAAACATCCAGGCACGGATTTCGGGAAACAAAAACGTTTACAAAAAGACATCATCGTTTTATAGTTATCTGTTACTTTCCAGCTTTGGAAGCGATCTGCGGAGCCCCATATCTCATGCGCCTGATCCAGGAAGCTCTCACCTTTGACGATGTCCTCCTTGTGCCCGCCCACTCCAGGGTGCTCCCCAACGAGGTGGATTTCCACACCAAACTCACCCGCGAAATCGATCTCCGCATCCCGCTCGTCTCGGCGGCGATGGATACGGTCACCGAATCCAGGCTGGCGATCGCCATGGCGCTCGAAGGCGGCATCGGCATCATCCACAAGAACATGACCGCCGAGCGCCAGGCCCGCGAGGTGCTGGCAGTCAAGAAGTACGAGAGCGGCATCATCCGCAACCCGATCACCGTCTCGCCCAACATCAGCATCGGCGAGGTCGTGCAGCTGACCCACGCCAACAACATCTCAGGCGTTCCGGTCACCGACAAGGGCGAACTGGTCGGCATCGTGACCGGACGCGACCTGCGCTTCGAAACCCGCATGAGCGAGCCCGTCTCGACCATCATGACCCCCAAGGAGCGGCTGATCACCGTACTCGAAGGCTCCAGCCGCGAGGACGTGGTCAATCTGCTGCACACCCATCGTATCGAGAAGGTGCTGGTCGTCAACAAGGCGTTCGAACTGCGCGGGCTCATCACCGTCAAGGACATCCAGAAGGCGAAGGACTTCCCGAAGGCCTCGCGCGACTCGCATGAGCGTCTGCGCTGCGGCGCGGCGGTGAGCGTCGGCAAGGGCACCGAAGAGCGGATCGCCGCACTGGTCGAGGCCGGCGTCGATGTCGTCGTCGTCGACACGGCACACGGTCACTCGCAGGGCGTGCTCGACCGCATCAAGTGGGTCAAAACCCATTACCCCGAGCTTCAGGTCATCGGCGGCAACATCGCCACGGCCGCTGCGGCTCACGCACTGGTCGAAGCCGGCGCGGACGCGGTCAAGGTCGGCATCGGTCCGGGATCCATCTGCACGACCCGCATCGTCGCCGGTGTCGGCGTACCCCAGATCACCGCCGTCTCGAACGTCACCGAGGCACTGGAAGGCACCGGCGTGCCGCTGATCGCCGATGGCGGACTGCGCTTCTCCGGCGACATCGCCAAGGCCATCGCCGCAGGCGCCAACAGCGTCATGATCGGTGGGCTCTTCGCCGGCACCGACGAGGCGCCGGGCGAGGTCGAGATCTACCAGGGCCGCTCCTACAAATCCTATCGCGGCATGGGCTCGTTGGGCGCCATGGGCGCCACGGAGGGTTCGAGCGACCGCTATTTCCAGGAAGGCACCGACAAGGAAAAGCTGGTCCCCGAGGGCATCGAGGGCCGCGTCCCCTACAAGGGCAGCCTGCTCAACATCATCCACCAACTCATCGGCGGCCTCGGATCCAGCATGGGCTACACCGGCTGCGGCACCATCGATGAGATGCGGACCAAGCCGGAGTTCGTGCGGGTTAGCAACGCGGGCATGCGCGAATCGCACGTCCACGACGTCCAGATCACCAAAGAAGCACCGAACTACCGGATCGACAACTAAGGCGATCGCCGCATCGCGGGCGACAGGGAGCGTCGCCCGATCGAGGACAGCATTCGCGCGACTTCAGCGCGATCCCGCCCGTCCACCCCACCTTCCCTTGACGCCCGAACGCCGCCCAGTCGGGCATGACACCGAACCCTCACACACATGGCCAATATCCACGCTGACCGTATCCTGATCCTGGATTTCGGATCCCAGTACACCCAGCTCATCGCCCGGCGTATCCGCGAGGCCGGCGTTTACTGCGAACTCCACCCCTACGACCTGGACGCGGACACCATTCGCGCCTTCGACCCGAGCGGCATCATCCTCTCCGGCGGCCCCCAGTCGGTGCATGAGGCCGAGACGCCGCGCGCCGAACCCTGCGTCTTTGAGCTCGGCGTTCCGGTTCTAGGCATCTGCTACGGCCTCCAGACCATGTCGGCACAGCTCGGCGGCACGGTCATCCCCTCGACCCATCGCGAATACGGCTATGCCCAGGTTCGGGCACGCGGACACTCGCGTCTGCTGCGCGACATCGAGGACCACAACAATTCCGAAGGGCACGCCCTGCTCGATGTCTGGATGAGTCACGGCGACCGGGTGGAAACCCTGCCGCCCGGCTTCACGGTCATCGCCGAGACGGACAACGCACCGCTCGCCGGCATCGCCGACGAAGGCCGACGCTTCTATGGCGTCCAGTTCCATCCCGAGGTCACTCACACCCGTCAGGGGCAGCGCATCATCGAGCGCTTCGTCCACGAGATCTGCGGCTGCGGCCGACTCTGGACGCCGGACAACATCATCGAGGACAGCATCGCCCGGGTGCGCGAACTGGTCGGAGACGAGAAGGTCCTGCTCGGACTCTCGGGCGGAGTCGACTCCAGCGTCGTGGCCGCCCTGCTCCACCGCGCCATCGGCGACCAGCTGACCTGCGTCTTCGTCGACAACGGCCTGCTGCGTCTCGGCGAGGGCGATCAGGTGATGCGGACCTTCGCCCGTCACATGGGTGTGCGGGTGATCCGGGCCGACGCCGAGGACCGTTTCCTCGGCCGCCTCAAAGGCGTCAACGACCCGGAGCAGAAGCGCAAGATCATCGGCAACACCTTCATCGAGGTGTTCGACGACGAGGCGAACAAGATCCAGGACGTCAAATGGCTGGCCCAGGGCACCATCTATCCGGACGTCATCGAGTCCGCCGGGGCCAAGACCGGCAAGGCCAAGGTCATCAAGTCGCACCACAACGTCGGCGGCCTGCCCGAGGAGATGAACCTCAAGCTAGTCGAGCCGCTGCGCGAGCTGTTCAAGGACGAGGTGCGCAAGATCGGCATCGAACTCGGACTGCCCTCCGAGATGGTCTACCGCCATCCCTTCCCCGGTCCGGGACTCGGGGTGCGCATCCTCGGCGAGGTGCAGAAGGACTACGCCCAGACGCTGCGTCAGGCCGATCACATCTTCATCGAGGAACTGCGCAAGGCCGATCTCTACGATCAAGTCTCCCAGGCCTTCGCCGTCTTCCTGCCGGTGCGCTCGGTCGGCGTGGTCGGAGATAATCGGCTCTATGCCCACGTGATCGCCCTGCGCGCGGTCGAGACCATCGACTTCATGACCGCCCGCTGGGCACACCTGCCCTACGACTTCCTCGACCTGGTGTGCCGACGCATCGCCAACGAGGTCCCCGGCGTCTCGCGCGTGGTCTACGACATCACCGGCAAACCGCCGGGCACGATCGAGTGGGAGTGATCGCGGACGCCGAGCAGGACGCGCACTGGATGCAATACGCGCTCGGCCTCGCCGAGCGCGCGGCCGAGGAAGGCGAGGTGCCGGTGGGGGCGGTCCTGATCCGAGACGGCGAGCCGATCGGCGAGGGCTGGAACCGCCCGATCGGCGCCCATGACGCGACGGCCCATGCCGAGATCCAGGCGCTGAGGGATGCCGGCCGGCGGGTCGGCAACTATCGACTGCCCGGCACCCGGCTCTATGTGACGCTGGAGCCCTGCGTCATGTGCGCGGGCGCCATCATCCATGCCCGGGTCGGCGAGGTCGTCTATGGCGCGACCGACCCAAAAGCCGGCGCCTGCGGGAGCGTCTTCGACCTGCTGCCCTCCGACGGACGCTTCAATCATCGCACCGACTGTCGCGGCGGCGTCCTGGGAGACATCTGCGGCGACCGGCTGCGAGCCTTCTTCAAGGCACGCCGCTGATTCAGGTGGGCTCCGAATCTGAAGCATCGCAAATAGCCAGCACGGGCAGAGTGAAATCATCAGCGGCATCATGCCTGGGCATGGTCACGGAGCAGACGCCCCGAGCCGATGACCGTCAGCGCTGCATGATGGACTCGAAGGCTGGAGAACCGAATCCACGCGGCTGGTCGTTCGTGTCACGGACGATGAAATAGGCCGCGAGTCCCTGAGCCTTGGCCGCTTCCGGACCACGCCGATCACCGAGCACCATAAGCGCCGTCGCCCAGCCGTCGGCGACCATCGCCGAATCGTCGACGACGGTGACCGATCCCAGCCGCTTGTCCACGGGCTCGCCCGTCATGGGATCGATCTCGTGCGAGTAGCGCTTGCCGTTCTCCTCGAAGAAATTGCGATAGTCGCCCGAGGTCGAAAGCGCGCGATTCGAGACCGGGATGATGCGATGCACGCTGCGCCGATCGGGCAAGGGCTCCTCGATCGCGATGGCCCACGGCTCGCCTTTGGCGTTGTTGCCACGGGTGCGGATGGCACCGGCGACGGCGACCATGTAGTCGGTGACGCCCTGCGATTCCAGCCAGACCCCAACCCGGTCGGCACCATAGCCCTCGCCGAGCGCCGAGAGATCGATATAGATATCGCCCCGCGCCTTGCGCAGGGCCGGCGGATCGGCCCTCAGCTCCAGTTTTTGCCAGCCGACCCTGGCCTTGGCGGCGGCGACCTCCTGCTCGCTTGGCAGCCTGGCCGGTCGCGCCTCGGGACCGAAGCCCCAGAGGTTCACCAGCGGACCGATGGTGATGTCGAAGGCCCCATCGGTCAGAGACGAGATGCGCTGCCCTTCGGCGACCACCCGGTAGAGATCGCCCGAGATGGGGATCCAGTCGGTGCTCTGATTCTGGTTCAGGCGCGACAGTTCGGACTTGGGGTCGTAGGTCGAGATCTCGCCCACGACGGCATCCAGCACCTTGGCCACCTGAGACTGCAGCGACTCGGCGCTCATACCTTCTGGAGGACGCGCGATTTTGACCGAATAATAGGTCCCCATGGTCGGGCCATCGAAAACGATCTGCGGATCCTCGTCTTGGGCGCAACCGCCGATCAATAGAATGACCGCCACCAAAGGGAGACACGCGAACGCCGGGCGAACACCGAGACCGGGCCTGAATACCCTTGCGATCCATTGCCGAAACCGGAACCCTGAACCGAACATGCTGAACACCTGAGTCGTTGAATGGGACAGGCCGGCACGATGGAACAGATCGCGCAGCGAGTCCAGAGGGTCCAGTCTTGCACCGTTGGGATCCTGCCTCGAAGACGCGGGGAAAGGTTCCGCGTGCCAGAACTGCGGACTGAACGGGATCAACAGCGACAAGACCTCCAGCCGAACCCAGGTCTCCCAGTCCGTGCCCGCCTCACGCAGCACCGAGGGCTGCGCCCTCGGCCACCAGCGCGCGCAGCGTGGCGAGTGCAGTCGTGAACTCGATGGAATCGCTGTCGCCTGGATAGACGACATAGGCCGGCAGGGTCAGAGTCGGGCTGCCGTCGACCCGATATAGACAGCCGCCACGCAGGTAACTGGAGGCGACCCGTTCGGGCACGAAACAGCTACCGCCGTTGGCGAGAATCAACTGCAATCCCAGCCAGCCGATGTTGGCGGTCTGGGCGGGCCGCTCCAGATCCGGGTAGACCTTGCGGTGCTGGGCGTAGAAGGTCGGTCCCCAGTCGACATAGATATAACCGTCGTCCAGCGCGGGCTGTTCCGGGTCGCTGCCGACCAGAATCAGGGTCTCGTCGAACAGGTGCTCGACCTGGATGCCGGCGCCCTGCTGGGGGCTGTACATCAAGGCCAGATCTATGGTCCCAGCGATGATACGACGCATCAGATCCTCTTCGAAGCCGATCTCGGTATTGAGCGAGATATCCGGCGCCGAGGCGCGCATGCGTCCGGTCCAACGCGGGAGGAAGTCGTCCCAGAGCGCGATACGCGCGCCGATCGTTAGGCTGGCGCGAAAGCGGTTCGGCAGGCCGACATCGTGACGCGCCTGCTCGAAGGTGAGCAGCAGGGTCTTGGCGTGGCGCAGAAAGCGTTGGCCAGCCGGGGTCAGGCTGGCGCCCGCACGATTGCGCACGAACAGCCGGGCGCCGAGCCCCTGCTCCAGGTTCTGAATGCGTGCGCTGACGGTCGACTGGGTGACATGCACCCGTTCGGCGGCCTCCAGAAAGCTCCCGTGAGCAACGACCGCGAGAAAGGTCTTGATTTGGTCGATGTCCATGCACTGCCCTCAAGGTCGGGCGCCTGATTGTATCGAAAATCCCGATACCAACCAGCGATCAATTTCGTTTTTATTTGGCTATGATCGCCATTACGTTGGTCTCATCAAAGCCGATTTGGATTCGAGGCGGATCGCCGCCCACCGAGCCACGGGATGTCGTAAACGCCGGAGATGAGACGATGATTGCTGTCAGAATTTCCATGAAGGCCACCCATGAGCCCCTGAAGCGCACCCCGGTGGTACTGCGTCTGGACGCGGACGGAAGCGAGACCCCGCCGGTACTGACCGACCGCGCCGGCCTGGCGCGCTTCGACCTGCCACCGACCAGCGGTACGATCCTGGTTTCCGGGGTGGCACGCTACGAGGGCCGCCTCGACGGCGAAATCCCGATAGAGCTGTGGTCCATCACCCAATCCGAGCGGGACTCGCGCGGACTCCCCGGCGAATTTCCGGCTGGCAGCAACGCCTACCCGAGCATGACGATCCGCGCGGTGCAGGTCGGCGAGCGTGCCATCTTGACCGACAGCGAGGGTTATCTGGTCGACCCCTCGGACTGGTCGGAGGATTTCGCACGCGCCCTGGCAGACCAGGAGGGGTTGATCCTGACCGATGAGCATTGGGACGTGATCCGGTATCTACGGGCGCGTTTCGCCCGACAGGGCACGCAGGCGACGGTGCGCGACATGATCGTCCACTTCCGTAATGTCTGGGGGCGCGAGCGCGGCAGCAATCGCTACCTCCATCAGATCTTTCCGCGCGGCGGACCGCAAAAGCAGGGCAATCGCCTGGCGGGGCTGCTGAGGACCAAGGGTGAGCATTGAGGGCAGGGTTGGCGATTCATGTCGCGGCGGGGAGCGTCCCGCCATTTGACCGGCATCAAGGCCCAAACGCGCGATGGTCTCCACCTCCCACCTTCAGTCCATTCCCGTCCTCGCGCTCGGATTCGCACCTTCTTTTTGGTCTTCCGCGCAAGCGTCAGCCAAATTTCGCTTGCACATTTTGCCGGAAGTGGTTGCGCCGCATCATAATGGCCGATTCCAAACACCCAGGGTCGGCCCTCGACCTACCGCACAAGCAGCACCATCGGAGACCTAGATGTCGGAAGAGTTCAACCAGAGCGCACTGGACTATCACCGCTACCCCAAACCTGGAAAGCTGGAGATCAAGGCGACCAAACCGCTCGCCAACCAGCGCGACCTGGCATTGGCCTATTCGCCCGGAGTCGCAGCGGCCTGCCGCGAGATCGAAAAGGATCCGTTCACCGCCACGCACTACACCTCGCGCGGGAATCTGGTCGCCGTCATCAGCAACGGCACCGCCGTGCTCGGCCTGGGCGCGATCGGCGGCCTGGCCTCCAAGCCGGTGATGGAAGGCAAGGCGGTACTCTTCAAGCAATTCGCCGACATCGACGTCTTCGATATCGAGATCGAGGAGCGCGATCCAGAGGCCTTCATCGAAACGGTCGCGCGCCTGGAGCCCACCTTCGGCGGCATCAACCTGGAAGACATCAAGGCCCCGGACTGTTTCATCATCGAGCGCGCGCTCAAGAAGCGCATGGGCATCCCGGTCTTCCACGACGACCAGCACGGCACGGCCATCGTGGTGAATGCAGCCATCCTCAACGGACTGCGCGTGGTCGGCAAGGACATCGGCCAGGTCCGACTGGTCACCGCCGGCGCCGGTGCCGCAGCGCTCGCCTGCGTCGACCTGCTGGTGGAAATGGGGCTACCGAAGGAAAACGTGACGCTCACGGACATCGCCGGCGTCGTCTACGAGGGCCGGGCCGAGGAGATGGACCCCTACAAGGGCCGCTACGCCATCGCCACCGACAAGCGGACCTTGGCCGAGGCCATCGAGGGCGCGGACATCTTCCTCGGCCTGTCGGCGGCCGGCGTGCTCAAGCCGGAATGGCTGTCGAGCATGGCGGAACACCCAATCATCATGGCGCTCGCCAACCCGGTGCCCGAGATCATGCCCGACCTGGCGCGCGAGGCACGCCCGGACGCCATCATCGCCACCGGTCGCTCGGACTTCCCGAATCAGGTCAACAACGTCCTCTGCTTCCCCTTCATCTTCCGTGGCGCGCTCGACTGCGGCGCCAGCGAGATCAACGAGGCGATGAAGGTCGCCTGCGTGCGCGCCATCGCCGACCTGGCCATGGCCGAACCGTCCGACATCGTGCGCGCAGCCTATGGCGGACATCAGCTCCAGTTCGGCCCCGAATACCTGATCCCCAAGCCGTTCGACCCGCGCCTCATGGAGCATCTGGCCCCGGCGGTCGCCCAAGCGGCGATGGAAAGCGGCGTCGCGACCCGGCCGATCGAGGACCTGGAGGCCTACCGCCAGCGTCTGCATCACCGCGCCTACCGCACCGGCATCACCATGAAGCCGGTCTTCGATCAGGCGCGACTCGCACCCAAGCGAGTGGTCTTCGCCGAGGGCGAGCACGAGCGCGTGCTCCAGGTCGCTCAGCAGGCGGTCTCGGAGGGCATCGCACGTCCCATGCTGATCGGCCGCCCGGAGGTGATCGGCAATCGACTGAAGGACCTGGGTCTGAGCATCCGTCCCGACCGGGACTTCGATCTCATCGTGCCCTGCGAGAATCCCAACTTCGAGAACCACTGGCAGACCTTCTACGATCAGGTCAAGCGCCGTGGCTACGCCCCGGACGAGGCCCGCGAATACATCCGCAACGACCCCACGGTGCTCGCCGCGACCATGGTCCGCTGCGGCGATGCCGATGCCATGATCTGCGGCATCGTCGGCCGCTACATCCGCCATCTCAAGCATGTGGAGGAGGCCATCGGAACGGCTCCGGGCGTGCGGCGTCTGACCGCCATGAGCGCCGTGGTCCTCCCCAAGGGTCCGCTCTTCATCGCCGACCCCTATGTACAGGCGGATCCGGACGCCGAGGATCTGGCCGAGATCGCCCGGCTGTGCGCGGCCGAGATCAAGCGCTTCGGCTTGGAGCCCAAGGTCGCCTTCGTCTCGCACTCGAACTTCGGCAGCCACGACGCCCCGAACGCGACCAAGATGACGGAGGCCGTGCGCCTGCTGCGCGAACAGGATCCAGAGCTTGAGGTCGAGGGAGAGATGCACGCCAACCTGGCATTCGACGCGATCGGACGTCAGGAGCGATTCCCCGATTCGCGGCTCGAAGGACGCGCCAATCTGCTCATCATGCCCAATCAGGACGCGGCCAACATCTCCTTCAATCTGCTGAAGACGATGAACGAAGGCGGAGCCTTCGGCCCCATCCTGCTCGGCACGACACACGCCGCCCACATCGTCACGCCCAGCACCTCGGTACGCGGCCTGCTCAACATGATTGCGCTCGCCGCCGTCCAAGCCGGCTAACCGATGTCTGCTCGGCGGCGAGCGCCCTCGGATAGGACGCTCGTCCCGACGTGAGACCGGGCACGGATGCCCGGATGCATCACAC
This sequence comes from Thiorhodococcus fuscus, assembly GCF_042682685.1. Taxonomy (NCBI): domain Bacteria; kingdom Pseudomonadati; phylum Pseudomonadota; class Gammaproteobacteria; order Chromatiales; family Chromatiaceae; genus Thiorhodococcus; species Thiorhodococcus fuscus. Next base: position 120,922 of record NZ_JBHUHX010000047.1, read on the forward strand.
GCCGTGCCCCCTCACGAATCTCGCGACCCCTGCTGTTCAAAAATGGACCAACGGTGTCCTCTCGTGACAGCGCATGGCGTCACCTTCCGACCCAGAATCACGCAAGCCCTTGATTCGAATGAATGTGAAAAACTGGCATGCCCCATGCTGAATTGAAGACATGACAGCAATGCTCCTCTGGACGCCGCCGTATTCACCAGGGAGTCAAGTTTCACCCAGGAACGCCGATAGAGAGTTCAGGACATCGAGCGGCCGCCACCGGTCTGCGGCCTGCAAGGACGCCGCTTAGCATGGCAATCGCGTGTGAACCGACGTTAAGCCATGAGTCGGTTTGGTTCGATCCGCATGGTCAGAGCAGCCATCGGGGATTCGGCTCCTCCTCGTCTCCCCGAATTGACGCCATCGCGTGACCCAAGGGTCCACGATGGCGTCTTCTTATTGAGCGATCGAATACCCCACTGTATTCTCGGCGCCTTCGACCCGTCTTCGGGTCGACCCTTGAGGGCTCGCCGTCGGCATTCTCGCCCAAGGGCCCCACCACCAGCCGGGTTCCCATGACGCACACCGAGAACGCTCAACCCCAGGGTTGGGCTCAGACCAGCCGCGAACTCCTCAACCCCCACGTCATCAGCATGCTGTTTCTAGGCTTCTCGGCCGGGATCCCGCTGCTCCTGATCTTCTCCTCGCTTTCGCTATGGCTGCGAGAGGCGGGCATTGAGCGCAACGCGGTCACCTTCTTCAGCTGGGCCGCGCTGGGGTACTCCTTCAAATTCGTTTGGGCGCCATTGATCGACCGGCTGCCCGTTCCATTCCTGACCCATTGGTTGGGACGCCGCCGCGCCTGGATGCTGGTCGCCCAGCTCGGCATCGCCACTGCCATCCTGCTGATGGGCATCACGGACCCGGCCTCCGGGCCGGACAGCCTGACCCGCATGGCCCTCGGCGCCGTCCTGCTGGGCTTCTCCGCCGCCACACAGGACATCGTGATCGACGCCTTCCGCATCGAGGCTGCGGCACCGCGTCTACAGGCGCTCATGTCGTCGACCTATATTGCCGGTTATCGCATCGGAATGGTGGTCTCGGGTGCCGGGGCGCTCTATCTGGCGGCGCTCTTTGGCTCCACTGCCGACGATTACAGCTACCTGGCCTGGCGCAACACCTACATCGCCATGGCCGCGACCATGCTGGTCGGTTTGATAACGACCCTATCGATCTCGGAACCGAAGACCAACCGCATAGCGGAGCACGCCTACTCGCCCACCGACTACCTTCGGCTGCTCACGGTCTTCCTCGTCACAGCACTCACCTTCGCCTCCACCTTCTTCCTCAGCGGCGGTCTCTTCGCATCAATCAAGGCCGCGCTCGGCGGCGGGGCCTTGGTGCATTTTCTGATCGAGATGCTGCACTTCGCCCTGGCGGTGAGCGCGGCGGCCTGTACCGTCTGGCTGCTGGTGCGCCTGGGCGCCATCAACCGCCAGATGGCGCGTGAAACCTGGGTTGAGCCGATACGGGACTTCTTCGCACGCTACGGACTCAAGACCGCCTTCCTGCTGCTGGCGCTCATCGGTCTCTATCGAATCTCGGACATCGTGCTGGGAGTCATCTCCAACGTCTTCTACCAGGATCTCGGTTTCACCAAGCCGCAGATCGCAACGGCGGTCAAGACATTCGGCGTCTTCGTCAGCATCGCGGGCGGGCTGCTCGGCGGGCTGCTGACGACCCGCTACGGCGTAATGCGCATCCTCATGATCGGCGCCGTGCTCTCCTCGGCGGCTCAGCTCATCTTCTTCGCACTGGCGCATGCGGGACCGAACCTTGCGCTCATGTATCTCGCGGTGGGCGCGGACAACCTGGTCGCGGGACTCGCCAGCGCGGCCTTCGTCGCCTTCCTGTCGAGCCTGACCAGCGTCTCCTTCACCGCCGTGCAGTACGCCATTTTCAGTTCGCTCATGACGCTCGTGCCCAAACTGCTGGGAGGCTATTCCGGCTCCATCGTCGACGGGATCGGCTATCCCGGATTCTTCATCTTCACCAGCCTGATCGGCGTGCCGGTGATCGGACTGGTCTGGCTGGCAGGCAGACAGCTCGCCATCGATGAAACATCGCGCTCGCGTTGACCCGAACCGTGCCGGCGACAAAGGCCTCAAAGGAACATCCACGTCCGGAACTGGACTGGCGAAAAGGTCGTGCCCCGCTCGTTCCAGCTCACCCTCTCCCGCTGGAGCGGGAAACACGCACGACGCGCCGCATGGAGTGCATTCCCCGACCTGTCGCCCCGCAACCTATTTCAGAAAATTAGCAACTATCGATTGCGTATTCCGAACAGCAACGCCTATACTCGACTGATAATTCTCAATAACGACATCCGCTCGCACCCTGGACGAGATGTCCAGGAAGACCGTTCTTCCGAACCAGTCAGGTTCTGCCTCACGCCCCGTCGAGGATCGTGCCGCCTAGCGATGCACGCGCTCTGGGTTCAGGACGCAGCCTCCAAGATCATCTTCCCCGAGTCATCCACCGGGAGATCCACTCTGGCGCACGTCTCGGCCAGTTCGAAATCGTTTGAGGTTCGAGAACAAGCATGTATTCTCGAACTGCTCGACCCTCGGCGCCTCGTTCGCCGTGGCCCTCGGGGCAATTCCGCCCCATGGAAGACGCCACATGAAAGGCGTTTCCGCAATGTTTCCGACACACAGGTAATCAGCATGAAGCAATCGATCAAGTATGCAGGCCTTGCGGCTCTCGTCGGCCTGGCTGGCGCCTCCTTCACCGCGAGCGCCTGGTGGGGCGGCCCCGGCAATGGAAACGGAAACGGCATGTGGGACAACATGGGTGACATGTTTGGAGATGGCACCGGCAACTTCAACATGGGCATGAACGCCAGCGGCAACGGACGCGGATATGGCCGCGGTTACGGACGCGGTAACGGCTACGGCTATGGCAATGGCTACGGCGCTCCCTATGGCTATGGCGCACCTTATGGCTATGGAGCCCCCTACGGGTACGGCGCGCCCTATGGCTATGGCGCTCCCTACGGGTACGGCGCTCCTTATGGAGCCGCACCCCAGCAGATGCCGGTTCCCCAGCAGGCAGTGCCGGCTCAATAATCGCGCCGATTCGGCCTTAAACGGGCTGAAGGCACCGCAGACGCCCACCAACCGGGCGTCTGCGGCGTCGGAGAAGCACCCTCGACCATCCCTGCGACCGTCTTCCCGCGAGCGACATCCTCTCTACGCCGCCGTGGCGACCTCAGACGGCCCCCCAAACCTCGCGCTTTGCATCGGTCTTGGTGGCCAGCACCTCTTCAAGCGTCTTGACCGGGAAGCTCGGCTTGTAGTCCTTACCTGCCTCATAGAGCTTCAGCACCTTATCCTCGCTCGACAGCCCCTTCAGGTCGTGCTTGTCGATGTAAAAGAACTCGGACACCTCGTTCCAGACCACGCCCTCGCGATACTGGACCAACACGTAGCGGTTGCCTTCGACTTCGATCTGACAGCTCTCGGCCAGGTTCTCGATGAAGAAGACCGGAACGCACGAGGGATCCAGATCGCCCTTGAAGAGCGAGATGAACTCGGACAGCTCATCGACGCTCTCGAAACTGCCGGCAACCATCAGGAGCTTGTCGGCGGTCGCAAGCAGGATCGCCTGCTTGAGGAGCGCGCGCGGAGGCGTGCGCTTACCGGCGACGGCCTTCAGCTCGCCTTCGAGAATGGTGAACTCACCACGAAAGGCCTGCAGGTCGGACTTGGTCGTGGGTCCAAACAGGGTCGTCAGCCAAAAGCGTTCTTGTTGTTGATAGGTATCGAGCAGCATCGCGGAAGATTCTCCAGGTATGGATATGCACATCACGTCAACCACCGAGCCCTCACGGTTGATCGCGTGTCGTAAAACCACGCCGTTTGTTGCTTTTGCTACAAAGGGACAAACCGTCGCCGACGTGGCCATTCGACCCTGTCCGTCAATAAGACCCAAATAGCAATAGGGTCTTAAGTCAATCAGGGTAAGCATCGGGCGCTTGCGGACAACAAATCGGCGGACTGAGCCACATGCGCGCAACGACGCCCAGCAATTTCGATGCCAGTCAATGACGGTGCTAAACAAGCGGCGGCGGTTTCGCCAACCGGCGGCGATTGGCAAAAACGCGGAGGACTCGGAGGAAATCGCCAAGCCAAAGGGGCGGGATAGTCATATACGACAGCCCACTCCGAGGGATGCAGCGTTCAACGAGAAGAAGGCGATCGGGTAGCGCATCTCCGCGCTATCCGGCTCGGGAAAGGATCAGTGGTGGTAGTTCTCGGGCAGTCCTTCGTGCATCAGCGCCGCTGTGAGCTCATCAAACCTGAAGAGGTTGAACGCGCGGTGACCGTTGTAGTCCAGGACGCGGAGGTCGTCCGATTCGGTGAATTCGTTTACGACCGTGTTGAAGTAGCCGCCATAACGCTCCTCGGCGAGGGCGAGCGGGATCTCATAGGCCATGAATTTGGGGATGCCTTTGTTGGCCAGCCGCTCAAGCAGCTCCTGATGCTCGAGCGAGTCATACGACGTCAAAATCACAACCGGCCCACTTCCGGTGATGAGCATTGCACATTTCATGGCGTCCAAATTTCCCGTTTTGATGGCCCGCATGCGCGGGAGACGAGCGCTAAACCGACGCTTCCGACCTAAGCCCACCGAGACGACGAGGAACAGCGACAGCGCAGCGGGCGAGCATCGCCATCCGAGTCTAGCACCGAAGCAGCGCCTTGCCAGGCGCGATGACGAAGCGCGCTCAATGACAATCCGAATGAAACCTGGCACCCTCTTTCATCGAAAAAGATCCATTGAGTCTGCCCCCATGTTGTATCCAAGAGACCCGGCAACTTCCGTCGGCCTCAAATCGCTGATCGCCGCAACCCCATTCCTCTCGACGCGCTTGGCAGCCGCCCCACTCGACACACCGCCGGGACCGCCTGGAACGGGCGACCCGCTGAGCGGCGTCGCCGGCGAACTCTTTTCGGAGGCATTCTTCCTGAGGCTGGGGTTCTCGTTCATGATCGGCCTGGCGATGGGATTCGCCCTCAAGGTGGCCTTCAAGATCGCCCTGCTGGCGCTGGGGTTCCTGGTGATCGCCCTCTTCGCACTCCAGTTCTACGGGTTCATCGACATCAACTGGTCGGGACTGGAACCCCACTACGACAACCTCGCGCACGGTCTGAGGGTCACTGGGTCCGCCTTCCTGGACTTCGCCGCCGAGAACCTCACCAGCGCGGCATCCTTCTTTGCCGGGCTGGCGATCGGCCTCAAATTCTAAAGCGCACCCGCCCTCAGGGGCGGGAGGACGCGGGAAGGGACACCTCGGCGCGTCGCTCGATCCATCGAGCGAACAGTCCGCGCAGCAGGACGAACGCCTCGCCCTGGATGCCGGGCGCGCCCGACTCGCGCGGACCGGCACAGTTGAGTGAGCGAATCCTGTTGGTCAACAGCCAGGAGAGGATCGCGTCCGGGTCCGACCGAAGGGGCAGATCGCGGGCGCAGAGCGGCCGACCGAGTCGGCGGGCGAGATCGGCGGTCAATCGGGTCCCACCTGTCAGAGAGCCACGATAGAGAATCAGGGTCGCATCCGAGTCGCGGACGTTCCATTCGGTACGCTCGGCGTAATCGCGGCTTGGCGTCTCTGTCAGCGGATAGGCATTCGCGATCGGACCGTCCTCGGCCCTTCGCCCACGCGGGCACCAGCCTCGAACGGTCAAACCAAGCTCCAGCGCGGCATCCAGGGCGGCGCGATCGACCCCTGTTTGACCGCCGGAAACCACCTCGATCGCCCCGTCACCCTCTTGGTGGCGCTGGAGCGCACCCAGCAGCTCGCGGTCGCGGCGCGCAAAATAGATATCCTCCTCGGCCTGCTCCTTCAGCTTGAGTCTATCGACGAACCCCGTCATGGCATCAACCTCTTCGTGCGATGAGAACAGCACGGGTCGGGGCCGGAAGCCCCTCGATGGTTCGGCCTGGATCCTCGGGGTCGAGATGGTTCGCAAGCGACTGGAAGCGCATCCAGTCGGTCGAGCGCTGCTCTTCCCGACTGGTCCGGGTGACGTCCGCCACGCTTACCCCAACGAAACCACAGCGACCGAGCCAAACCTCCAACGCATCAAGTGTAGGAATGAACCAGACATTGCGCATGCTCGCATAGCGCCCGGGCGGCACCAGCACACGCTCGCCCTCCCCTTCCAGAACCAGCGTTTCCAGAACCAGCTCGCCGCCGGGGCGTAACAGTCGGCCCAGTTCGAGCAGATGGTCCATCGGCGAGCGACGGTGATAGAAGACCCCCATCGAGAAGACCGTATCGAAGCCCGTGAGGCCCTCCGGCAGGTCCTCGATCCCGAGCGGCAGCACGGACAGACGGTCGCGCCCGAGATAGCGATTGATCGCCTGGAACTGGACCACATAGAGCAGCGTCGGATCGATCCCCATCACCAGACGCGCCCCCTCGCCGAGCATGCGCCAAGCGTGGTAGCCATTGCCGCAGCCGACATCCAGGACCAGGCGATCCTTCAAAGGGGTTAGCGATCCGGCAAGACGATCCCATTTCCAGTCCGAGCGCCATTCGGTATCCAGATGCAGGCCCCGCAGACAAAATGGCCCCTTGCGCCAGGGGTGCAGCCGCATCAGCGTTTCGCGCAGATGGGCCTCCACCTCCGCAGACAGCGGATCGGCGCCTTCAAGACCCACACAGGATGCGTTCAGAACCCGGGTGGATTCGGGCAGGTCCGGCAACGCGGCCAGCGCGGCCTCCCAGAGCGGCAGATCGCCATGCGCGCCAGGGCCGAGCCGCGCCAGAACCGCCGCTTCGAGCGCGGTCCGCCAGGGAGCCAGAGCGGTCCGGTCCAATTGATCGAGAAAGGGTTCGAAAGGCGTCAGATCCATGCGGTCCAGGCCACGAAGTTGAGACTCTGAAACCAACGCTCGACACCGACGAAGCCCGCCGCGCTCAATCGAGCCTCGTGCGCCTCGATCGTCTCGGGCACCAGGACGCGCTCCAGGGCCGCACGCTTGCCGCTGATGGCCATCTCACTGTAGCCATTGGCACGTTTGAAGTCCTCGTGCAATTGGGTCAGAAAGCGACCGCCGCGATCATCCGAGACCTGAATCTTCTCGGCCAGGATCAAGACACCGCCCGGCACCAGCCCTTGGCGGATCCGAGTCAGCAACTCAAGGCGCGAGTCGCGCGGAATGAACTGCAAGGTGAGATTCAGCACTACGAGCGAGGCCTGCTCAATGGCGACATCGCGCACGTCGGCGCACACTGGCTCGACCCGATCCGAATGGTGCACGTCGGCGAGCCGGGCACGCAGCCCCTCGATCATGGCCGGCGCATTGTCGACGGCGACCACCCGCACCTCGCCCGTCACCTGGCGTAGGATGGAACGGGTCACGGCGCCGAGCGAGCAGCCCAGGTCGTAGCATCGGGTTCCCGGACGCGCCACGCGCCGGGCGACGAGGCCCGAAAGCCCGACCAGTTCGGCATAGCCGGGCACCGAGCGGCGTACCATGTCGGGAAAGACCCTGGCGACATCCGCATCGAACTCGAAGGGGCGGACCGGCCCACCGGGTCGGTCGAACAAATCATCTGGCTCAGTATCGATCATAGGCGTGCATTCTATACCGGACTAGGCCCTACACCCTCGCAGGAGAAGACCCGGGACGTCACAAAATCATCGCAACCGGTTGCTAAAATTGGAGAGTTATATTGCTTACAAAAACCGAGGACTCTTACCCACTCATGTACAGCGAAGTCCAGGATCCCATTGAGGACGAGACCCTCAGCAACCAAACGATCGTGACGCCGCCCGTTCCGGACGACATCGATCTCGACGACCCTATTCTTTATCTCAGCCGAGAGCTGACCTGGCTCGCCTTCAACCGGCGAGTGCTTCACGAGGCCGAGGATCCGCGCAATCCGCTGCTGGAGCGGGTCAAGTTCCTCGCCATCGTGAGCAACAATCTCGACGAATTCTTCATGAAGCGCATTGGCGGTCTCAAGCAGCAGATCGCCGCCGGCGTCCATACGCCGAGCCTGGACGGTCGCACCCCGCTGCAGCAGCTCAACGAATGCCAATCGGCCGTGCGCGGCTTCATCCGCGAGCAACAGCGCGTCTACGGCGAGCTGATGCTGGCCCTGGACGAGTACGACATCCGCATCGCACGCCACGCGGACCTGCCGGAGGACGCGCGGGAACGGCTACGCGAGCATTTCCGCGCCAACATCTTCCCCATGCTGACGCCCCTGGCGATGGACCCGGCGCACCCCTTCCCGTTCATCTCGAACCTGACGCTGAATCTGCTCGTGACCCTGCGCTATCCGGGCGGCAACGAGGTCTACATGGCCCGCGTCAAGGTGCCGGTCAACAAGGACGTCTCCAAACGGCTCATCGCGGTCGACGGGACTCACACCTATGTGACCCTGGAAGATCTGATCGTCAACAACCTCGACATGCTCTTCCCGGGGATGGAGATCGTTTCCTGCGCCCTGTTCCGCGTCACCCGCAACGCCATCGTGGAGCCGGACGTCGAGGCGGCCAACGATCTGCTCGAAATGATCGAGAGCGAGCTGCGCGAGCGTCACTTCGCCCCCATCGTGCGTCTTGAGGTCCAGCCCGGCATGGAGCCGGTCCACCGCGGCATGCTGGCCGCCGAGTTGGGCCTGAACGAAGAGGAAGACGTCATCGAGGCCGAGGGCATGATGGCCCTGAGCAATCTGTTCGAGATCGCCGCCATCGACCGACCCGAACTGCACGACAAGACGCATCGACCCGTCGACCATCCACTGCTCGCCAACGATCGGCGCAACATCTTCCACATCATCCGCGAGAACGGGCCGATCCTGCTGCAGCACCCCTACCAGCCCTTCAGCACCTCGGTCGAGCGCTTCCTGCGCACCGCCTCCGAGGACCCCAAGGTGCTGGCGATCAAGATGACGCTCTACCGCACCTCGGCCGGCGCCATCCTCGACTCGCTGATCCAGGCCGCACGCAACGGCAAGCAGGTCGCCGTACTGGTGGAACTCAAGGCGCGCTTCGACGAGGCAGCCAACATCCAGTGGGCGCGACGGCTGGAGGCCGAGGGCATTCACGTCAACTATGGCGTCATGGGACTCAAGACCCACAGCAAGCTGATCTTCGTGGTCCGCCGCGACTACTCCCAGCTGCGCCGCTACTACCACATCGGCACCGGAAACTATCACTCGGGCACCGCCAAGCTCTATACCGACCTCGGTATGCTCGGCTGCGACGAGGATATCGGCCAGGACCTGACCGAACTCTTCAACTATCTGACCGGCTACTCGCCACCGCCGAGCTACCGCAAGATCCTGGCCGCACCCTACAACCTCAAACGCGCCATCATCGACAAGATCAACCGTGAGATCGAGCACCACAAGCGCGAGGACAACGGTCTGATCCAGATGAAGATGAACGCGCTGGAGGACCCCGACATCACTCGCGCCCTCTACAAGGCGAGCCGTGCCGGCGTACAGGTCGACCTCATCATCCGCGACACCTGCCGCTTCCGCCCCGGACTGCCCGGCATCAGCGAGCGCGCACGCGTGGTCAGCATCGTCGGACGCTTCCTGGAGCATGCGCGCATCATCTATTTCCGCAACGGCGGCGACGAGGAGTACTACATCGGCTCGGCCGACATGATGCGCCGCAACCTGGACAGCCGGGTCGAGGTGCACGCACCGGTCGAGAACCCCGAGCTGCGCCAAGAACTGAGGCTCATCCTGGACGTCCAGTTCGCCGACAGCCGCTCGGCCTGGGACATGGACGCCAACGGCAACTACACCCAGCGCACCCCCGAGGACGACAGCAAGAAGGGCGCCCAGGAAACCCTGATCGGCGTCGCGGAGAAACGGCTCGCCGCCGCCGCCAAGCACAAGGAGAAGAAGGTGCGCTCACGCCTGCTCAGTCATTTCCAATGGCGTCTGAGGGATAAAAATCTCTGAGTGCAGGAGGTCTTCCTCACGGAAGACCTTGATGAATGGGCAATCGTGCGGTCCCGAGAGCCCGCGCGGATGAGCAGGAGCAAGGCGGCAAGCGTCAGTATGGCTCCGGGAATCGAGGCCAGTCGCGGCCACTCGTCCAGGACGAGCCCAGCGGCGAGGCCGGCGAACAATGGCGTCAGCAGACCCACTGCGGTGGTGACGAGCGGAGACAGGCGTACCGCAGCGAGCCCATAGGATAGGGTGGGGAGCACGGTGGAGACGAGACCGAGCACGGCGATCAGCGTCAGTGCATCGTGCGACGGCCAATCTGGTGTCGAGGTCGTCAGCACGGGCAGGGTGATGACCAAACCCCAGAGACAGGCGATGGCCGTCGATGCGAGCGGGTGCAGATGTCGCCCTTCCATCGCCCGCGAGCGCAACCCGATGACATAGAGCGCGGACGCCAGGGCGCAGCCGAAGGCGAGTACCTGGCCGGTGATCGCCCCTCCAGCAGTCCTCGCCGGTGCGAGATAGAGGACAAGGCCGAGCAGCGCAAGGGCGACATAGAGGATCTGGCGCCTGCTCGGCCGTCTGCCGCTCACCCATTGCAGGGCGACGGCGATCACCGGCGCGGTCCCGATGATGAGCGTGACCTCGACGACGGGCGCGCGGGCGTAGGCCTCGGTGGCGAGCAGGTAATAGAGCCCCATCGCCAGCGGCAGCGGCGTGCGCAGGGCGGCCAGCGCCAGGTCGCGGCGGATCAGCAGGAAGGGCAGCAGGACAAGGAGGCCGACGGCCAGTCGGCCCGCGACGATCGTCGCGGGTGGCAGCTCCTCCAGCAGGCGGACGAAGATGCCGGTCAGCCCCCAGGCGATGGGGGTCAGCAATGCGGCACTCAATCCGATCCCGTCGAGCGAGCTCGGTTGTGCTGGGTTCTGCATGTCATGGCCTCCGTTTTTCCGATGCGAGGCACACTAATTGCCGGTGGCGGCCCGGTCTTGAACGATCTTGGCGGCTTCAGCGGCCGAGTGGGGGATGTCCGTGATCGGCGCGGTAGCGGCCCGGCGTGACGCCGGTCAGACGCTTGAAGGCGCGAGTGAAATGCGCCTGATCGGCGAAGCCCGTCGCGAGGGCGACGGTGACGACCGAGTCGCCCTGGGCGAGACCAGACTGGGCGCGTCGCAGGCGACACTGCAGATGCCAGGCATGAGGCGGTAGGCCGATGTCGCGGGTGAAGGCTCGCGTCAGGCGGAATCCGTCGAGTTCGGCCGCAGCCGCGAGTTCACCGAGTGGCACGCCGCGATCCATACGCGCGGCCAGGTAATCCAGCGCGCGCCGCACCGCCTCGGGTTCGCGCCCGACTCGAACGATCGATGGTCTCGGGCGTACGTATCGCTCGAGAAATTGCGACACGACATCCAACAGCCGGGCCTCGAACTCCAGACATGGCGCACCGCTTACCAGCGCCTCATGGGTTGCGGCCAATCTGCTCGCGACGCACCGATCCTCAATGACCACCTCGGATTCGAAGCTGCCAAGCGGACGCGCGATCGCCTGCGCCATAACGCTGTCGGGGATGATCAGCACGCGATAGCGCCAGCCTTCCGGTGCGGCGGGCGAGACCGCATGGACGGTGCCGGCCGGCATCGACACGATCTGGCCGGGTGCGGCGACGAAGCGCTCTCCAGCGTGCTCGAGTCGCTGTGCCCCGCCGTCGATCAGCGCGATCATCAGTCCATCGTGGGTGTGACGCGGAAAGGAATGATTGCGGAAGGTGCCAGTCAGCACCTCCAGACCAGGTATCTCGACAAGTTGGCGGCTGCAAGGAAGCCCCGGTCCTTGATCGCTGCTCACTCGGTTTCGCACGGACGGCTCATGTATTTGGTTGGCCTACGACATGGGGCGTTTCTCATTCTGGCATAAGGATGAAGCGGCATCATGACCCCGAAGAACGGCATACGACCGGTTCTCTCCGAAAATCGAGTCCAGCTCCTGATCTATACAGAACCGCTCCTCTGGACATGGAGGCACCACTGCCGAGCCAACCTATCGAGGCGACTCCACGCACATCATCCGCGCCTTCTTGGACAGCAGCCTGCAACCTTCAATTCGGCGCGAACGCATCCACGATCCGTTCCAGATCTACCGCGATGCCGATGCCATCCACCAACTCGGCGATGCGCTCGCGCGACATCTAGGCCGGCTCCATGCCAACGCGGCCGACCTACCCAGCGCGGACAACCTGGAGACCTGGGCCTCGGCCTGGGAGGAGGCGGGCCAGGACAGCGAGGCCTTCCGACTGCCGCTGCGCGTCTTCCGCACCGGCATCGACTTCCTGAAGGCCGGCGGCTCGGATCCGGGCATCCTGCTGGACCTGAATCAGGAGGAGCGCAAGCTGTTGGAGCAGCTGTTCGACCTACAGCCCTCGTCCTGAGCCCGAAAATTCCAGAGGCAAAGTGATCAGTAGTCATCAAGATGCGCACGAATGTCGGAACGCTTGGCCATGCATCTTGCGAATCTTCAAATCAGTCCAGCGACAATCGCCGCACACTAGGGGGTGTCGCCGATCAGGGTCCGCGCACCCCGCAATCATCGGCGGCATCTCCAATTTCCGCTTCGAACAAGGATTCCCCCATGTCCTCCCAACCCCTCAAAATCCTCGTCATCGGCGGTTCCGCCGCAGGTCCAAAGGCCGCCGCCAAGGCACGCCGTATGGACGAGCACGCCTCCATCACGCTGATCCAGAAGGAGGCCGATCTCTCGATGGCCTCCTGCGGCTACCCCTATTACATCGGCGGGGTCTTCGACGACCGCAACCAGCTCATCTGCACCCCGGCCGGCATCGTTCGAGACCCCGATTTTTTTGAGAAGGCCAAGCGGATCGAGGCGCTGGTGCAAACCGAGGCGCTGTCGATCGACCGCGACGCCAAGACCGTCACCTGCCGCCATCTGCCGAGCGGCGAAACCAAGACTCTGCCCTACGACCGGCTGGTCATCGCAACCGGCGCCTCGCCGCTCTATCCGCCGGTACCGGGCAGCGACCTCGACGGCATCCGCACGCTCCACAGCCTGGGCGACGCGGATGCGCTGCGCGCGGTGCGGGACGCGGGCAAGGTGACCAAGGCCGTCGTGGTCGGCGGTGGACTGATCGGATTCGAGGTGTGCGAGGCATTGCACCTGGCCGGTATCCAGACCACGGTCATCGAGAAGACCGCGTCGATCCTGCCCTTCCTGGACCCGGATCTGGCCAAGCTGGTCGAAAATCATGTCCGCTCCAAGGAGGCGGACATCATCACACACAACGGCGTGGCCGCTTTCCTCGGCGAAAACGGCAAGCTGTCGGGCGTGAAGCTCGACAACGGCACCGAGCTGCCCTGCGAGCTGGCGGTAATCGCGGTCGGCGTGCGACCCAACATTGAACTGGCGCGCGAGGCCGGACTCACGATCGGCGCCAAGGGCGGCATCGCGGTCAACGACCAGATGCAAACCTCGGATCCCAACATCTATGCCGCGGGCGACTGCGTGGAATGCCGCTCGCTCATCACCGGAGAGATGCTCCGCGCACCCTTTGGCGACATCGCGAACCTGCAGGGACGCGTGATCGGCCGGAACCTGATCGAGCCCGGCAGCGCGAGCTTCCCCGGCATCATCCACACGGGCATCTGCAAGATCTTCGACTTCACCGTCGGCTTCACCGGTCTGATCGAGGCCGCCGCGCGCGAGGCCGGATTCGACATCGAAACGGCGACCGTCTCGGGTCTCGATATCCCCGGCTACATGCAGGGCAAGCTGCTCATCAGCAAGATGATCGCCGACCGCAAGAGCGGCAGGGTGCTGGGCTTCCAGTGCATCGGCCCCGGCGACGCCAGCAAGCGCATCGCCACGGTGGCTATGGCGATCCGAGGCAATCTGACCGTGGATGACCTCTCCAATGCCGATTTGCCCTACGCGCCGCCCTACTCGCTCGCACTCGACCACGTGATCGTGTCCGCGCACGTCCTAGAGAACAAGCTGCTCGGACACATGAAGGGTGTCTCGGTCACGGAGGTCAAGCAACGGGTCGACAGCGGCGCCAACTGCTTCATCCTGGACACCCGCAGTCCGCAGGAATTCGAGGAGATGCGACTCGGAATCGGCGAGACCCTGATCCCTCTGGGGGCGCTACGCGGCAGACTGGACGAGTTGCCGGCTGACAAGGACAGAGAGATCATCCTCTACTGCAAGATCTCGCTGCGCGGCTATGAGGGGGCGGCCATCCTGCAGGCGCACGGCTGGACGCAGGTGAAGGTGATGGAAGGCGGCATCATGGCCTGGCCCTATCCGCGAGAGAAGTAGCTACCAGCCACCAGCCACCAGCCACCAGCCAATTCGGCTGGCGGCTGGCGGCGTGAATCAATGGTGGGCGATCTGCTTCTCGGTGAAGAGATAGTCCTTGAGTTCCTTGTCGAAGGTCGAATCCTTGCGGCGGATCCACTCCAGCACCATGGCCGCGTGCTCCTTCTCCTCGTCCCGATTGTGAGCGAGGATGGCCTTCAGATCCTCGTCCTTGCAGGCATCGACGCGCTGGTTGTACCAGTCGACAGCCTCCAGCTCCTCCATCAGCGAAACGATCGCCCGATGCATGTCGCGGGTCTCGTCGGACAATTCCTCGATCGGCTCGTGATAGCCTTCATTAGACATGGAAAACGCTCCTCTATTGTGAATGGATGCGCCAAGGAATCCAGGCGCATGAGAGTAGAAGCATTGTCAGTCCGAGGGACGGGGAACTCAACCCGCTCGTCCCGCGAAGCGGGAAGAGCCTCGCTCAGTAGCCCTGGTGATGCAACGTCTCGATAAGAATTTCGCGATTGCGATAGCGCACGTCCTGCCCCAAGGCGACGTAGATCACCTGCTCGGCAATGTTGGAGGCATGGTTGCCAATGCGCACCAAACCGTGGGCACAGGTGAGCAGACACACCACCTGCCTTTGGTTCAATCCCTTTTGGTCATCCTCGCCAAGCAGATGGCGAACCTCCGTCGAGGCGTCGGACAGGCGCGGCTCGTCCTCGAAGATCGCCAACGAGAGAGCGACATCGAAATTGACGACGGCCCGAATGCTGCGCTCGAACATGGAGCAGGCCGCATCCTCGAGCCGTCCGAGCGCGGCTCTCAGGTCATCCCTCAGATAATCCGAGTCGCCGCTCAGCTTCTTGAGCTCGAGCGCCTGCTCGGCGACGATCTTCGACTTGTCCCCGGCCCGCTCCGCGTCGCTGGCGATCTTGGAGAGCGCCAGCACGATACGCAGGTCGACCGCAGTCGGCTGACGCCGCGCGATGACGCGGAAGACCTCTTCGTCGGCGTCCAGGGACAGATAGTCGATCTGCGGCTCGCGATCCAGAACCCGATAGGCCTGACTGTCATCGCGATCCACCAGCGCCATTACGGCGGATCGGGCCTGTCCGACCACATGCTCGCCCATCTCCAGGATGATGGCGCGCAGCTTGGCGAGCTCCTCGTCATAGCGACGCACGGTATGCCCGCCGGCAAGGTCGGAGGCGACTCTGGGAGGATTTGAATCAGTCATTTCAGCTCCGCCCCGCAATGCTCACCCGAAGCGCCCGGTGATGTAGTCCTCGGTCAACCTGTGCTTGGGGCTGGTAAAGATATCGTTGGTCTCTCCAATCTCGATCAGATCGCCGAGATGGAAATAGGCGGTACGCTGCGAAACACGCGCCGCCTGCTGCATCGAGTGGGTGACGATCGCGATGCTGTATTGGGAACGCAGCTCGTCGATCAGTTCCTCGACGATCGCCGTGGCGATGGGATCGAGCGCCGAGCAGGGCTCGTCCATCAGGATGACCTCAGGCGAGACGGCGATGGTCCGGGCGATGCAGAGACGCTGCTGCTGACCGCCGGAGAGCCCGGTTCCCGGCTGGTCGAGCCGGTCCTTGACCTCCTCCCAAAGTCCGGCCTTGCGCAGACTGCTCTCGACCAGTGCGTCGAGCTCGGCCCGGTTGTTGGTCAGACCGTGGATCCTCGGACCGTAGGCGACGTTCTCGTAGATCGACTTGGGAAAGGGATTCGGCTTCTGGAACACCATGCCGACACGGGCCCGCAACGGCACCGGATCCAACGACTTGTCGTAGATGTCCTGCCCATCCAACAGGATGGAGCCCGTCACCCGACAGCCGTCGATGGTGTCGTTCATGCGGTTCAGACAGCGCAGAAAGGTGGATTTGCCGCAACCGGACGGTCCGATCATCGAGAGAACCTCGTTCTTCCCGATATCCAGACTTACCCCTTTGATCGCCTTCTTAGGACCATACCAGACCTCTACATCGCGACAGGTCATACGTGCGTCGGCGACCGTAAAATCGCCAACCGTCGCCCTGGAATGCTGCTCGCCCGCCAATTCGGCGGAGCTCATGGCTCCAGTCGTCTTTTCCATTACCTCAACCACCGTGCTCATAAATCTAAAGCCTCGAAACTCTGTGTATCGGCGCTCGGTGCTACCAGCGACGCTCGAACCGACGACGCAGCAGAACCGCCGCCAGGTTCATCAGGAATAGGAAGGCCAGCAGAACCATGATGGCCGCCGACGTGCGCTCGACGAATCCGCGTTCAGGACTGTCGGCCCAGAGGAAGATCTGCACCGGAAGCACGGTGGCCGGATCCGTGAAGCCGCCCGGAACGTCGACGATGAAGGCGATCATGCCGATCATGAGCAGCGGGGCCGTTTCGCCCAGGGCGTGCGCCATGCCCAGGATGGTTCCAGTCAGCATGCCGGGCATCGCCAGCGGCAGAACGTGATGAAATTGGGTCTGCAAGGGGGAGGCGCCCACGCCCAGCGCCGCCTCGCGGATCGAGGGGGGAACGGACTTCAAGGCCGCGCGGCTTGAGATGATGATGATGGGCAGGGTCATCAGGGTCAGCACCAGCGCGGCGACCAGCGGCGTCGAGCGCGGCACGCCGAAAAAGCCGATGAAGACGGCGAGACCGAGCAGGCCGAAGACGATGGACGGAACCGCCGCGAGGTTATTGATGTTGACCTCGATGAAATCGGTCCAGCGATTCTTGGGTGCGAACTCCTCCAGATAGAGCGCCGCGCCGACGCCGATCGGGAACGACAGGGTCAGCGCCAGAACCAGCGTGTAGAAGGATCCCATCAGCGCCCCGGCGATTCCCGCGAGTTCGGGCTCGCGCGAGGTGCCATGGGTGAAGAAGATGGTATTGAAACGTTTGGCGACCCGCCCCTCCTTCTCCAGACGGTCGATCCACCCGATGACCTGATCATTGACGCGCCGGTCGGCTGCGGGGGCATTGCGATCGATGTACCCCTTGACCAGCATGTCGATATCGTCATCGACCAGGATCCAATAGTCCTGGGTGGTCCCGACGAGGCTCGGATCCGCGACCACCTCTTCTGCGAGGAGCTGGGGCGCACCGACGCTGATGATGGAGTTGAGCTGACGACGCACTCGGCGGTCCTTCACCTCGGGGAAGAACTGGCGTAGCGACTGACGAATCGGCGTCATGTAATCCGCGCGGGCCAGGGTCTGCGGATCGCGCGTGCCCTCGGGGTCGATGAACTCCTCGGACAGGGTGACCGGCAGCTGGATATAGGTCTGCTGGAAGGCGGTATAGCCCTTGCTGATGATGTCGCCGAACAGGAGCAGCACGAAGGCGAGCCCCAGACCGACCGCCGTGGCGCCGATCAAGCGGAAGCGACGTTCCTTGGCGTAGCGGCGCTTCAGCGAGGCATTGACGATGTCGGCGGCACGCCTCGGCGTGGCGGAACCCGAAGGTGTGGATGGGTTAGTCATATTGCTCTCGATACTTGCGCACGATCGTCAGGGCGATGACGTTCAGGACCAGGGTTACCATGAAGAGGGTCAGACCCAATGCGAAGGCCGCCAGGGTCTTGGCGCTGTCGAACTCCTGGTCGCCGGTCAGCAGGGTGACGATCTGCACCGTGACGGTGGTGACGCTGTCGAGCGGATTGGCGGTGAGATTGGCGGCCATTCCGGCGGCCATCACCACGATCATGGTCTCACCGATGGCACGCGAGACGGCGAGCAGAATGCCGCCGACGATTCCGGGCAAGGCCGCCGGCACGATGACGCGGCGAATGGTCTCGGACTGGGTCGCGCCCAGGGCGTAGGAGCCATCGCGCATCGACTGGGGAACCGCGTTGATGACGTCGTCGGACAGCGAGGAGACGAAGGGGATGATCATGACCCCCATCACCAGCCCCGCCGCCAGTGCGCTCTCGGAAGCGACGTGCAGACCGACGGATTCGCCCAGCTCGCGCACGAACGGAGCTACGGTCAACGCGGCGAAGAAACCGTAGACCACCGTGGGGATGCCAGCCAACACCTCGATCACCGGCTTGGCGAACGCGCGCACCTTGCGCGAGGCGTATTCGGACAGATAGATGGCCGCCATCAAACCGATGGGGACAGCGACTAGCATGGCAATCGCCGACACCATCAGGGTCCCGGTGAAAAGCGGAATGGCTCCGAACTCGCCGGATGCGCCGACCTGATCGGCACGCAGCGCGATCTGCGGGCTCCAGTTGATGCCGAGGAAGAAATCCAATGGCGGGATGCTATGGAAGAAGCGCAGCGACTCGAACACCACCGACAACAGGATACCCAGGGTCGTCAGGATCGCGATCGAGGAGAAGAGGATCATGATGCCCTTGACGATGGTCTCCACGCGGTTGCGCGCGCGCATCTTGGGGGCGGTATGGGAAAGCGCCAGGGCCAGGCCAGCGATCGCGGCCGCCAGTACCACCAGCCACTTGGCACCGCTTGCGATCCATTCGAGCCGGGCGAACTGATCCGCCGCCGCTTGAATCTGCGGGGTCACGGTCGAGGACACGATATTGCCGGTGGCGAGATTCTTGATGTCGTTGATCAAGAGACCAAGCCGCCCTTCGGACAAACCGTTCACGATATCGGGAGGCAGGGACGAGGACACCAGGGCCGTGATGATCTGATCCTGAAACCCCGACCAGAGCCCCAGCAGCAGCAGCGCGGGGATACCGGCCCAGAGCGCGGCGTAGAGACCGTAATAGACCGGCAGCGAATGCAGCGTCTTGATCTGAGCGATACCGCCGGCACCCGAAATGGCGCGCTTGCGGCCCAGGTGATAGGCCGCAGCCATAACTGCAAGCAACAAAAGAATGAGAGTCCAGGCGTTCATCGATATCCAGGTGACGTAAAGACAAGAGCCGATGGCCCATGGAGCCATCGGCGACTGGCGAGGCGTCCCTGCCCCGCAGGAACTGGCGCCCGGATTACTCGGGCTTTGACATCGGAGTGAGCGCCTTGGCCGCCTTGGCCACGCTGGCGCGCTCGGCGTCGGGCAGAGCGATCAGGCCCTTGTCGGCGAGATAACCCTCGGGACCCCAGGCCTTCTCGCTGGTGAACTCGGCGATGTATTCCTCGATACCGGGAATGGTGCCGACGTGCGCATCCTTCACATAGAAATAGAGCGAGCGCGAAATCGGATAGGAGCCATCCGAAATCGAGTCATAGGTCGGCTCGATACCCTCGATCTTGGAGCCTTGCACCTTGTCGCCATTCTGGTCGAGGAAGCTGAAACCGAAGATGCCGAGCGCCGAGTGATTGGCGACGAGCTTCTGGACGATCAGGTTGTCGTTCTCGCCAGCCTCGATATAGGCACCGTCCTCACGGAGACCGTGGCAGACCGCCTTGTATTTGCTCTTGTCGGTCGTCTTCAGCGCCTTGATCTCGGGGAAGGTCTTGCAGCCACCTTCCATCGCCAGCTCGGCGAAGGCGTCACGGGTACCGGATGTCGGAGGAGGACCCAGCACCTCGATCTTGTTGTTCGGGAAATCGGGATTGACGTCATGCCAGGTCTGGTTCGGGTTGGCCATGAAGCCGCCCTTGCCGTCCGGGATGTCCTTGGCCAGGGCCAGGAAGATCTCGCGAAGCGTCAGGTTGTAACGTCCAGCCGCCTTCGAGTTGGCGATGGAGATACCATCGAACCCGATCTTGACCTCGGTGATGTCCTTGACGCCGTTCTCCTGGCAGGTGTCGAACTCGGAGCCCTTCATACGACGCGAGGCGTTGGTGATGTCCGGATGGTCGACGCCGACACCCGCGCAGAACAGCTTCAGACCGCCACCGGAGCCGGTCGACTCGACCTTGGGCGTCGCGAAGCTCGTGGTCCGACCGAAGGTCTCGGCCACGGCGGTCGAGAAGGGGAATACCGTCGAGGAGCCGACGATGTAAATGCTGTCGCGGGCCATCGCCTGCGTGGAAATGGACGCCACGCCCAACGCAACGGCTGCGGCAATCATCGTCTTCTTCATAGCGAAAATCCTAATAGGTACAAAAAAGGTACCGATATTCTCTGCTTTACCCATGCATATTCTATGAAGGACTAATGACGATTCCGTGACAGCCCGTCGACAATAAGATCCATTCGACACAAACGATTCGGAACATCTCGACGAACGGGCGTCATGAATAAGCGCGACCGATCACTTGTCATTGACCGCCCGATCCTTGAGCTGCCCGAGCGAGCGCACCAAACGCAGACTGGCATTGAAGAAGTCGTCGCCGGGATCGTCTTCGCAGGTCGCGCGAATACGACTCATGGCGGCATCGATCTGGGCGCCCCGCAGCACATCGCGCCCCGTAACCAAATTCAATCCACTGACCATCCCGGACAGCCACTCCCGATAGCGCAGATACTCCTCGTCGATCAGTTCGGGCGGGATATCCGCGCGAGGCACCACGGCCAGGAACGAGGTGCACGACTTGACGCCGTATCCCCAAAGCGCCGGAGCCGTCTCGGCACGCTCCGCCCAGGACGGCGCGACGCAGAAAACGGCTACCGCCAGGCAGGCAAACCGCAAAACAGGGATTGAAGAAGCAGGGTTCATATCGGAAAACCTCAATCGGGATGCGAATAGGAAGGTGCTGAGGGTATCATCAGCGGATTTTTCGGCTGCCGGTCAATCCAGCTATGCGCGTCCTGATGATCTCGGATGTCTATTTTCCTCGCGTCACCGGCGTTTCGACGTCGATACAGACGTTTGCACGCGAGTTCGTCGCCAAGGGACACGAGGTCACCCTCATCGCGCCCGATTATGGCAGTAGCGCGCAAGAACCTTTCGAGATCATCCGCGTACCCTCGCGCTACCTGCCGATCGACCCGGAGGACCGCATCCTGCAGCCGTTCAGAATCCGGGGACTCACCGCCTCACTCGCCAGCCGAGGGTTCGACCTGCTGCACATTCAAACCCCCTTCATCGCCCACTATTCCGGTCTGGCACTGGCGAAGCGATTGGGCATCCCCGTCGTCGAGAGCTATCACACCTTCTTCGAGCAATACCTGCATCACTACGTCTCTTTCGTTCCATCCCGCTGGCTGCGGGGTGCCGCGCGCTATTTCTCGACCGCCCAGTGCAACGCGGTGGACGCGCTGGCGGTACCCTCGCAGGCGATGCTCGACGTGCTCGCGCACTACGGCGTCAATACCCGCGCGCAGGTCATTCCGACTGGGATCGAACTGGTTCAGTTCAGCCAGGGCGACGGCAGCCGCTTCCGCGCGCGCTACGGCATTCCGCCGGAGCGGCCCATGCTGGTCCATGTCAGCCGGCTGGCATTCGAGAAGAACATCGAATTCGTCCTGCGTTCCTTCGCCCGGGTCGTGAAACAGGTCCCGAACGCGCTGCTGGCGATCGCCGGAGAAGGCCCCGCCAAACAGCCGCTCGAACGGCTGACCGCCAAGCTGGGGCTCACAGACAACACGCTCTTCACCGGTTATCTGGACCGGGACGGCTCGCTGGAGGATTGCTATAGCGCCGGCTCGGCCTTCATCTTCGCCTCGCGCACCGAGACACAGGGATTGGTCCTGCTCGAAGCCATGGCGCTTGGCGTACCGGTCGTCTCGACGGCGGTCATGGGCACGAAAGAGGTCTTGGGAGACGGTCGAGGCTCGCTCATCGCCGAGGAAAATGAGGAGGACTTCGCCAACAAGGCGATCCGCCTGCTGACCGACCGATCGCTCCGCGAGCGGCTCTCGGCAGAGGCGGTGGAACACGCCCGCTCATGGTCGTCGCCGGTACTGGCCGAGCGGATGCTCGAACTCTACGAGGAGGTCGTGGAAAAGGGGCGCGGAAAGGGACATCCTGCGGTCGCAGCCAACCACGCCCATTCGGAAGAGCGCGGCCGGCCATCGGCTCCGGAACTGACACGGACTCAAGCCGGCTGATTCGAACCGGCCCGGAAACTGAAGAACGAAAACGCCACTCAGGCCATCACATCGATCAGGGTACCGAGCATCTCGTCTGCGGCACCCACGACCTTCGTCGACGCCTCGGCCTGACGCAGGCTCTGCGTCTGCTCCACGAGCGGCTCGGCGACGTCGCGACTGGCCGTCCCGTTCATCTGCTGGCTGCTCGCAATCTCGGCCGCGCTGCGACTCATGCCATTCATGCCGACCGACATGCCGGCGAGCCCCGATTGTAAGGCGCTCGAAACCATCATGGCCCTCACCTCGCTTGTAAATCCAGCCTTTGGACCACTCTAGCGCAAAGACCAACCGCGATCATCGTGAATGGTCCGCCTTTTAGATGTGCGTCACGAATCCGTGCGGCCATGCCCGGCCGCACGACTGGCGAGAGCCCGCGCGGTCTCGTCGCCCAGATAGGCATGAATCAGATAACGCCCCAGATAGATGACCGGGGTCAGGGCGATGGCGACGACGAACTTATAGAGATAGTTGACGGTTCCGACCGCCAGGAAGAGCTCCATCGACCACTTCTGAGGCCCCAGCACGAAGGCGATATAGAGGACGACGAAGCTGTCGATGAACTGCGAAATCAGGGTCGATCCGGTCGCACGCGCCCAAACGTAACGCTCGCCGGTCAGGCGTCGAATCCGGTGGAAGATGATGACGTCGAGCAGTTGACCGACCAGAAAGGCGATCACCGAACCCGCAATGATCCACATCCCCTGGCCGAAGATGACGCTGTAGGCGGCCTGCATGTCCGGCACGCCCCGCGATGCCTGGATCCCGACCCACCAACCGGCCGGAACCAGACTGATCGCCAGATAGGCGAAGCCGAAGGCATAGATGATGAGCCCGACGGTCAGATAGGAGAGAAAACGGACCCCGCGCCGGCCGAAATACTCGTTGATGATGTCCGTCATGATGAACACCACCGGCCACAGCAGCACGCCAGCGGTGAAGTTCAAGGAACCGGACTGACCGAACAGATCCCAGTCGAGCGGGGCGAGCCCCAGCGTATCCTCCAAGGCGAAGATCTTGACGCCGAGAAACTCGGCGATCAGCGCGTTGCAGACGAAGAATCCACCGAGAACGACGAAGAGCTTGGTCGGCCGATCGAACGTCATGGGTTCCCCTCGCTATTCCCTGTCAGGTTCGAACGGACGCGGAGCCCCTCGCCAACCCGAACCCATGCGCAGACCGCGCCGCGACACTCAGGACTTGGGCAGGGTCACACCACGCTGGCCCTGGTACTTCCCGCCACGATCTCTATAGGAAGTCTCGCACACCTCATCCGATTCGAGGAACAGGATCTGGGCCACGCCCTCGTTGGCGTAGATCTTGGCCGGCAGTGGCGTGGTGTTGGAAAACTCCAGGGTCACGTGCCCTTCCCACTCGGGCTCCAGCGGGGTCACGTTGACGATGATGCCGCAGCGCGCATAGGTGCTCTTGCCCAGACAGATGGTCAGGACATTGCGCGGGATGCGGAAATACTCGACCGTGCGGGCGAGCGCAAACGAATTTGGGGGAATGATGCAGACGTCGGACTTGAGATCGACGAAGCTGTTGGAGTCGAAATTCTTGGGATCGACGATCGCCGAGTTGATGTTGGTGAAAATCTTGAACTCGTCGGCGCAGCGCACGTCGTAGCCGTAGCTCGACGTGCCGTAGGAGATCACACGCCCAGCATCGCCCTCGCGCACCTGGGCAGGTTCGAAGGGTTCGATCATCCCCTGTCCGGCCATGCGGCGGATCCAGCGGTCGGATTTGATGGCCATCGGGAAGCCTCACACAAAAATAACGCGCGAGCATACAACGCGGCAGGGCCGCCCGCAAAATCCTCAACCCGATCGACACACGACCAACCGCCCGTAAGGCATCCCAGGCAACGGTTTTTTACCTGGATGCAGCGCAGCGAAACCCCGAACGGCGCCCGCAAGAGCGCCGCCGGGTGGGATTGACGCGCGACCGGCCTCAGGTGTTCTGAATGACGATGCGCGGGAATTTGGAGGCGTAGTCCTTGGCCTGCAGCGACAGCTTGGCCGCAGTCTTGCGGGCGATCTCGCGGTAGATGGCGGTGATGCGGGATTCGGGCTGGGCGACCACGGTCGGCTTGCCGCTATCGGTCTCTTCGCGGATGTGGATGTCCAGCGGTAGCGAGCCGAGCAGATCGACACCGAACTGCTCCGACATCGAGACACCGCCTCCCTGACCGAAGATATGCTCCTCGTGGCCGCACTTGGAACAGATGTGGGTGCTCATGTTCTCGACGATGCCGAGCACCGGCACCTCGACCTTCTGGAACATCTTGAGTCCCTTGCGGGCGTCGAGCAGTGCGATGTCCTGTGGCGTGGTGACGATGATGGCACCCGAAACCGGCACCTTCTGGGCCAGGGTCAACTGGGTGTCGCCAGTACCCGGCGGCAGGTCGATGACCAGATAGTCGAGGTCGGACCAATTGGTATCGTTGAGCAACTGCTCCAGCGCCTGGGTAACCATGGGGCCACGCCAGATCATGGGCGTCTCTTCCTCGATCAGGAAACCGATCGACATGGCCTGGAGATCGTAGCTGTTCATGGGCTCCAGGGTGCGGCCGTCATTGGACTCGGGCTTGCCGGTGATACCCAGCATGCGCGGCTGCGAGGGTCCGTAGATGTCGGCGTCCAACAGACCCACGCGCGCGCCCTCGGCCGCGAGCGCCAGGGCCAGATTGACGGCGGTGGTCGACTTGCCGACGCCGCCCTTGCCGGAGGCAACAGCGATGATGTTCTTGACGTTGTCGATCGGCTTGAGCGACTTCTGCACCGAATGGGCCTTGATGTCCCAGTCGACCGTAACCTCGGCCGTGGCGACGCCGGGCACACCCATGACGCACGCCTGCACCGCGTCGGCGATACGCTGCTGAACACCCTGGGCCGGAAAGCCCAACCGCACCTGAACCCGAACCGCATCGCCATTGATGTCGATCGACTCGACGGCATGCGCGGCGACCAGATCGCGCCCGAGATGAGGCTCCTTATAGCCCTTGATCGCCGCTTCGACGGCTTCTTTGGTGATGTCAGACATGTAGGAAAACTCCGTTGACTTGTTTTTGCGCTCCATCGGGCCGGAGACACTGCCGACGCTGGACTGGCGTGCGGATCCGGCCCGATGCGAGAGATCGTCGGGTCGTGGCTAGCTTGGCATTAGCGAATGCTAATTCAACCCTGAATCGCGCACTCTATCACAGATAACCGACCTTCCAGCAAGGGAATTAGCCGCGAGCACGCCAAGCCGCAAATGGGGCGATCGACACGGGATCGCCGAACGCTCGCGCCCGAAGATCCAGACGAAAACGGCGAGGATAAGCCAACTCAAAATCCCCAAACCAGCGGAGCGAGGCTGATCGTGACGCTCGCCATGAGCAGATTGAGCGGGATGCCAACCTTAAAATAGTCCGAGAAGCGATAGCCTCCGGGACCATAGACCATGAGGTTGGTCTGATAGCCGATCGGGGTCGAAAAGCTCGCCGAGGCGGCCATCATGATCGCCACGGCGAAGGGCATGAAATGGACGCCGAGCGTCTGCGAGGTCGAAAGCGCGATCGGGAACATGAGCACGGCGGCGGCGTTGTTGGTGATGAGCTCGGTGAACAGCATGGTCACCAGATAGATCGCGGCCAGCGTGACCCAGGGGTCGCCCTGAGCGAGTTGGACCAGATATTGGGCGATGAAACCGGCCGCCCCCGTGACCTCCAGCGCCCGCCCGAGCCCGAAGGAGGCGGCGATAGCGATCAGGACCTTCCAGTCGACCGCCGCCCGCGCGGCCTGGGAACCGATGCAGCGAGTCATCAGCATCAACCCGGCCGCCAGCAGCGCCGCCTCTAGCATGGGCAGCCAGCCGAGCGCGACCAGCGTCACCATGCCCATCAGGATGGTCACCGCCATCAGCGCCCGATTCTGGCGCGGCGGATGCGAATCCGGGATCTGGCTGACCAGGAAGAAGTCGCGCGAATTGTGCTGGCGCTCGACGAAACCGGGATCGGCCTCCATGAGCAGGGTGTCGCCCGCCCGCAGCACGATGTCGCCGATCTTGCCCGGTAGACGCTCGCCATTGCGGGCCACGGCGATCACGGCGGCGTCGTAGCGCCCGCGAAAGCGACCCTCGCGAATGCTCTGGCCCACCAGCGGGCAGGTATCCGAGACCACCGCCTCGGTCAGAAAGCGCTCGGGACGCGGAACGTCGAGCTTGAACACCTGATCGCTGGCCGGCACCAGACCGCGAAACCGCTGCAGATCCACGACCGAGTCCACCACCCCGACGAACACCAGACGGTCGCGCGCCTGCAACCGCTGATGGGGCGCGATTGCCGGCAGGATCTCGCCATCGCGCTCCAATTCGAGCAGATAGACGCCCGGCAAATGGCGCAGCCCGGCCTCCTCGATGGTGCGTCCGACCAGCGGGCTAGCCGGCTCGACCAGCATCTCGACCGTGTATTCGCGCGGATCGTCGAGATCGCTCATCACCGGACGGCGATCGGGCAATAGCCAGCGCCCAGCGATCAGCAGATAGAGGATACCGACCAGGGCGCAGGGCAGACCGACCCAGGCGATCTCGAACATGCCAAGGGTGGGCAGATCACCGTGCGCTCCCATCAGACCGTTCACGACCAGATTGGTACTGGTGCCGATCAGGGTACAGGTCCCGCCCAGAATCGAGGCGTAACTCAGCGGGATGAGCAACTTCGAGAGCGGCAGGCGGTTGCGGCGCGCCCAGTCGTTGACCGCCGGCAGAAACATGGCGACGACCGGCGTGTTGTTGAGGAAGGCGCTCATCGCCATGACCGGCGTCATGAGGCGCATCTGGGCGCGCACCAAGGTGCGCGGTCGTCCCAGCACGCCCTGCGCCAGCCAGCCGATGGCGCCCGTCTCGCGCAGACCGGCCGCAACCACATAGAGCACGGCGACCGTCACCATGCCCGCATTGGAGAACCCCTGCAGCGCCTCGGCCGGGGTCAGCACCCCGGCGAGCAGCAGCAGACTCAAGCCCCCGACCAGGACCAGGTCGGCCGACCAACGGGTGAGCGCCAGCGATCCGATCACGCAGACGACCACCGTCACCGCGAGCCAGGCATCCCATGTCATCGCACGCGTCTCCGCACAGGCAGTATCAACGCATTCCGGCTCGGCATACTCATCAGTGCCCGGAAGCCGAATCGCCGATGAGCGCCATCAACCGATCGATGCAGTCCTCCATCCCCTGCTCCGCCGTGCGCAGATGCACCTCTGGACACTCGGGCGGCTCGTAGGGACTGTCGATACCGGTGAAGTTCTTCAACGCACCGGCGCGCGCCTTGGCATAGAGCCCTTTGACGTCGCGCCGCTCGCAGTCCTCGAACGGGGTATCCACATAGACCTCGACGAACTCGCCGGGCGCGAAAAGATCCCGAGCCATGCGCCGCTCGCCGACGAAGGGCGAGATGAAGCTGACCATCACGATCAATCCGGCATCGACCATCAGCTTGGCGACCTCAGCGACTCGGCGGATGTTCTCTACCCGATCGGCCTCGGTGAAACCGAGATCGCGATTGAGCCCATGACGCACGTTGTCGCCATCGAGCACATAGGTATGACGCCCTTCGGCATGCAGGCGCTTCTCCAGCAGATTGGCGATCGTCGACTTGCCCGAACCGGACAGACCCGTGAACCACAGACAGCGCGGCGTCTGGTGTTTGAGATGCGCACGGCTCGCCTTATCGACCTCCAACGCCTGCCAATGGATGTTGCTGGCACGGCGCAAGGCGAAGTCGATCATGCCCGCACCGACGGTCTCGAAGCTGAGCTTGTCGACGAGGATGAAGCTGCCCAGGGTGCGGTTGAGCCGATAGGGCTCGAACACCAGCGGGGCGCTGGTCGAGAGGTTGACCGTGGCGATCTCGTTGAGCCCGAGCGTCTTGGCCGCCAGATGGGCGCCGGTGTTGACGTCCTCGCGATACTTGATCTCGGTGACGGTGGCCGTGACCTCGCGACAGGCGAGCTTCATCAGATATTGCCGACCCGGCGACATCAGGTGCTCGGCCATCCACAACAGTCGCGCCTCGAACTGATCGGCGACCTCGGCCGGGGCCTCGGCGGCCACCAGCACGTCGCCCCGGCTGGCATCGACCTCGTCGGCGAGCGTCAGCGTGACGGCATCGCCCTGCCCCGCCTCATCGACCCGGTCGAAGCCGAGCCAGACCTCCTTGACCCGCGTCACCGTCCCCGAGGGCAGCACCCGAACCGCCGCGCCGACGCCGATGCGTCCCTCGGCGATACGTCCGCAGAAACCGCGAAAATCGAGGTTGGGCCGATTCACCCACTGCACCGGAAGACGGAAGGCGGAACGCTCGCCCTCGCGACCGACATCGACCTGATCCAGATAGCCCATCAGGGTCGGCCCGGAGTACCAGGACATGCGCGCGCTGGGATGCAGGACATTGTCGCCCTCCAGCCCCGAAACCGGAATCGGCTGAAGGCTGGCGAAGCCGAGCCCGTCGGCAAAGGCGCGATAGTCGGCGACGATGGCCTCGAAACGCGGGCGATCGCAGTCGATCAGATCCATCTTGTTGATCGCCAGCACGACATGCCGGATGCCCATCATGGCGGCGATGCGGGTGTGACGACGCGTCTGGGTCAGCACGCCCTTGCGTGCGTCGATCAGAATCACCGCCAGATCGGCGGTCGAGGCGCCGGTCGCCATGTTGCGCGTGTACTGCTCGTGACCGGGCGTGTCGGCCACGATATAGCGGCGGCGGTCGGTGGCGAAGAAGCGGTAGGCGACGTCGATGGTGATGCCCTGCTCGCGCTCGGCCTGCAGCCCATCGACCAGCAGCGCCAGATCGACCTTCTCGCCCTGGGTGCCGTACTGACGCGACTCGGTCTCAAGCGCCTGGAGCTGGTCGTCGAAGATGCTCTTGCTCTCGAACAGCAGACGTCCGATCAGGGTGCTCTTGCCGTCGTCGACGCTGCCGCAGGTGATGAAGCGCAGCGTCTCCTTGCCGTGCTGACCGGCGATGAAGCTGGAGATGTCCGTGGCCTGTAGCGTCGTCATCAGAAATAGCCCTCCTGCTTCTTCTTCTCCATCGAACCCGGCTCGTCGCTATCGATGAGACGCCCCTGACGCTCCGAGTCGCGCGCGTTCAGGGTCTCGGCGATCACCGCCTCCAGGGTGTCGGCATCGCTCTCGATGGCCGCCGTCAGCGGCCAGCAGCCGAGCGTGCGGAAACGCACCCGGCGCATCTCCGCCCGCTCGCCCTCGGCGAAGGGAAAGCGATCGTCGTCGACCATGATCCACTGCCCGCCCCGGCGCACGACCGGACGCTCGGCAGCCAGATAGAGCGGCACGATCGGAATGTTCTCTGAGTGGATGTAATGCCAGATGTCCAACTCGGTCCAGTTCGAAAGCGGAAACACCCGGATCGTCTCGCCCTCACGGATGCGCGTGTTATAGAGGTTCCACAACTCGGGACGCTGCGCCTTGGGATCCCAGCGGTGTCCAGGCGCGCGAAAGGAGAAGATGCGCTCCTTGGCCCGACTCTTCTCCTCGTCGCGCCGCGCCCCACCGAAGACCACGTCGAATCCGTGGGCGTCGAGCGCCTGTTTGAGCGCCTGGGTCTTCATCAGGTCGGTGTGATAGTTGCTGCCGTGGGTGAAGGGACCCACGCCTTCGGCCACGCCCTGGGGGTTGGTATAGCGGATCAGCTTCATGCCGCTCTCGGCCACCATGCGCTCGCGATGGGCGTACATGGCGCGAAACTTCCAGCCGGTGTCCACATGCATCAGCGGAAAGGGCGGCGGCGCGGGATGGAACGCCTTGCGGGTCAGATGCAGCATCACCGACGAGTCCTTGCCGATGGAGTAGAGCATCACGGGATTGCGTGCCGTCGCGACGGCCTCGCGGATGATTTCGATGGATTCCGCTTCGAGCGCGAGCATGGGCGATACCTTAGATCCTTGATGGTCCATGGACGTCCCGCGAAGTATAAAGAGGTCGCCAGGACAAAGCTCGCGTTATAGCCCAATAAATCTTACTGATCGATTTGAGCGAAGGACAGGGGCTCATCGTCCCGCCGCTCGCCAACGTCGCCGCCGAATCGCCGCTCATGAGATACTTCGCCAATTTGGTCGAGATCATCCGAGCACTTCCATGAGCCAGCCCCGCGACATCCTCATCACCAGCGCCCTGCCCTACGCCAACGGCCCCATCCATATCGGTCATCTGGTCGAATACATCCAGACCGACATCTGGGCGCGCTTTCAGAAGATGCGCGGCCACAACTGCTGGTTCGTCTGCGCCGACGACGCCCACGGCACCCCCATCATGCTGCGCGCCCGCCAGGAGGGCATCGCGCCCGAGGATCTAATCGCGCGCGTCGCCGAGGAGCACCAGGCCGACTTCGCCGCCTTCCGCGTCGGCTTCGACAATTACCATTCGACCCACTCGACCGAGAACCAGCACTACTCGGCCCTCATCTACGAGCGCAACCGCGACGCCGGGCACATCGCCAAGCGGACCATCACCCAGGCCTACGATCCGGTCGAGCGGATGTTCCTGCCGGACCGCTTCATCAAGGGCGAGTGCCCCAAGTGCGGCGCCCCCGATCAGTACGGGGACAACTGCGAGGCCTGCGGCGCCAGCTACTCCCCGGCCGATCTCAAGAACCCGCGCTCGGCGGTCTCGGGCGCCGTGCCCGAACAGCGCGAATCGGACCACTATTTCTTCAGGCTGGGCGACTTCGAGGAGATGCTCAAGGGCTGGACCCGCGGCGGCGGTCTGCAGAAGGAGGTCGCCAACAAGCTCGACGAATGGTTCGACGCCGGACTCCAGGAGTGGGACATCTCGCGCGACGCGCCCTATTTCGGCTTCGAGATCCCGGACCATCCGGGCAAATTCTTCTACGTCTGGCTCGACGCCCCGATCGGCTACATGGCCAGCTTCCAGAACCTCTGCGACAAGACCGAGGGGCTGGACTTCGACCGCTTCTGGGGCCAGGACTCGGATGCCGAGCTCTACCATTTCATCGGCAAGGACATCATCTATTTCCACGCACTCTTCTTCCCGGCCATGCTCCACGGGGCCGGGTTCCGCACCCCGAGCGCCATCTTCGCCCACGGCTTCCTCACGGTCGACGGCCAGAAGATGTCCAAGTCGCGCGGCACCTTCATCAAGGCCCGCACCTATCTGGACCACCTGAATCCCGAATATCTGCGCTACTACTTCGCGGCCAAGCTGGGCTCGGGCGTCGACGACATCGACCTCAACCTGGAGGACTTCGCGGCGCGGGTGAACGCCGATCTGGTCGGCAAGGTGGTCAACATCGCCAGCCGCTGCGCCGGATTCATCGGCAAGCGCTTCGACGGCCGTCTGTCCGCGAGCCTGGCCGAGCCCCAGCTCTTCGCCGACTTCATCGCCGCCGGCGAGTCCATCGCCGCCGCCTACGAGCGGCGCGAGTTCAGCCGCGCGGTGCGCGAGATCATGGCCCTGGCCGACCGCGCCAACCAGTACATCGACGAGAAGGCCCCCTGGGTGATCGCCAAGCAGGAAGGGCGCGATGCCGAGCTGCAGGACATCTGCTCCATGGGCATCAACCTCTTCCGCGTCCTGGTCGGCTATCTGCGCCCCATCCTGCCGGGCACGGCCGCCGACTCGG
Source organism: Thiorhodococcus fuscus (assembly GCF_042682685.1). Classification (NCBI taxonomy): domain Bacteria; kingdom Pseudomonadati; phylum Pseudomonadota; class Gammaproteobacteria; order Chromatiales; family Chromatiaceae; genus Thiorhodococcus; species Thiorhodococcus fuscus. The sequence continues at coordinate 152,796 of NZ_JBHUHX010000047.1, forward strand.
AGGCCTTCCTGCGCATCGAACCGCTCACCTGGGACGCACTCGCAGAGCCGCTTCTGGGGCATGAGATCGACCGCTTCAAACCGCTGATGACCCGCGTCGACCCCAAGCAGATCGAGGCCATGCTGGAGGCATCCAAAGAGGATCTGAGCGCGGCGGCCGGCACACCAGTCACTACTTCGGAGCCCAACCTGCACCTGACCCGCGATCCCATCGCCGAGGTGGTGGACTACGAGACCTTCGCCAAGACCGACCTGCGCGTGGCGCTCATCCGCGAGGCCAAACGGGTCGAGGGCGCCGACAAGCTGCTGCAGCTCACGCTCGACCTGGGCGGCGAGACCCGCAACGTCTTCGCCGGTATCCGCTCGGCCTACGACCCCAAGGATCTGGAGGGACGCCTGACGGTCATGGTCGCCAACCTGGCGCCACGCAAGATGCGTTTCGGAGTCTCGGAGGGAATGGTCTTGGCCGCCGGACCGGGCGGCAAGGATCTCTTCATCCTAAACCCCGACTCGGGCGCGGAGCCTGGGATGAAGGTCAAATAAGGCGGTTGAAGGCGATTTCCGGAAAGGCTCATACCAAATAGCGCCGGATCGAGGTCCCCTTCCGAGGAAGACTGAAACCGCATCGCGAAGCGACGTGACGTGACTGCCGAGACGACCCGGCAGATGGAACCCGATGCACGCCGCTCGGTATAAACATTGCCGGTATACACTATCGATGGACATCGCCTAGAAGCCGTCATCAAGCCACTGCGCAAGGTCTTCGAGCGCCTGCGCAGCCTGGCTGGTTCGACCATCCTGAAAACGGAGGACACCGCCCCGATCTCGGGTGTGTCCGAGTTGGCGGCCATTGCGCACACGGCGGGCGCTCACGCGCGAGAGTGTCAGATGTAATTTTGATTACTAGACAAAATCAGAGGCTCAGGAGGAGAACGCAATGTTTCGCTCAATGACCATGGCCAAAAAGCTGATGCTGGGATTCGGCATCGTTCTGGTGTTGCTGATCACGGTTGCCGGCATGTCCTTCGTGACCATCGACGGCGCCTCGACTGGGTTCAGCGAGTATCGCAGCAAGGCCATTCGGTCGAATGCCATGGGCGAGGCGCAGACTCATATGCTGATGGCGCGCATCCAGGTCAAAGGCTACCTCCAGACCCACAGCGAAAAGGACAAGCAGGCGTTCAAGGACGACCTGGCGGCTGGCGAGAAGCGGCTCAGGGAAACCCAGGCGCTCATCCAGAATCCGGAGCGGCAGGCCAAGATCCAGGCGGCACTGGAAGCGATCCAGACTTATGCCAAAACCTTCGATCAGGTCGTCGAGCACACCGAGGAGGTCGACAAGCTCGCACGTGATGCCCTCTCGGCGACCGGCAAGGCGCTGGAGCAGAACCTGACGCAGATCCTGGAGACCGCCAACCGTGACGGCGACACGGGCGCCGTGCTCAAGGCCAGTCGCAGCCTACGCAATTTGCTCCTGGCCCGCGTCTATGTGATGAAATTCATCGATGGCAATACGCAGGAATCGGCGGACCGCGTCGGCACTGAATGGCAATCGCTCGACAACAACTTAGCGGAAATGGAAGCCTCTGCGCAGGACCCGCAGCGCCGGCGGCGGCTTGAGGAAACGCAGCGACTCAAGGGCGAGTACAAAGCCGCCTTCGATCGCCTGATTCAATTGACGCGCGAACGCAATCAGGTGGTCACCGATACCCTGGAGGTCCTGGGGGTACAGTTCGCCGCCAATATCGAAGAAATCAAGCTCTCTTACAAGGCCGAGCAGGATGCGCTTGGCCCCGCGCTCCACGCCTCCAACGACAGGGGCGAGGCCGTCATCAGCGGCCTCTCCTTGATTGCCATCCTGGGTGGAATCTTCATCGCCTGGTGGATCATCCGCGCCGTCATGGACCAACTGGGGAAAGACCCGGCCGTGATCGCCGATGTGACGCGTCAGGTCGCCAAAGGCGACCTCGCTATCACATTCGACCAAACGAATCTGCGCGGCGTCTACAAGGACATGTTCGCCATGGTCCAGCGACTGAGCCAAATCGTCGGCGAGGTGCGAAGCGGTGCGGACAACCTCTCCTCGGCATCGAGCGAGGTCAGCGCGACGGCGCAGTCTCTGAGCCAGGGGGCGACCGAGCAGGCAGCGAGCGTCGAGGAAACCACAGCGAGCATCGAGCAGCTCAACGCCTCGGTACAGCAGAACACCGAGAACGCCCGGGTGACCAACGGTATCGCCAAGAGTTCGGCGGACGAGGCGCGCCGGGGTGGCGAGGCCGTCGCGCGCACGGTCAGCGCCATGAAGGAGATCGCCAGCAAAATTGGTCTGATCGAAGACATCGCCTACAAGACCAATCTGCTGGCGCTCAACGCCGCGATCGAGGCCGCACGGGCCGGCGAGCACGGCAAGGGCTTCACCGTGGTCGCCGCCGAGGTGCGCAAGCTCGCCGAAAACAGCGGCGTAACCGCCCAGGAGATCAACAAGCTCGCCACCGGCAGCGTCGCCATTGCCGAAGAGGCCGGCAAACTGCTTGAAGAAATGGTCCCCAACATTATCAAGACCGCCGACCTCATCGAAGAGATCACCGCCGCCTCCGGCGAGCAGGCCGCCGGCATCGGTCAGATCAACGACGCCATGAGCCAGCTCGACAAGGCGACCCAGCAGAACGCCTCCTCCTCCGAGGAGCTGGCCGCCACGGCCGAAGAGCTCAACGGACAGGCCAGCCAGCTTCAGCAGACCATGTCCTTCTTCCACACCAGCACCTCATCATCCATGCGTGTTGCCCGCAGCGCAGCACCACGCGCCGCGAACAAGCCGGATGACTGGCACAGGATCAAGGACGCTGGCGAGTCATCGGTCGACCTCGACGACTTCGAACATAAAGACTTCGAGCGCTTTTGAGCGGAGGGAAAAATGGGCGAGCTCGTGGTAAGCAAGACCGGGGCCGAGCCAAAGCAGAGCGCCGACGAGGCCGGCCAATACCTTGCCTTCAACGTTGCCGACGAACGTCTGGCGATGTCGATCGAGGCTGTCAAGGAGATCATCGAAACCCCGGCGATCACCCGCGTCCCCATGACCCCGGACTACATCCGCGGAGTGATCAACCTACGCGGCAGCGTGGTGCCCGTGATCGACCTGGGCGCACGGCTGGGACGCGGTCGCATCACCCTGACCAAGCGCAGCTGCATCGTTCTCGTGGAGGTGCATATGGGCGAGGAAGGGCACGCGCTCGGCATGCTGGTCGACGAGGTCAAGAACATCCTCGACATCCCGCGCGAGGACATCAGACCACCGCCAGCGTTTGGCTCGGAGATCCGCACGGACTTCATCGCAGCCATGGGGTGCGTGGAGGACGCCTTCGTCATCATTCTCAGCGTCGACCAGGTGCTCTCCATACAGGAGCTGGCGGCACTGCACATGCTCAGCGAGGAAGCGACCGGTACCGGTTCGGATGCCCAACCCTGATCCTCCCGCCCCCATCACCCAGCCCTCGCATGATGAGGGCGGCACTGAGATCCTTCCGCTCGAAGAGGCCGAATTCGAGCGATTCCGCACCTTTATCCGCGAGCGGGCCGGCATCAGCCTGGCGCCGCACAAGCATCAAATGGTCAGCGCGCGCCTTCAGCGGCGGCTGAGACATCTGGGGATGCGCAGCTTCGGAGAATACCTCGATCGCATCGCCGCACCGGACAATGGCGCAGAGCGGCAGCACCTGATCGACCTGTTGACCACCAACGAGACCTATTTCTATCGCGAGCCGGCGCACTTCGACTTTATTCTTCAGCAAATACTGCCGGACTATCATGGACATCCGTTACGGGCCTGGAGCGCTGCCTGTTCTTCGGGCGAGGAGGTCTACACCTTGGCGATGACGCTCGCAGAGGGGCTCGGGCTTGGGCAGTGGGACATCCTCGGAACGGATATCAGCTCGCGGGTGCTCGATCAGGCGCGCCGGGCGCTCTATCCATTGGATCGCGCCAAGCGTCTACCGAGGCCATGGCTAGAGAAGTACTGCCTCAAGGGCGTCCGTAGTCAGGCCGGAAACCTGCTGATCGACCCCAGGCTCAAGGGGCGGGTGCGGCTCTTGCAGCACAATCTGATGCAGCCCCTGAGCCAGCAACAAACCTTCGAGCTGGTACTCTTGCGCAATGTGCTCATCTATTTCGATCTGCCGACCAAGCAGCGGGTGCTGGATGCCTTGACCCCGTCCATCGCCCCTGGCGGCTACCTTCTGATCAGTCATGTCGAGTCGCTGCAGGGCATTCGAACCGATCTGCACATGGTGCGACCGTCCATCTTTCGCAAACCGCCGCACTGAGATGCGCCCAGCCTAAGAGCGCTTTCCTGGTATCGGCCTCGGTGCCGGATGGGTGACCCGAGCGACACCTGGCGCATCCCCATTGACGATTTTCAATGCCAGAAAACACCCGAATCGGTCACACATTGAGTTCCGAGAGAAACGCAGGAATCGCGAACGAAACACGTAGCGCCAGGGATAACCCTACGGAATCTCGGTTGTAGCCATGGTGCACTGGGCGTATCCTTCGCGGTCCTGAGCAATCCGGCCAGCCCCGCGCGGAATCGCCGGAGCGACATCGTCAACCACTCAACGCCCTCCGCACTCACGCCTGTGTCCGCATGACTGAATACGCACTCATCCTGATCGGCACCGTGCTGGTCAACAACTTCGTGCTGGTCAAGTTTCTCGGACTCTGCCCCTTCATGGGCGTCTCCAAAAAACTGGAAACGGCGACCGGAATGGGCCTGGCGACGACCTTCGTGATGACGCTCTCATCCGTTATCACCTGGGTGGTCAACCAGTATCTGCTCGAACCCCTGGGTATCGGCTATCTGCGCACCATCGCCTTCATTCTGGTGATCGCCTCGGTGGTCCAGTTCACCGAAACCGTCATGCACAAGACCAGTCCGGTGCTCTATCAGCTGCTGGGCATCTTCCTGCCCCTGATTACGACCAATTGCGCCGTGCTCGGGGTCGCCCTGCTCAATCAGCAGTCGCAGCACACCCTGGTCGAATCGGCGCTCTATGGTTTCGGCGCCGCGATCGGCTTCTCGCTCGTGCTGACGCTGTTCGCCGCGATCCGCGAGCGAGTGGCCGTCGCCGATGTGCCAGAGCCCTTCCAGGGCAGCGCGATCGCCCTGATCACCGCCGGACTCATGTCGCTCGCCTTCATGGGCTTCGCCGGACTGGTCGCGAACTGAGGCCACGTTTCATGCTGACCGCTATCCTGGCTATCTCCGCACTAGCCGTCCTGTTCGGGCTGATGCTCGGCTATTCGGCGATCCGCTTCCACGTCGAGGGCGATCCCATCGCCGACCAGATCGACAGCCTGCTGCCGCAGACCCAATGCGGACAATGCGGACACCCAGGCTGTCGACCCTATGCCGAGGCGGTCGCACGCGGCGATGACGACATCAACAAATGCGCCCCAGGCGGCGAGGCGACCATCCTGGCGATGGCAGATCTACTCGGGCGCGAGCCGGTGGCACTGGACGCCGAGGAGAAGCTGCCTGCGGTCGCCTTCATCGACCCCGAGCGCTGCATCGGCTGCACTCTGTGTCTGCAAAATTGTCCGGTGGACGCCATCGTCGGCGCGGCCAAGCAGCTGCACGGCATCCTCTCGAAGGAATGCACCGGCTGCGAACTCTGTCTGCCGCCTTGTCCGGTGAACTGCATCAGCATGGTTCCGGTCACCGAGGAGATCTCCGGCTGGCGCTGGCCCTTCCCGAGCAACTCGCTCAAAGAGACCACCGAGCCCCAGCCCGAACGCGCCGCCGCCTGACGCGAGGAAACCCGATTGGCCGTTGCACATTCACTGATCGCGAACCGCCGTCTTTGGACCTTCCACGGCGGCATTCACATCCCGGACGAGAAATCCCTGTCGAATGGCGCGCCCATCGCGCCCATCACGCTTCCGTCTCGTCTCGTCGTTCCGCTTCAGCAGCACATCGGTGCCCCGGGCCGAGCGATCGTCGCGGTCGGCGAGCGGGTTCTGAAGGGCCAGATGATCGCCGAACCCACCGGGCTGGTGAGCGCCCCCGTGCATGCACCGAGCTCCGGAACACTGATCGCGATCGAGTCGCATCCGATCCCGCACCCCTCGGGGCTGACGGCCCCCTGCGCTATCATTGAGACCGATGGCGAAGACGCCTGGGCCGAGCTGCCTCCCCCTCTGACCGACTATCCGCAGCTCGATCCGGAGCTTATCCGCGAACGCATCCGCTGGGCCGGTGTGGTCGGAATGGGCGGAGCCTCCTTCCCGACCAGCGTCAAGCTGAGCCCGGGCACGGACCGCCACATCCATACCCTGATTATCAATGGGGCCGAATGCGAGCCCTATATCAGCTGCGACGACCGCCTCATGCGCGAACGCTCGGGGCACATCCTCGAGGGGGTGCGCATCATGCATCACCTGCTCGGGGTCAAGCAGGTGCTGATCGGGATCGAGGACAACAAGCCCGAGGCGATCGAGGAAATGCGGCTCGCACTGGCCGAGACCGACATGCACGCCTATACGGAAATCGTGCCCATCCCGACGCTCTATCCGAGCGGCGGCGAGAAGCAGCTGATCCGCATCCTGACCGGCAAGGAGGTTCCGACCAAGGGCATTCCGGCCCAGCTGGGCATCGTCTGTCAAAACGTGGGCACGGCTGCGGCCGTTGCTGACGCCGTGCTGGAAGGTCGCCCGCTCGTCTCGCGCGTGGTCACGGTGACCGGCCGGGCCATCGCCAATCCACGCAACCTGGAGGTCCCGATCGGGACCCCGGCCTCCGACCTGATCGCGCACTGCGGCGGCTATCGAGAAACACCCCGCAAACTGGTGTGCGGCGGCCCCATGATGGGCTTCGCGCTACGTGACGCCGACACCCCGATCACCAAGGCGACCAACTGCATCCTGGCGCTCACTCCGGAGGAAAGTCCGGCCCCGGGTCCCGCGCTCGCCTGCATCCGCTGCGGACGCTGCGCCCAGGCCTGCCCGGCCAATCTGCTGCCGCAGCAAATTTACTGGCATGCACGCGCCAAGGACCTGGATCGGGTGCAGGACTACAACCTGTTCGACTGCATCGAATGCGGCTGCTGCGCCCAGGTATGCCCGAGCCACATCCCGCTGGTTCAGTACTATCGCTACGCCAAGACCGAGATCTGGTCACGCGAGCAGGAAAAACGCAAATCCGAGCAAGCACGCGCCAGACACGCGGCCAAGCAGGCCCGATTGGAGCGCCAGGAGCAGGAACGTCAGGCCAAGCTGCGCAAGCAGAAGGAGGCGCTTGCCGCCAAGGCCCAGGCCAAGCCAGACACGGCGGCGAAGCAGCAGGCCAGCGCCGCCTCGCAAACCGAAACCGCAAGCGACTCCTGAGACCCGGGCGGCCGGATACGCGGAACGCCCCCAGGATCCCACTGACTTTCCGGTGATACAGAGCCCATTCGCCGACGATGCCCTCCGTTGAATCCATGAAGACATTCATCGCCTCCTCTCCCCACGTCGCACGCGTCAACCGGGTCGACAGCATCATGCTGCAGGTCCTGCTGGCCCTAGTGCCGGGCATCCTTGCCATGATCTGGTTCTTCGGCTGGGGGCTGCTGATCAATATCCTGCTCGCCGCAACCTTCGCCGTAGCCGCCGAATGCACCGTCATCCTGGCACGGGGACGCTCGCCGCTCCCGGCCATCGCCGATCTGAGCGCCGTGGTCACCGCCGTGCTCTTCGCCATCTCGGTGCCGCCCATCCTGCCCTGGTGGATGACGCTCCTGGGCATGCTGTTCGCCATCGTACTGGTCAAGCAGCTCTACGGCGGCATGGGCTACAACCCCTTCAATCCAGCCATGGCCGCCTACGTCTTCCTGTTGGTGTCCTATCCGGTCGCCATGACCAACTGGCTGACACCAACCATGCTGGCCGAGCACCATCTATCCTTCACGGAGTCGCTGCGAATCATCCTGGACGGATCCCTCCCTCAGGGTCTGAGCTGGGATGCCGTGACCTCGGCCACCCCGCTCGACGAGATGCGCGGTAAATTGGATCGCGACCTGACCATGGATGAGATCCGTCAGAGCCCGCTATGGGGCGCCTTCGGCGGACGCGGCTGGGAATGGATCGCGGGCTGGTTCCTGCTCGGCGGACTCTATCTGCTGTGGAAGCGGATCATCACCTGGCACATTCCGGCGTCCCTGCTGTCGAGCCTGCTGGTCTGCGCCACCCTCTTCTGGGCCATCGAGCCACAGACTCACCCCTTCCCGGCCTTCCATCTATTCAGCGGGGCGGCCATCCTCGGCGCCTTCTTCATCGCGACGGATCCGGTCACCGCCTGCACCACCACACGGGGACAGATCATCTTCGGGGCCAGCATCGGCGCGCTCGTCTACGTGATCCGCACCTGGGGCGGCTATCCGGACGCAATCGCCTTCTCGGTCTTGCTGCTCAACATCGCCGCTCCGATGATCGACCACTACACCCAACCACGCGTCTTTGGGCATGGGGGAAAACGCGGATGAAGACCAAGACCATTCTGCTTGCCGGATCCGTACTCGGCGCCTTCGCGGTCAGTGGCGTCGCACTGGTCGCCGTGACACACGAGGCGGTGACCGACCGTATCGCCGACAACCAATATCAGGCGATGCAGCGCAAGCTCACCGCCATCCTGCCGGCCGGGGCCTCCGACAACGACCCGCTACGCGATCACATCGAGGTGGAGGCCAAGAGCCTGCTCGGCACCGATACCACCCAGGTCTATCGGGTCCGTCACGGACAAGACCCCGTCGCCGTCGTCCTGGAGCCCGTGGTGCCCAACGGCTATGCAGGTCCGATCAGACTCCTGGTCTCCGTGATGCACGACGGCACACTCGGCGGCGTGCGGGTTCTCTCGCACCACGAGACACCCGGTTTAGGGGATAAAATCGAGGAGCTCAAATCCGACTGGGTCTACGGCTTCAAAGGTAAATCGCTAAACGATCCGCCGCTGGACCGATGGGGCGTCAAACGTGACGGCGGGGCCTTCGACCAATTCACCGGTGCCACCATCACCCCGAGGTCGGTGGTGAACGCGGTCAAGAACACGCTCATCTACGTCCAAGAACAAGGCGACCGGCTGTTCGAGCAAGCCGCAGAGACGCCGAAACACATCGCTGGAGGCCAAGGCTGATGAAGGCTTCGCAAGGTTACGTCGGGCTCGTCGAGGAAGGGGTCTGGAGCAACAACCAGATGCTCGTCGGTCTGCTCGGGCTCTGCCCGCTACTGGCGACCACGACCTCGGCCACCAACGGGCTCGGCATGGGACTGGCGACGACCGTGGTCCTGGTCTGCTCGAACGCCACCGTTTCACTGGTGCGCAACCTGGTCCGGCCAGAGATCCGCATTCCGGTCTTCGTCCTGGTGATCGCCTCCTTCGTCACCCTGGTCGAGCTCATCATGCAGGCCTTCTTCTACGAGATGTACCTGGTGCTCGGGCTCTTCATCTCGCTGATCGTGGTCAATTGCATGATCATCGGTCGCGCCGAGGCCTTCGCCTCCAAGAACAGCGTCGACCGCGCATTGGTGGATGGACTGGCGGTCGGACTCGGCGCCACGCTGGTCCTGACCTCGCTCGGAGCACTCCGCGAGCTGGTCGGGCTAGGCACCATTTTCAACCAGGCCGACCTTCTGCTGGGCGAAGCCGGCAAGCATCTGACCTTGCACCTGAGCGACGATTATCAGGGCGCGTTGATTGCCATCCTCCCGCCGGGCGCCTTCATCGGACTCGGTATGATGATCGCGCTGAAGAACGTCATCGACAAACTGGCCAAGCGCCTTTCCGGTCTGCGCCGCGCCCAACCGGCCGCCTCGACGACGCAGCCAGCTCAACCCGCCGCCGGCTGAGCGACCAACGGCTGAAAGCTGCCCGCTCACCCCGGAGCCAACCGCTCGATCGTCTGGCGCAGCGCCTCCGGACTGACGGGCTTCACCAGGAAGCCCTCCATTCCAGCCGCCAGACAGTCCTGCCTGATCTCTTCCGAGGCGCTCGCCGTCAGGGCGACGATCGGCATGGGGTGGTCGGCGCGCTCGGCCCGATAGCGTCGGACAAAGTCGATTCCGTCCAGCTTCGGCATGTGCAGATCCACGATCGCGATGTCGTAGACGCCCTTCAGCGCTGCCTGCAGAGCGGTCTCGCCGTCGCTGAAGCGATCGTATGGAAACCCCATCCGGGAGAGAAAGGCGGTCAAAACCTTGGCCGCGAGCGGGTTGTCCTCGGCCACCAGGACCCGGATGGTGCCCGCCGACTCGGTCTCGACCAAGGCCGATTGCATTTCCCGATCCCGAGCCATAACGCCCTCAGGCAGGCGCCCCATCAATGCACTGGCGCCTCGCAACAGATCCTCGGCGAGAAACGGCTTGCTCAGGTAGTTCAAACGAGCGGCGCGAGGAATGGGACGGCGACCGGCATAGGTGAGCAAGAGACAAGGCGGCTCGGCAGCCAATGCCCGATGGATCTCGGACAACTCCGACGCGAGATCGCACCCGGCCGGCGGATCGCCGATGACGAGCAGATCGTAAGCCCCTGACCCACGCGCGATCTCCTGGGACGCGGCCACACCCGAGACCAAACAGCCGGCCGACTCCAAGGCATCCTGAACGCAGGCACGCTGCAGGTCGTTGCGTTCGATCACCAACACGCGCAATCCGGCAAGCCCCCAATCCACATCCGGCGCCGACGTCGCGTCATCGACTTCGACCAGCGGCAGCCGGACCGAGAAGCGGCTTCCCCTACCCTCCTCGCTTGCGACCTCGATCGAACCGCCCATCAGAGCGGACAGATCGCGCGCGATCGTAGTGCCGAGGCCCGTGCCGCCGAAACGGCGCGTGGTCGAGTCATCGACCTGAGTGAAGCGCTCGAAGAGAGTGTCGAGCTTGCCGGCCGAGATGCCGATACCGCTGTCAACGATCTCGAACAGCAGCCACGCGCTTATCTGCTGGGACTCAGCCGGCTCTAGACTCAAGCGCAGCAGTACGTGGCCTTGTGGCGTGAACTTGATGGCATTCCCCACGAGATTGAAGAGGATCTGACGCACCCGTAAGGGGTCGCCCATGACGGATCGCGGCACCTCGGGCTCCACGCGGCACACGAGTTCGAGCCCGGACTCCAGCGCCTTGCTGGAAACGACGCTGCACACCTGACGGACCAGATCGCGCGGATCGAAGGGGATGCGTTCGAGCACCAATTTGCCCGCCTCGATCTTGGACAGATCCAGGATGTCGCCAATCAGCATGGCAAGCGCATTCGCGGCCGCGTCGATATCACGGAGATGGTCGCGCTGCTCCGGGTCGAGCCGGGTCGTCTTCAACAGCTCCACCATGCCGACGAGCCCGGTGAGCGGGGTGCGCAGCTCGTGGGTCATGACGGCCAGAAAGTCGCTCTTCGCCTTGTTGGCCCGCTGGGCCTGATCGCGGGCCTCCTGGATCTGACGCAGGAGCGAGGACTGATAGAGCGGCAGCAACACCAGCAGGACCAGGAAGAAGGCCGCCTCATAGGTATGGCGCTCCCATTCGTCGAGTTGGATCAACACGAAGTTGTAGGCCACGACCGCGACCAAAGTCGCCAGGATCAGATGCCCCCGACCGAACCGGGTGCCGGCCGAGATGAAGATGAGGATATAGAGGAGATAGAAGGGACTGATGGCATCCCGGGTAATCAAGATTGCCAGGCTGACGACGATGACGTCGAGCGATAGTGCCAGATAGCGTCGCACTCGCCATCCGGGATGCCGGATGACGCTGACCAACAGGGCCAAGCTGGTCAACAGATAGATACCGAAGACCGTGAGATAGAGCGAGACATCGATCCGGTAGTAGTGGGTCCAGGCCGCGAGACCGATATAGGCCGCGCCGAGAACGCAGGTGACCAGGCGTACCAGCGCGGATTGCAGATCGGGATTTGCAACGACACCGGCCCTGAGTCCGGGACCGATCCGAACCCGCTCGATCGAAACATCGAAAGCCATTTCACGCCCCTTAAGCGACCGACCGGAACGGCGCGGAGGACAGGTTTAGGCCCGCGACGTTCATGATATATTAGGCAATCATTGGGATCTAATGATACACGCAAAGAACACGAATAATAGCAAGAGAACGGGGAGACAACATGTCGAAAAAACATCCGATCGTCGCCGTTACCGGATCGTCCGGGGCGGGAACCACCACGGTCAAGCGTGCCTTCGAGCACATCTTCTATCGTGACGGCATCAGCGCCGCCGTTATCGAGGGCGACAGCTTCCATCGCTACGACCGCGTGACGATGAAGGCCGAGATGGCGAAATACACGGAGCGAGGCAGCAGCCTCAGCCACTTCGGTCCCGCCGCCAACCGCTTCGATCTCCTCGAAGAGCTGTTCCGCGACTACGGTGAAAGCGGCACCGGCAAGCAGCGTTACTACATCCACAGCGACGACGAGGCACAGGAGCACAACGCCCGTCTCGACACCGATCTCAAGCCGGGCCAGTTCACCCCCTGGGAGGAACTTCCGGCCAACACGGATCTGCTCTTCTACGAGGGGCTGCACGGCCTCATCGTCACCGAAGAGGACAATATCGCGCAGCATGTGGATCTCGGCGTCGGAGTGGTTCCGATCGTCAACCTGGAATGGATCCAGAAGATCCACCGGGATAATCTGGAGCGCGGCTATTCGGCGGAGGCCATCGTCGATACGATCATGCGCCGCATGCCCGACTACATCCGCTATATCACACCGCAATTCTCGCTGACCGACATCAACTTCCAGCGCGTTCCGACCGTCGACACCTCGAATCCCTTCATCGCCCGCGACATCCCGACGCCGGACGAGAGCTTCGTCATCATCCGCTTCAAGGATCCAGAAAAACTGCAGGTGGATTTCCCCTACCTGCTGTCGATGATCCACGACTCCTTCATGTCGCGACGCAACAGCATGGTGGTGCCCGGCGGTAAGATGGGAATGGCGATGGAGATCATCCTCCAGCCGATCATCGAGCGCATGATGGAGGCGCGCAAGGTCTGACAGGACTCAACGAACGTCCGAGGGCCGACCGGTCCTCGGCGTGGATACCACGCTATGCGGATCCGAGCGAAAGCAGTCCGACTCCGCCGGACAGGCGTCGCTCAAGCGCATCGGCCGACATCGGACGCCCCAGGAGATAACCCTGGGCACGATGGCATCCCGCCTCACGCAGCCAATCGAGTTGCTCGATCCGCTCGACACCCTCCGCAACCACCTCCAGATCCAGATGCCGCGCGAGCGCGATAATGGTCTCGCAGATCGCTGCATCTCCCCTGTCTTCGAGCAAATCGCGCACGAAGGAACGGTCGATCTTCAACTGTCCGACCGGAAACCGCTTGAGATAGACCAGCGACGAGTAGCCTGTGCCGAAGTCGTCGATCGAGAGTCGAATGCCCATCGCCTTCAAGTCCGCGAGCGCCTGCAGCGTGATATCCCGGTTATCCATCAACAGACCCTCGGTCACCTCGAGTTCAAGCGCCTTGGGATCCAGGCCCGACTCATCCAGGGCAGAGCGGACTACATCAATCAGTCCGGCCTGCTGGAACTGGACCGGTGAGAGATTGACCGCCAGGCGTAACTCGGGCCATCGGTCGGCACGCCATGCGGCGAGCTGTCGGCAGGCGGCGCGAAGAACCCATTCGCCAATCGGCACGATCAGGCGCGAGTCCTCGGCCGGCGGGATGAAATCGCCAGGCAGCACCAGACCGCGCTCGGGGTGATGCCAACGCAACAGGGCCTCGACAGCGGCGAGCCCTCCACTGCGCAGATCCATCTGAGGCTGGTAGAAGACCTCCAGCTCATCGCGCTCGACCGCATGCCTCAGGTCCCGTTCCAGTTGCAGCAGAGTGGTGATGTGGACGCGCATCTCATTGCGGAAGAACTCGAAATCGTTCCTCCCCCGCTGTTTCACCTGATACATAGCAAGATCGGCATGCTTGAGCAACGTATCGCTGTCCGTGCCGTCATCCGGCCCGATGGCGACGCCGATCGAAGGCGTGACCGAAATCTCGTGCCCCTCGAACAGACAGAGCTCGCTCAAGGTGCTCAGGAGCATGTTGCAGACGCGCACCACCTCGGTCGGCCCCTCGATGTGCGAGAGCAACACGATGAACTCATCGCCGCCCTGCCGCGCGACCGTATCCGAGGTACGTAACCGTGCGCGCAAGCGCTCCCCGACGGCACAGAGCAAACGGTCGCCGACGCGATGCCCGAGCGAGTCGTTGATCGTCTTGAAGCGGTCCAGGTCGATGAAGAGCACGGCGAAGCGCCGACCGTCGCGCCGCGCCGTCGCCAGAAGCTGCGTCAGACGGTCGATCAGCAGAAAACGGTTGGGCAGTCCGGTCAGAAAATCGTGGTGCGCCATGTGCTGGATACGTGCCTCGCTCTCCTTGCGCTCGCTGATGTCGGAGAACATGGCGACACAATTCTGCACACGCCCCCGATGATCGCGGATCAGGCTGAGCGACAGCCACACGGGATAGATCTCACGATTCTTGCGCTGGCTCCAGAGTTCGCCCTGCCAGGAATTGTCCGCCTTCAAGGCCTGGCGCGCGGAGCGAAAGAATCCTGGATCGTGCCTGGAACTGACAAAGGCGCGCATCGGCCATCCCATCACCTCCTCACGCCCGTATCCCGTGATGGCCTCGAAGGCATGGTTGATCTCGATGACGCGCCCGCGCCGGTCGCCAACCAAGATGCCTTCGGCGCTATCGGCGAAGACCCGAGCGGCGAGACGCAGACGCGATTCGGCTGCAACACGCCGGGTCGCGTCGCGCCCCAGCAGAACGCCGTAGAGCACACCGTCGAGATCGGCGACGCGACAGACCAAGTCGAGGTGTCGCGAGGCATCCCCTGCCTGCAGACTGACCTCATGATGCAATGACGGCGAACTGCCCGACGCATGTTCGCCGACGAGATCTGCGAGGATGACCTCGGCATGGCTGAAACCGAGCACGTCTAGGCACTGGCCGATCACACCATCCAGCGGCAGATCCAAAAGCTCGGCGGCGGCCGCATTGGCATCGATCACCTGCCCGCTCGGCAGCGCGACCAGCAGGATCATCTCTCCGGCGCAATCCAGAAGGGCGCGAAAACGTTCGAGCCGCGAGAGGCTGCGACGCAGCTGCGGATAATAGTTCTTGCGGAACGAGCGCTCACCGAGCCCGATGATGCGATTGCGCTGAAGCTCCCACAATAATTCATCGTCCAATTCAGAGAGCTTCAGCATAGATGACCTTGATGTCCGCCAGGGCCGCGCGACGCGGGTTGGTGAAGATACAGGCATCGAAGACCACGGGCGACGCCAGCTCGGCGAGATCGCTGCGGGAGACCCCCCGCTCGGCGAGTCCACCCTCGATACCGCAAGCGGTGCGCAACGATCGCAACGCCTCCAGAAGCGCCTCTCGCTGAGAGACGCTGGATTCCCGCGCCTCCGCAACCCCCAGAGCCTGCGCGACACGCGCGTAGCGCTCCTCGGCGGCTGCGTAGTTGAACCGAATCACATGATCGAGCAGCAGCGCATTGCTCTCGCCGTGCGCTAGATCCAAAAAGCCGCCCAGGCTGTGCGCCATGGCATGCACCGCCCCCAAGCTGGCGTTGGAAAAGGCCAATCCCGCCTGGAGACTGGCCAGCATCATGTTCTCGCGCGCCGCCAGATCATCGGGGTCGAAGACGGCGCGGCGCAGATTGTCTCTGACGAGCGCGATGGCCGCGAGTGCATGGATATCGACCACCGGCGAACTGGCCGTCGAAACGAAGGCCTCAATGGCATGGGTCAGTGCATCGAACCCGGTACAGGCCGTCAGATAGTGATCCATGGTCAGAGTGACCTCCGGATCCACCAACGCGATGTCCGGAACCACGGTCTTGCTCACGATCGCGCTTTTGCAGCGGCGCTTAAGGTCGTTGACGATGGCGAATTGCGAAATGTCGGCAGCGGTTCCAGCCGTCGTCGGAATGCAAATGAGCGGCGGCCCCGGCAGCGAGATGCGATCCACCCCGACATAGTCCAGAATGTGCCCGCCGTTGCCGACGACGATACCGATACCCTTCGCGGAGTCGATGACGCTGCCACCACCAATGGCGAGGATCACGTCGCACTCCTCGCGACGGTAGACGTCGACGCCCGCCATGATCTCGTGATCGCGCGGATTGGGAGTGATTGCACTGAAGATGCAGATCTCCAACCCGATATCCTCGATCGAGGGCATCAGGTCGTCGATCCAGCCGGCTGCGATGATGCCCGGATCGGTCACCACCAGCAGACGTCTCGCCTGGAGGTTGAGCGCGTAATAGCCGGCACGTCTCCGCGATCCAACACCGAAGATGAATTCGGGCGCAACGAATTTGCGCATCTCGTAAAGCGGCATGAAAGACCTCTTGGCGGGAACCTGAGAGGGTATCCGACCTCGTCGTGCGGCAGTCAGGGGGAAGGGTCGGCCATCGACATTTCGAGTCTAGCAGGATTCGCCGCAACCCACGGAACCCGAGGCTCGGCACGCCCAACGCAATCAGCCACAGGCTACCGCTTACACATCCCCGCGCGCATGCATCGCAGCAGACCGTAGTCGTAACGTCCCTCGAAGAGATCATAGATAGGCTTCAAGGCCGAAACGGCGCCTTCGGCAAACTGATCGAAGGCATGCTCGATCTGGCACCGCTCATCGGCATCGAGCGTCACCACCTCTTCGAGACGCAGCTCATCCTCCTCGATACAGCGCGAGAGATGGGTATAGACGGTGGTCAGCTTGAGCCCCCGACGGCCCGCGATCGCCTCTGCATCCAAGCCCTCGCGAAGCAGATCGAGCGTCTCCCGAATGGTATCGCTCAGGCTGGCGTCCCGGGCCGGCACCCGACGCGGCGCCGAGGGCAGCCGAGGCACAGCGGATGGGCGGCCATGCCGAGCCTCGTGATCGGCCAGCACCTGCAAGAAGCTGGCACCGAAGTGTTCCAGCTTGGCCTGACCGACTCCACTGATGCAGCCCATCTCGTCGAGATGGCGCGGACGATAGGTCAGGAGTTCGCGCAGGGTCGCATCGTTGAAGATGACATAGGCCGGCACGTTCTGCTCTCGGGCCAACTCGCGGCGATGGGACCGCAGCGACTCCCACAAGGCGACCGCCTCCGGATCGCTCGGCGCAAACGCGGTCGAGGAACGGCCTCCGCCCGAAACCTTCCGACGCTCCGGATCGCGACGCAGTCGGATGCTGGTCTCGCCGCGCAACAATGGCCGGCTTCGCTCGGTCAGCTTCAAGGCGCCGTATCCCTCCATGTCGACCTCGATCAGCCCGGCAGCGACCAGTTGGCGATAGACCGAGCGCCACTGGTCGGCGCTCAGATCCTTGCCGATACCGAAGGTGCTGACCTGGTCGTGACCGAAACGCCGGATGCGCTCCAGGTCCTTGCCGAGCAGGACATCGGCCAGGTAGGCGCTGCCGAAACGCTGACCCGTGCGATGGATACAGGAGAGCGCCTTACGCGCCGCGAGCGTGCCATCCCAGGTTTCCACCGGTTCCAGGCAGGTATCGCAATTGCCGCAGGGGGCATCCAGGGTCTCGCCGAAATAGTTGAGCATGACCTGGCGCCGACATTCGGTGGTCTCGCAGTAGCCCAGCATGCCGTCGAGCTTGTGCATCTCGACCCGCTTGAAACGCTCCTCGGCCTCGGAGTCCTCGATGATCCGCCTCAGCATGACCACGTCGCCCAGGCCATAGGTCATCCAGGCGTCGGCCGGAAGACCGTCGCGCCCCGCACGTCCGGTCTCCTGATAGTAGGACTCCAGACTCTTGGGCAGATCCAGGTGGGCGACGAAGCGGACATCCGGCTTGTCGATGCCCATCCCGAAGGCGATGGTCGCCACCATGACCAGCCCATCCTCCCGCAGGAAACGGGCCTGGTGCTCGCGACGTATATCGGCCGACAGCCCCGCATGGTAGGGCAGCGCCGAGAAGCCGTGCGATTGCAGGAAGGCCGCCGTCTCCTCGACTCGACGCCGCGACAGACAGTAGACGATGCCGGCATCCTGCGGATGCTCGCGGCGCAGGAAGGCGAGCAATTGCTGGCGCGGACCGTTCTTCTCGACGATCCGATAGCGAATGTTCGGTCGATCGAAGCTGGAGACGAACTGGCGCGCGCCCTCCAAGCTCAGACGCGTCACAATCTCGTTGCGCGTGGGCGCGTCTGCGGTCGCGGTCAGTGCGATCCGGGGCACCTGAGGCCAACGCTCCTGGAGCAGGCCGAGCTGGATGTATTCGGGCCTGAAATCGTGTCCCCATTGCGAAACGCAATGCGCCTCATCGATCGCGAACAGCGCGATCTCGACCCGTTCGAGCAGGCCCAGAAAGCGCTCCGTCATCAAACGCTCGGGGGCGACATAGACCAAGTCCAAAACGCCATCGAGCATGTCTTGCTCGACCGCTCGCGCCTGATCCGGGGCCAGCGAGGAATTCAGAAAGGCCGCTCGCACGCCCAGCTGACGCAGGGCGTCCACCTGATCCTGCATGAGCGCAATCAGCGGCGAGACCACCACGCCGATGCCGGGGCGGATCAATGCGGGGATCTGGTAGCACAGCGATTTGCCGCCGCCGGTCGGCATCAGAACCAAGACGTCCCCTCCGCCGACCACCTGATCGATGATCTCGGCCTGAGCGCCGCGAAAGCGGTCGTAACCGAAGACGCGGTCGAGAATCTGTAGCGCGGATTCGGCCACCCTCGTCATCTCCTCAAAAGGTACGCTTGAATCATACGGGCGGGTATCGATCGAATAGGTTTGCGGCTCGATCAGACGCGATCGAGCGCGGAGGGATCAGTAGTAACCCGAAACATCGCCGACCTGCTCGGCCTTGTTGAGCACGATTCCGAGGAAATGCTTGTCGCCGAGAAGCTGATTCGCCTGTTCCAACTCCGATTTGCTGACCTTGCCGTCCTCGACGACCAACATTACGGCATCCACATAGGGCAGAAAGGCGATGACGTCGTCCCCGGCAAAGAGCGGCGGCATGTCGAACAGGATGAGACGGTCCTCGTAGCGCTCCTTGAGTTCCCGAACCAGTTGCACGACCTGAGGCGAGGACAGCATCTCGGACGAATGGGTGAATGAGTCGTTCCCGGGCAGAACGACCAGCCGATCGATGCCTGGATTGATGAGCAAATCGGCCAGATCGACGCCATGCGTCAGATGATCGCTGATCCCCTGCGTCGGCCCCTCGCTGAAATAGCGTCCGATCGAGGGACGCCGCAGATCCAGGTCGACGAGCAGCACCGTCTGATTGACCTCCCTGGCAAGACTGATCGCCAGATTGATCGAGGTGATCGTCTTGCCATCCCCAACCCCCGGACTGGTCACCGCCAATGTCTTCCAGCCGTTCGCGCGCATGCGTTGCAACACATGGGTTCGCAGCACCTTGTAGGCATCGGCGATCGGATCCACGCCATCGGCCAGGATGATGCGTCGCTCGCGCATGGCATCGGCGTCGACATCAAGGGTCGCGGTACGCGTGTAATCGACCTTGGCGTCACTGGCCGGCGGGCGGGGTTGCGTCCGATGGGCGAAGCGCGAGCCGCCGGCCTTCTGCCGTTCCTGTCGCCCAGCGGACCCGGCCAGCGCAGTCTGGCGTTCGGCCCGAGCCCGCTCCATCGCCTTCTTCAAACGTTCCATAGGACGGCACCCAAGGTGGTGGATTCGGACAGCATCAGAATATCGAGCCTGCGCATCAGGGTAAACCAGAGGACATCGAGCGGCATCACCAGGAGGTGGAAGAGCAATGCGCCGAACACCAGCGCGGCGAAACTGCTGCCGATCACATAGATGAGGTGCCGCTTCCTGCGTTCCCGATCCTGCTCCGTGTCGATCCGAGGAATCAGTGCCAGTACAGGGATCTTGGTCACCGACTGGATAGCACGGGGCCCATGCAGCCCCTTGTCGAGCCCCTCGCGCAAGGCGAGGTTTCCGATCCCACCGGCGATCGAGAGCACGAAGCCCAACACCATGATCGCCAGACGATTCGGCTTGAAGGGCTTCTCTGGAACCAGCGGCGGCTCGATCAGCGAGAAACGCTCGCCCTTACGATCCCGTTCGAGGGCCTGGGCCAGCTCGGCCTGCAGCGACTTCTCGCGCACCTCCTGATATTTGCGCGAGGCGTTCTCGTAGTCGCGGGTCAAGGCACGGTATTCCTGCTCGATCTTGGGCGCGGCCTTGATCCGTTCTTCGTACTGGGCGAGCTGCTGTTCAAGCTGAGCGTGCGCCTTGGTCAGCGAATCGATTTCGATCCGAGTCGAGTCCAACTTGGCAAGTAGCTGGACATAGGCCGGATTGTTGGACGCTGCCGCCAAGGTATCGCCGTTGCGGGCGGCCTTGCGAGACTTGGCCAATTGAGATTGGGTCGAGTCGATGCTGCGCCTGAGCGCAACGACATCCGGATGATCGTCCGAATACCGCTTGCGGAGCGAGGCGAGCTCCGTTTTCAGATCGGCCAGTCGCGCCTCGATTGGGGCAGCGCCCGAATCACCGGCCATCTGCTGCAACGATGCGATCTCGCGCTCCATCTGGATCCGATCCGGATGCTCGGGCGAGTATTTTTCCTTGATGCGAACGTACTGCGCCTGGAGCTGTTCCAGATAGCCTTCCAAACTGGCGCCACCGGACCCGGCAACGGTCGGGCTGAGCTGAGCCAGCTCGGACTCCAGATAGATGGCCTGTTGTTCGAGCGTGCGTTTGGATTGGGCGTTGTCGCGCAACCGTTCCTCGGTGCGCATCATGAGTTCGCGGTTGAGCGACATGAGTTCGGGGAGGTTGTCGCCGTTCTTCTCCTTGAAATCCGCTAGACGCGCTTCGAGCGTGCTGATCTGCTGCCCGAGCCGGTCGGCCTCGGCCTTGAGGAAGGACGTCGCCTCGTTCGCCGCCGCCGTGCGCCGCTCCAGATTCTCGCTCAGGAACAGCGAGACCAACTCGCTGGTGACCTTCTGAGCTACGGTCGGCGAGGCGTCCTCGAACGCGAGCGAAAAGGCGATGGTGGCCTCTTGAGGGCGGCCGCTACGCGGGTCCATAACGTCGGCGCTGATCATGTCGAGCTTGACGCGTTCACGCATCTCGTCGACCGCCATGTTGATGCTCTCTTTGGCACGGATCTCTGGATAGAGGTTGTAGCGCTCGATCAGCTTACTGAGATTGGCCGTGGTCATCACACGCTGGCTGATGACCTGGATACGCTGATCGGCATAGCCGGTCACGGTGGTGCGCACCAGATCGTCGGGGATCTCCTGACGCTCGATCAGGATCGTCGCGCTCGAACGATAGGTCGCCGGAATCAGCAACGCCGCCAACACCGCGATCACCGACAACAGCAGCATCGGCACGATCAGCTGCCATTTGCGTCGCCGCAGAATCGCGAGATAGTCTTCGAGCGTTAATAACTGTTCGTCCACTCAAGCCCCCTGGATAGCGCACAGACGCGTCAGCGATTCGACACACAACCCAAGACTATGGAATCGAACCTTTGGCGGACCAACCCGGATAGCCTGAGCCGCCAGTTGAAACCTCGGTCAGCGACCTGCGCCCGCCGGCATCACACTCAGGTCCGGGAGCCCATTCTAGCAGGCATCACCTCAAGCCGAAGATCGCGCGCGGATCGCAACATGAGCGATGGAATACACGCAGTTGACAAATCGACAAGTAAATAAGAAACTTATTATGTACTGAAGCTTCGCGGCTCCAGTGCACTCCTCCATCCTCCTTTGGTGGTAATTTTGAGAGCGCGACGATTGTCGCGCTTCTTTTTTTCCACACCCAGCACCAAATCGAACCGATCTCTCGCCTCACGACCCCTGGAGCACCAGGGCGTTGCGGATGGCCACGCTGCGTCTCTCGCCCTCCATCGAGCAATCGAGCCGACGCTCGGCGATTAGGGCGTCGATCGCACGCTCGGCAGCGAGCCAATCGGACTCGGCACCCTCGGAAGAGAAGCCTCTGCGCTCGGCGAGATAATAGGCCGCGATCTCGATCATTTCGTGTCGTTGCTCGGACGTCGGCGATTCGCTCGGATCCAGGTTCATATCTTGGTAACCCCAATTGATCATCATCGGGTGAGAGCGATGAAATGGGTCAGGATTATGCCACGCGCCAGGATGCCGCTTGGAACCGTCCGCTCGGCCCAAACGATCCAGGTCGAGCCGCGCCGCTTGGCGGGTTAACATGGATGCCATCGCACATCGCCATTCGACCCTCGTTCCACGTCTTTCCCAGTTTTCAAAAGGAGCCATTCATGTCTGCACGGGCGCCGTCCTTCCTTCGAAGGGCCTTCATTGCCTTCCGCTGTTTTCGACGCGTGTTCAAGGATCCCAGCTTTGCGCAATCGGTCGCGGCGCTGGCGGCCGGAGATCAGCCGCATCCCGCGTCGCGCCCGGCCGCGCCGGCAGCCACCCCGCCCTCCGCATCGGCCCCCGACTCGGCGCTGCTGCTGCTCGGACTCCTCCAAAAGGAAGGACGCCTGGTCGATTTCCTACATGAGGACATCAAGGGCTATTCCGATCAGGAGGTCGGCGCAGCCGCTCGGGTCATTCATCAGGGCTGCCAGCGCGTGCTGCAGGAATGCCTCGTGATCGCACCCGTGCGCGACGAACCAGAGGGTAGCCGCGTCACCCTGGCAGCCGGCTTCGACGCCGCCGCCATCCGACCGACCGGCAACGTCGTCGGCACCCCACCCTTCAGCGGCGCGCTCGTCCACAGGGGCTGGCGCGTGGTCGAGACCCGACTGCCGCAAATCACCAGCGGCCACGATCTGAGCATCCTCGCTGCGGCGGAGGTCGAACTGTGAGCCAACCACGCTTCGCCATCGGCATCGACTTAGGCACCACGCATTGCGCACTCTCCTTCGTGGATTCGCACACGAGCGAGGGCGAAAACATCGTCCAAGCGATGCTGTCGATCCCTCAGCTCGTCTCCGCCGGGGCGGTCGAGTCGCGCCCCTTGCTGCCCTCGTTCCTCTATCTACCGCATCAGGACGAATTCAAGCAGTCGGACCTCGGCCTGCCCTGGCAGGACGATCCGACACGGATCTGCGGAGAACTGGCGCGCAGCCAAGGATCGACCACCCCGATCCGACTGGTTTCCAGCGCCAAGAGCTGGCTCTGTCATCCCGATGTCGACCGCAAGGCCCCCATCCTTCCGGCCGGGGCCCCGGACGAGATCGCACGCGTCTCGCCCTTCGAGGCCAGCGTCCAATATCTGGCCCATCTGCGTAACGCCTGGAACGGACTGCATCCCCACGCACCGCTCGACCAGCAGGAAGTGACGGTCACGGTACCGGCGTCATTCGACCCAGCCGCACGCGAGCTGACCGCCGAGGCGGCCAAGGCCATCGGCATCGAGCACCTGGTTCTGCTGGAAGAGCCCCAGGCCGCGCTTTACAGCTGGGTCAACGACAGCCAAGGCGACTGGCGCAATCAGGTGCGTGTCGGCGACGTCATCCTGGTCGTCGACGTAGGCGGCGGCACCACAGACCTCTCACTGATCGCGGTCACCGAGAACGAGGGCGCGCTGGAGCTGACCCGCATCGCCGTCGGCGAGCACATCCTGCTCGGCGGCGACAACATGGACCTGGCACTGGCCTATCTGCTCAAGAACAAGCTCGCCCAGGCTGGCGTCGAGCTGGATCGCTGGCAGTTGCAGGCGCTCACCCACGGCTGCCGTCAGGCCAAGGAGGCCTTGCTGGCCGATCCGGATCTCGAGTGCATGCCCGTGGTGGTGCCGAGCCGAGGCTCGCGCCTGATCGGCGGCAGCATCCGCACCGAGCTCACCCGCGACGAGGTGCACAAGAGCCTGATCGAGGGCTTCTTCCCCGAGGTGGACTCGGCCAGCCGCCCAGCCAACCGCTCGCGCGGCGCACTGACCAAGGTCGGCCTCCCCTACGCCCAAGACCCGGCCGTCACCCGGCACCTCGCCGCCTTCCTGGGACGCCAGGCCGGCGCGGCCCACGACCTGCCGGGCTTTCTGGACCAGCCGGAGCACGCCGACTTCATCCGTCCCACGGCCGTGCTCTTCAATGGCGGCGTCTTCAAGTCCCCGGTACTGCGCCAGCGCGTGCTGGACATCCTCAATCAGTGGCTGGACGCTGAGGAGGCGCCCGCTGCGCGTCTGCTGGAATCCCGCGATCTCGATCTGGCCGTCGCACGCGGCGCAGCCTTCTACGCCCATGTCCGTCGGCACGGCGGCATCCGGATCCGGGGCGGCACCTCGCATACCTATTACGTCGGCGTCGAGAGCACCATGCCCGCCATTCCGGGTATGGACCCCGAACTCCAGGCGCTGTGCCTGGTCCCCTTCGGCCTGGAAGAAGGCTCCGACCCGGTCGCACCGCCGCAGGAATTCGGACTGGTGGTCGGCGAACCGGTCCGCTTCCGCTTCTTCGGCTCGACCGTGCGGCGCGACGATCAGGTCGGCGACCTGCTGGAGGAATGGGCGGAGGACGAGCTGGAGGAACTGGAAGAGATCCAGACCACTCTACCGGCCCAGAACCGCAAACGTGGCGAGGTGGTCGCCGTGCGCCTTCAGGCCGCCGTCACCGAGGTCGGCACACTGGAGCTCACGGCCATCCCGGTGGATGCGACCGACGAGCGCTGGAATGTCGCGCTGCACACCCGCAAGACCAATGGCAATCGATGAGCGTCATGCGACGGATGCGCAAGACTCGCGAAACGCGCCGACCTGCCGGCTACGCGTTGCAAAATGAACGGGAAACGGGTAGTTAGGATGCATTGATCGTGGCCATGGGGCCGACATTCGGCCCCATGGTTCACCCAAACGAGCGGCATGTAACGAATACTGCGCTGGCAGGAATAGAGCGAATGGCGAAGAAGCCGACTGGATCCAAACAGAGACAGAACACGCGGCCCGACGTAAGCGGCGAGGCCCTCAATCCACCCGAGACGCTCGGAACCGAACCGGTCGACGCGGCGCCGACCGCCTCGACGCTCTCCGAGGCATCAAAGGGTTCGAAATCATCGCCCGACGCGAACGCGCCCGCTCGCGCTCAAACCAAGATAGCCCCGCCCAAATCCTCGCGGACGACCGCGCCGAAACGCGCCAAGGCACCCAAGAAGCCCGAGGCGGCGACGCCGCCGACACCGACGCCATCCGAGCAGAAGAAGCCCGCACGGAACACCCTGCCGGACACGAAGGCCCTCGCGGCCCCCTCAGAGACGCCCCCACACACGGAAACGCCCCTGGTATCCGCAACCGAATCGGCCGCCCTAAAGATGCCCCCAGAACCGATCGCATTGATCGACCAAGGGCTGACGACGCCCGAATCGGTCATGCCGCTCCCCGAGTCGCCAACTGCGCCCAACCCAACCAATGAGCGATGGGAACAGCCCGTCCCAGCCGAGCTGCCGAACGCGACCGAACCCGAACCGCTTGCCGGGCCAGAACCTCAACCGGCACCGGAACCCGCACCACCCGCGCGCCCGAGCCTCTTCATCGTCCATATCACGCCGGAGCTGGCAGGCGTGGCGAAGGTGGGCGGTCTTGCCGACGTGGTGTTCGGGCTCTCGCGCGAACTGGCGATTCGCGGCAACCATGTCGAGATCATCCTGCCCAAATACGCATCCATGCGTTACGACCAGATCCATGATCTGCACGAGGTCTATAAGGATCTTTGGGTGCCCTGGTATGGCGCCGCCATCCACTGCACCGTCTATTTCGGGTTCGTCCACGGACGCAAGTGCTTCTTCATCGAGCCCCATTCGCAGGACAACTTCTTCAATCGTCCCAGCATCTACGGCTTCAAGGACGACATCCTACGTTATGCCTTCTTCTCGCGCGCCGCGATGGAGTTTCTCTGGAAGTCGGGCAAGCACCCGGACATCATCCACTGTCACGACTGGCAGACGTCACTGGTCCCCGTATTCCTCTACGAGTTCTACCAACCGATGGGCATGACGCACCCGCGCGTCTGTCTGACCATCCACAACTTCGCTCACCAGGGCGTCACCGGCCTGGAGGTGCTGACCGCCACCGGACTGCACCGCCCCGAGCATTTCCTCGACCAGACGCGCATGGGCGACAAGCGCTACCGCCAGGCACTGAATCTGCTCAAGGGCGGCATCGTCTATTCGAACTTCGTCACCACCGTCTCGCCCCGCTATGCCTACGAGACCAAGGATCAGGGCCAGGGATTCGGGCTGGAGCCCACCCTGCACACCCATCACATCAAGTACGGCGGCGTGATCAACGGCATCGACTACGACGTCTGGAACCCCGAGATCGACCGCCACATCCCAGTCCAGTACGGGCTCGACTCCATCGAGCGCAAATACGACAACAAGCGCGCGCTGCGTCACCGTCTGATGCTGGCCGAAAACGAGAAGGCGATCGTCGCCTTCATCGGCAGACTCGACCCGCAGAAGGGACTGGACCTGGTCCGTCACGCCATCTTCCATACCCTGGAACGCGGCGCCCAGTTCGTGCTGTTGGGATCGAGCCCCGACGAACGTATCAACGCCGACTTCTGGGGCCTCAAACAGATGCTGAACGACAGCCCGGACTGTCATCTGGAGATCGGATTCGACGAGGATCTGTCGCACCTCATCTACGCAGGTGCCGACATGATGCTGGTGCCGAGTCGCTTCGAGCCCTGCGGACTGACCCAGCTTATCGCCCTACGCTACGGCACCATCCCCGTAGTGCGCGCCGTCGGCGGACTGGCGGATACCGTCTTCGACAAGGATTATTCGCCGCGCCCGCTGCACGAACGCAACGGCTACGTCTTCAAGGACTACGACAACCCCGGTCTGGAATCGGCACTGGGCCGCGCCATCGCCTGCTACAACGACTTCCCCACCCACTTCCGCGAACTCATGGTGAACGCCATGCGATCCGACTATTCGTGGAACATCCCAGGCCAGGATTATCTGAACATCTACGACTATATCCGCGACGCCTGAGCGCCTCGCGCCCAGCACTCGACACTGACACAGAATCACCAGGGCGCCCCATTTGCCAATGAAGCTATACAACCTCTTCCCGCGTCTCGCCGGACCTCTCGGGGACTGGGATCCGCACCTGAGCCGTGCCGCCGCCATGGGGTTCGACTGGATCTTCGTCAACCCGATCCAGCGCACCGGCCGTTCCGGCAGCCTCTATTCGATCGCCGACTATTTCGCGATCGATCCCGACTTTCTCGATCCGACATCCGCAAGATCGCCGGACGGCCAGGTGCGGGACATGATTGCAAAGGCCGAATGCCTGGGTCTCTCGGTCATGATCGATCTGGTCATCAATCACTGCGCGATCGATTCGCCCCTGGTGAAACGGCACGCCGATTGGTTCGTGCGCGACGGAAAGAAGGTCGCCAACCCATTCTGCGTCGAGGAAGACGGCACCCGCGTCGTCTGGCGCGATCTGGCTCAGTTCGATCACGCAGACTCGCGCAACCGCGACGCGCTCCTCGACTATTGCGTCGAACTGGTCGAGCATCTGATCGATCTCGGATTCACGGGCTTTCGCTGCGACGCGGCCTATCAGCTCCCCACATCCACCTGGGAGACGCTGATCGCGCGGATCCGACGCAAACACCCGCGAACCGTCTTCGTCGCCGAAACGCTGGGCTGCTCGCCCGAGCAGACGCGCAGCACCGCAGGGGCCGGATTCGACGCCATCTTCAACAGTTCCAAATGGTGGGATTTCTCCGACGACTGGCTGCTCGATCAATATGCGGCAACCCGCGATCAGGTTCCCTCGATCAGCTTTCCGGAGAGCCACGATACCGAGCGACTGTTCAGCGAGTCGGGCGACAATCCGCACGCCATGCGGCAACGCTATTTCTTCGCCGCGCTCTTCGCGACCGGCGTCATGATCCCCATGGGGTTCGAATACGGATTTCGCGGCCGGCTCGACGTGGTCAACACCCGGCCGAACCACTGGGAGTCTCCGAACCTCGACCTGACCCCATTCATCACCCAGATCAACCGCATCAAGGACAGCCATCCGGTCTTGAGCAGCGAGGGTCCGATCACGGCGATCGAGACGTCCAATCCGGCGGTGCTGCTGCTGCACAAGCGTCTTGCCGACGGCGACGAAGAGGCGCTCCTGGCGCTGAACAAGGACCCCTGGAACCGTCAGTCTCTGCGGGTCGAGAATCTCTACGACCACCTTATGCGGCCGCGCGCCCTGAAGGATCTATCACCGGAATGGACGATGGACTTTCTCCCGACGCCGTTCGAGTTCGACCTGGCTCCGGGGATGGGACGCATCCTGGTCACCACGGAGGACTGACCCATCGCGCCCCCAAGGGCCGACGCCGGACTATAGTCAGATCATCCGTTGTCGTTCAGAGGGAGCGCCATGCCCCGATGCAAAGCCCCGCTCGCCGTCATCCTCCTACCGCTGATCCTCGCCGCCTGCGCCGGCGCTCCCGAGCGCCGCGCCCCGGAGAGACAGCCTCCCGAAGCCGCCGTCCAGCAGACTGAGCAACCCGCTCAAGACCGCCAGCCGTCCAGCCCAACGGACACCACGAGCGAGCCGGCGGCGGATCCCTCCACCGTCAAAAAACGCGCCTTGGTGATCTCGCTCGCGGATCAAACCTTTAAATACTCGGAGGACGGCGAAACCGTCCGTACCGGCCCCATCTCCTCCGGTGCGGCCGGATCTCCGACCCCCACCGGACAGTTCGCAGTGCTGAGCAAGGACGAGGACAAGGTCTCCTCGCGCTATACCAACCAGCTCGGCATGCAGGCCTGGATGCCTTACGCCATCCAGTTCCACGGCAACTACTTTCTGCACGAAGGTTGGCTACCGGGCTATCCGGACTCTCATGGATGCGTGCGGGTCGGAGAGCCGGACGCCCGATTCTTCTTCGAGCGATTGCAGATCGGGGATCCGGTTACCGTAACCCGATGATGGCCGGACGGCGATCAGGGCCGAAACGCAGCCCGGAAGGCATCGACGAAACGGTCGTAGTCCGATTCGGGAAGCCGGTTGATTCCAGCTGCGGCTTTGCGTCCCCCACCCGTCGCGAACTGACGACAGAGGTCGTCGGCACCGGTCGGTCGCGTAATCGGCGCCCGAACGCTCACCAGGAAGGAGGCATCGGCGAGCCGTGTCAGGATGGCGTGCGCGCGCCCCGGGTCCTGTTGGGCCAGATCGTTGGCGAAGACTCCGCTGGCACGCCGAGCCCAGGGCTCGCCCGGCAGGATGAAGAGACGATGTGCGTCGTCTTCGAAATCCGCTCGTAGCGAGCCGACCTGCGCCATGTCGCTCTGATAGCCGTCGAGCAACGCACGAAAGGCGTCATCCTCGGCGACGAAATCGAGCGGGTCGGCATAGGGCTGCAGACGACGAAAGAGATCGTCGGGCGCGTAGTGCAGATCCTCGACCCTGGCCCCATAGCCGTTGTAGTTGAGCAGGATACCCAGCTGACGGAGCCGTTCGACCGCCTCCGCCTCCAGCGCCAGTGGCTCGACCGCGCGCCGGGCGGCACGCTCGAAGTTGTCACCGAAGGTTCCTACCACCGCCCAGGCGCGGTGACGGCCGGCGAGATAGTCGTCCACCAACAGACTCGTTCCCTTGTCCGGAAGCGTCTCGATATGCGTGGATAGCGCGGAATGGGACGGGATCTCGCCGGGGAAGTGATGGTCGAAGTAGGTCACCGAAACCCCTTCGGCCAGCAATCGATCCAAGGCGGTCCGATTCTTTTCCATCGAAACATCGAGCACGGTCACACTGCCGGCGGCGCCGGAGGGCACGCGTGCGAGCAGGTCGATCTCGCGCTTCGGGCCGGTCACGAGCATGCTGTCGCGGGGCTCGGCCAAACGCAGCTGCTGCAGGGCGCAGAGGCCGTCTGCATCCCCATTGAAAACGTCGAAATGTTGCATGGTGGGTGTCGAATGTATCGATGGATTGAAATCGCAGCGGATCATTATCGCCCAAGGTGCCGATCGGCACGAAGAACCGCTTGCGCAAGCGCAACCCGATCGACCTGACGGACGCGATCAACGCCCCATTGCCGGGGCATGCCGCTGTCGTTAGACTTATGGGTTGACTTATACTGAAGCAGATGGTTTCCACACGACCCGTATTTCTCTACGGGGGATCCCTTCGCCTCCCTATATCCACCCCTCACCAATCACGCCTTTAGCAGGAGCCACCATGGCTATCGAGTGCACGCTGTCCATCATCAAACCCAACGCCGTCGCCAAGAACGCGATCGGCGCCATCCTCGGCCGTTTCGAGTCGGCCGGACTGCGCATCGTCGCCGCGCGCATGATGCACATGAGCCGTGAGCAAGCGTCGGCTTTCTACGCCATCCATCAGGGCAAGCCCTTCTTCGACGAACTGGTCGATTTCATGATCTCCGGTCCGGTCATGGTCCAGGTGCTGGAAGGCGAGAACGCCGTGGCCAAAAATCGTGAGATCATGGGCGCGACCAACCCGGCCGACGCAGCCCCCGGCACCATCCGCGCCGACTTCGCCGACTCCTTCACCGAGAACGCGGCACACGGCTCCGACTCTGCCGAGAACGCAGCCACCGAGATCGCCTTCTTCTTCCCCGAAGGGCTCTGCCCCCGCACCCGCTGATCGAGGAACACCATGATCGCCAACGAAACCAGGCCGAATCTGCTGGACCTCGACCTCGCCGACTGCGAGGCGCTGGTCGTCGACCTCGGTTTCAAGGCCTTTCATGGGCGCAACCTCTTCAAGTGGATCCATAAGCATGGTGTCACCGACTATGACGCCATGACCGATGTGCCCAAGCGGTTGCGCGAGGCATTGCGCGGCGCGGTAGAAATCTATCTGCCGCGCATCATTGCCGATCATCCGTCCGAGGACGGAACCACCAAATGGGTCATGGAGCTCGCCGACGGCCAGCGTATCGAGACCGTCTTCATCCCCGAGGGCAAGCGCAGCACCATCTGCGTCTCCTCTCAAGTCGGTTGCGCGCTGGACTGCGCCTTCTGCGCCACCGCCAGCCAAGGCTTCAACCGCAACCTCACCGTCGCCGAGATCATCGGTCAGGTCTGGCATGCGGCCCGCCAACTCGGCTCGGCGCCGACCAACGTGGTGATGATGGGCATGGGCGAACCGCTCGCCAATTTCGAGGCGGCGGTCAAGGCCATGGACATCATGCAGGACGACCTGGCCTACATGCTGGCCAAGCAGCGCGTTACCCTCAGCACCTCGGGCATCGTCCCCAACATCTACCGGCTGCGCGAGGTCAGCGACGTCTCGCTCGCCGTCTCTCTGCACGCGCCGAACGACGAGCTGCGCGACCGTCTCGTACCGATCAACCGCAAATATCCGCTGGCGGAGCTCATCCCGGCCTGCAAGGCCTATATCGCCAACGACAAACGCCGCAAGGTGACCTGGGAATACGTCATGCTGGACGGCGTCAACGACAGCATCGCCCACGCCAAGCAGCTGATCCGGCTGCTCGAAGGCGTCCCCTCGAAGCTCAACCTGATTCCGTTCAACCCCTTCCCCGGAAACGACTTCGGAACCTCGCCGCCGGAGCGCATCGAGGCGTTCCGCGTGCGCCTGACCCGCGCCGGGATCTTCGCCATGACGCGCAAGACGCGCGGCGACGAGATCTCAGCCGCCTGCGGTCAGCTCGTCGGACGCGTCGAGGATCGCACGCGCCGGCTCGGACGCATCCAGGTCGAAGACGGCCGCATGGAGGCTCTGCGATGATCGCGCTGGATGCGAGGTCCAGATTGATTCAAAGACCGCTGATCGTGATCGGCCTCTGTTGGTTGCTTGGCGCCTGCTCGGGCCTGGGCACGCAGCAGCACGACGACGAACTCGGACTGGATCCCCAGGACAGCCCAGCCGAACTCTATGTGCGAATGGCCGAGGAATATTATGCGCGCGGCCAGATCGAGGTCGCCTTCCGCCGCGCCCAGCAGGCGATCGACGCGGACCGGCGCTACGCGCGCGCCCAGGTGTGGATCGCCTTCCTCTACGAGGAAATCGGCAAGGAAGACCTCGCCATGGATCATTACGAGAAGGCCGTCGATCTCGCCCCCAAAAACTCGGATATCCTGAGCGCCTACGCCGCCTTCCAGTGCCGGCAGAAACGCTATGCCGAGGCCGACACCTATTTCAACAAGGCGCTTGAGAACCCGCTTTACACCACGCCCTGGATGGCCATGACCAACGCCGGCAATTGCGCCACCGCGTCCGGGGACAACGCGAAGGCGGAAGGCTACTATCGAGACGCCATCCGGGCCAATCCGAACTTCGGACCGGCATTGGTCAAAATGGCCGAAGCCGCCTTCAAGCGGGGCGACGCCAAGGCGGCCAAGGGCTATCTCGACCGCTATTTCGATAAGGGAACCATACGCACCCCCGGCACCTCCTACACGGCCCTCACCGTCGGGATTCAGGTTGAACGCCGCCTAGGGAACAACACGCGCGCCAGATACTACGAAAAGGCGCTCAAACAGAATTTCCCTGTCGCCCCCAAAACCAAAGAGATTTAGGAACACCAGTTGTCATGAATCCGTCGCAAGACCTCCAATCGGGCAACCAGAATCCGGCAGAACTCTCCCAGGGCCCCGGCCGCAGGCTGCGTGAACTGCGGGAATCGCGCGGCATCGAGATCGAACGCGTCATCGCCCAACTGCACCTTCAACGCGGCGTCGTCGAGGCGTTGGAGCAGGACCGTTACGAAAACCTGCCGCCCCCGGTCTTCATCGCCGGCTACCTCAAAAATTACGCTCGTCTGCTCGGCGCGGACCCGGATCCCATCGTGGCCGCCTACCGGGCCAGTCTCCCGGACTACGCGCAGCACACCAGCCCAGCCATCGTCTCTCACAAGCCACGCCGCTCCGGCGGACCTTGGGCATGGATCGTCATCCTGGCCCTGATCGGCGGAGGCGCGGCCGGCGCCGCCTTCTGGTGGCAAGGCCAACAGAAGACGGCAGTCGAATCCACAGCGGACGGTCTAGCCGACACCGAGAACACCGACGCCACGCCCACTTCTGGCAACGTAGAGACCGCCGAACAGCCCGAAGAGGAGGCGCCGCAAGACTCCGATACCCAGGTCCCGCCAGACACGATACCGCTGCGGACACTGGAGCCGACGCCCGCCTCGACAGCGGCGGCAGAGGAACCCCCAACCGCCGCCCAATCGACGACGCAGGCCGAAGCCGACACCGAGGCGCCCGCCCCCGCCACCCAAGCGGAAGAGGCTCCGCCCGAAAAGACGGGTCCTCCAGAGGTCGTGCTCGAATTCACGGGCACCACCTGGATCGACGTACGCGACGCCAAGGGCAAGGTCGTGCTGAACGGCGAGATGGGCGAAGGCGAACGACGCGTCCTCACCGGAGAGCCGCCCTACAAGCTCGTGATCGGCAACGCGGCCGCGACCCGAATGACGATCGGCGACAAGCCATTCGACATCGAGTCGCGCGCGCGCGGAAATGTCGCCCGCTTCTCGCTGGATCCGACCACGCCCTAATGATCAGCCCCGGATCCTCGCATCCCAATAGATTCTCGACATATCCAGCATGAGCAAAAACATCCAAGCGATCCGCGGGATGCACGACATTCTGCCGGAGCGCATCGCGCTCTGGCATCGACTCGAAGACACCGCGCGCCAAGTCCTCTCCGCCTACGGCTATGCGGAAATCCGCACCCCGCTGGTCGAGGTCACCGATCTCTTCAAGCGCTCGATCGGCGAGGTCACCGACATCGTCGAAAAGGAGATGTACAGCTTCGAGGACCGCAACGGCGACAGCCTGAGCCTGCGCCCGGAAGGCACGGCGAGCTGCGTGCGCGCGGCCATCGAGCACGGTCTGCTGGTGCAGCCGCAGCGTCTCTGGTATCGCGGTCCCATGTTCCGCTACGAACGCCCACAGCGCGGACGCTACCGACAATTCCACCAGATCGGCGTCGAGGCGTTCGGTCTCGCCGGACCGGACATCGACCTGGAGCTGCTGCTGCTCACCGCGCGCCTCTGGCGCCTGCTCGGGTTCGACAGCTTCAGACTCGAAATCAACACCTTGGGCGATAACGCCGAGCGACTCGTCTACCGCGAGCAGCTCATCGCCTATCTGAGCGCCCACGCCGACCAACTCGACGCGGACAGCCTCAAGCGTCTGCATACCAATCCGCTGCGCGTTCTGGACTCCAAGAACCCGCAAACCCAGCAGATCGTCGCCGACGCACCGACCCTGATGGAGTATCTGGGCGAGGAAACGCGCAGCCACTTCGAGCACATCCGCCAGGGACTGGACGAGGCCGACGTCGCCTACCGCGTCAACCCGCGCCTGGTGCGCGGTCTCGACTATTACAACCGAACCGTCTTCGAGTGGATCACCGAAGACCTGGGCGCCCAGGGCACCGTCTGCGCCGGCGGCCGTTACGACGGTTTGGTCGAGCAGCTCGGCGGGCGCCCCACCCCGGCCTTCGGCTTCGCGATGGGGGTCGAGCGCCTGGTCGAGCTCATGAGTCTCGCCGGTCACAGCACCGAGGCATCGGTCGATGCCTATCTGGTCGCGGTCGGCGATGCGGCCCAGAGCGCGGCGCCATTGCTCGCCGAACGTCTGCGCGACGCCGTCCCGCAACTGCGCCTGTTGACGCACTGCGGCGGCGGCAGCTTCAAGAGCCAGTTCAAGAAGGCCGACAAGAGCGGCGCACGATTCGCGCTCGTACTGGGCGAGGATGAGCTGGCGCGCAACACCCTCGGCGTCAAGCCGCTACGCGACGACAGCGAGCAGTGCGAGCTCGGATTCGAGGCGCTCGCGGCCTTTCTCTCCGAGCAGCTCACGCAGCGCGACTGACACCGAACCCCCGGTCGAGCCGCCAGCCTTGGCGGCTCGACCCTGAATCCAATAGTGCGCACCGATCGTTCGGCCGTTTCGGCCGGCGCGCATCCGAATCGACCACCGGCACCCTCCAGTGCCGATTTCGCCCGACGGAGAAGTCTGTGTCTTACGAAACCGATGATGAAAAGGTCGAAGCCATCAAGACATGGTGGAAGGACAATGGTCTGTCCGTGATCGCTGGTGCCGTGATCGGCATCGGCGTGATCTACGGCTGGCGCTACTGGGTCGGCTACCAAGCGGACCAAGCGGCCATGGCCTCCAACGCCTTCGAGGTGCTCCTGAACGAAACCAGGGTCGGCACCGCCGAGACGGTCGCCGCGCAGACGCAAACGCTGCACGACGACTATGGCTCCACGCCCTATGCCGCACTGGGGTCACTGGTCTCCGCCAAAACCCTGTACGAGGATGGCAAGACCAACGAAGCGATCGCCGCACTCGAAACCGTGATCGCCGACGCCCCGGACCCGGCCATCGCCCGCATCGCCGCGCTGCGTCTCGCGCGCATCCAGGTGGCCGAGAACACACTCGACGCGGCCGAGAAGCTCATCGCCAAATACGATGACAGCCCCGCCTTCGCCGGAGACTTCGCGGCCGTGCGTGGCGATCTGGCGTTGGCGCGTGGCGACACTGCGAAGGCCCGCGCCGCCTATGAGGAGGCGATCGACAAGGGCACCGGGCTGTCCCAGCTCGTGCGTCTCAAGCTCGACAACCTCCCTTCGGCCAGCTAATCACATTAGGGGCACAGTCCATGGGATTCCAACTCAGATCGCTGACTTCGCTGCTCGGCATCCTCCTGACAACAGGCATGCTGAGCGGCTGTGGCGTCATTCCCTGGTTGGGTCAGGAGAAGGATCCGACGCCCCCGACCAAGCTGACCAAAATCGTCCAAGAGGTCGCCATCGACCGCCTCTGGTCGGAACGACCGACCCACGGCAGCGATGGCCGGCGCCTCTATCTGGTTCCGGCACTCGCAGGCGGACGTCTCTATCTCGCCGACTCGCGTGGACGGGTGGTCGCACTCGCCGCCGACAGCGGACGCGAACTCTGGAAGATCGAGACCCGCCTGAATTTCAGCGGCGGACCCGACGTCTCCGGCGACACCTTGATCCTGGGCACCAGCCAGGGCGAGTTGGTCGCGCTCGCCACCGCCGACGGCAAAGAGCACTGGCGCGCGACGCTCGCGAGCGAGGTGCTGTCCGAGCCGCGCTTCGTCGGCGACGGTCGAATCGTCGTGCACACGCTCGACGACAGCATCTTCGGCATCGATGCCGCCACCGGCAAGGAACTCTGGCGGACCAGCTATCCGGCACCGGTGCTGACCCTGCGCGGAAGCAGCACCCCAGTGGTCACGCCCACCGGTATCAGCGTCGGCCTCTCGGGCGGTAAGCTGATCATGCTCGATCCCAAGGATGGCGCCCCCTTGTGGGAGGTCGTCGTCACCCGGCCGAGCGGCCGCTCCGAGCTCGCGCGCATCGCGGATATCGACGCGGACCCGATCCTGGTCGGCGGAACGCTCTACGTCGGCTCCTACCATGGCGACCTGGCCGCCGTCGACACGGCAACCGGCGATGTCCTCTGGCGTCGCGACCTGTCCGCCCATGCCGGACTGGCCGCAGACCAAACGGGGCTTTTCGTGACGGATTCCGAGGATCAGGTCTGGGGCGCCAACCTGGCGGACGGCAGCGGCCGCTGGAAGCAGGATCAACTGCTCCATCGCAGGCTCACCGCACCGACACTCGTCGGCAATCTGGTCGCGGTCGGCGACCTGGACGGTTATCTGCATCTTCTGGATAAGGGCGATGGGCGGATCCTGGGACGCACCCGGATCGCCAAGGCAGGCATCACCGCCCGTCCGCTCTATGCCGACGGCCGCCTCTACGTCTATGCGGAGGATGGCACCATCGCCGCGCTTCGCATCGGCCAAACCATGAATTCGGCCACACGGCCAACCACCCCAGCGGCCACCTCGCGACCCACAGCTGCCTCCCCGGCCGATGCGGCGAGCGCAGCCAAGGCATCGAGTCAGGCGCCATAAATCACATGTTACCCGTCATCACCCTCATCGGCCGCCCCAACGTCGGCAAGTCGACCCTGTTCAACCGGCTGACCCGCACCCGGGACGCCCTCGTAGCCGACTTCCCCGGCCTGACCCGCGATCGTCAGTACGGCATCGGCCGCGTCGGCCCCGGACCCTACATCATCGTGGACACCGGCGGTATCGGCACCGCTGCCGAGGGCGTCGAGGCGCTGATGGAGCGCCAGGTCCAGCGCGCCATCGAGGAGGCAGACCACCTGTTCTTCCTGGTCGACGCGAAGGACGGGGCCACACCGGAAGACATCGAGATCGTCCAGCGGCTCCGCCGCCTCGGCAAACCCATCACACTGGTGGTCAACAAAAGCGACACCACGGACCCCAACCTGGCCGTCGCAGACTTCCACCAGTTGGGACTCGGCGACCCCTGGGCCGTCTCGGCCACCCAGGGCCTCGGCGTAAACAAGCTGATCGACCACGTCTTCGCTCAGTTACCGATCGACACGGACGAGACGGACGAGACCGCCGAGGACGATCAGGGCATCCGAGTCGCCCTGGTCGGACGCCCCAACGCGGGCAAATCGACCCTCATCAACCGTCTGCTCGGCGAAGAACGCCTGGTGACCTTCGACAGCCCCGGCACCACGCGCGACAGCATCTTCATCCCCTTCGAGCGACTGGGACGTCGCTATACCCTGATCGACACCGCCGGACTGCGACGCCGGGCGCGCGTCCAGGACGCCATCGAGAAGTTCAGCGTCATCAAGACGCTGCAGGCGATCGAGGAGTCGAACGTCGTCATCCTGGTGATCGATGCCCACGAGGGTGTCGGCGAACAGGACGCGACCCTCGCCGGTCACATCATCGAGAGCGGACGTGCGCTGGTCGTCGCCATCAACAAATGGGACGGACTCCAGCCCGACGAGCGCGAGCACGTCCGCGAACAGTTCTCGCGTAAGCTCGCCTTCCTCGACTTCGCCAAACTGCATCTGGTCTCGGCCTTGCACGGCAGCGGGGTCGGACTGTTGCTCGACGAGGTCGACAAGGCCTACGCCAATGCCACCCGCAACCTCTCCACACCGGAACTGACCCGTCTGCTCGAATCCGCAGTTCAGGAGCATCAGCCCCCATTGGTCAGAGGACGCCGCATCAAGCTGCGCTATGCCCACCAGGGCGGACGCAACCCGCCGATCATCGTGATCCACGGCAACCAGACCGAAGACGTCCCCGAGACCTATCGGCGCTACCTCATCAACCGCTTCCGCAAGGCACTCAACCTACTCGGCACGCCCTTGCGACTGGAGTTCAAAAGCGGCAGCAACCCCTTCCAGGGCAAGCGCAATCAACTGACCGAGCGTCAGATCAAACACCGCGATCGCCTGAAGAAATTCACCAACCGCAAGCGCTGAGACCAGCGGCCAGAGACATCCCGCCGACGCCGGTCATACGTTCGGATCCCGAGAGGGTCAGGCAAATGGCTGGCGGGAGTGTCGACAGCAAGGAAGCTGTGGACTCTGATGCCGAAGCTCCTGCTTCGGCCCCCGCGAACAACAGCTTCCCAATTTTCGTAGGTGCGAATTTATTCGCATCTCCGGTGTTCGAAGTGCGACTCAACAACCACCAGCTAAAGCTGGTGGGTTGAAGCTACGGACTGAAAGTCCGGATACGGGTCGAT
>NZ_JBHUHX010000048.1:0-54693 GCF_042682685.1 Thiorhodococcus fuscus
GGTTGAACCTTAGAGCGGCGTGGCCTAGACCCGGATTCAGTCCGCTCCTTGATTTCGCATAATGTATATTATGTTAAGTAAGGTACGGTTGGAACCAGGGTGAGCGCGTAGTAACCATCCCCCGGCAAAGCCGGGGGCTTTAAATTCGTGAGCCGCTCAAAGCGGCAAGGGGTCGCTAACGCGGCCCCACGGTCGATAGTTGCGTTGCCGTTCGCCGTAGACCCGTGCCAAGTGAATCGCACTCTTACCCTTGATGTAGCCGACTACTGCAGAGACGGCATATTTCGGCGGAATCGAAATCAGCATGTGAACGTGGTCGGACATCAGATGCCCTTCTTCGATTCGGCATTCCTTCTGGCTCGCAAGTTTATGGAACACTTCTCCGAGATGTCGGCGCAGCTGTCCGTACAACACCTTTCGGCGACACTTCGGAATAAAAACAATGTGATATTTACACTCCCACCGGGAGTGGCTTAGGCTGTCAAAGTCGTCCATCGGGACTCTCCTCACGATCGATGCGATGGGCTGTCAGCGAGCCATCGCCGAGCAGATCCGTTCCCAGGGCGGGGATTATGTGCTTGGACTCAAAGGCAACCAGAGCACGCTGCAAGAGCCTGTCGAGGATTTCTTCACCACCGCCGTTGCGGGCCAATTCGCTGGTGTTGCCCATGCCTATACCGAGGAAACCGACAAAGACCACGGACGCCTGGAGATCCGCCGTTACTGGATCACGGAGGATCTGAGGACGGTGCCCAATGCCGCGCGCTGGGCGGGGTCAGGCTCCCGCCATCATGACCGCGATTCGTCATTGCTGCGTCAATCTGCTCGAGAAGGAGGGCTCCTCGCTCAGCATGGCGCACAAACGTCGCAAGGCTGCCTGGGACGACGACTATCGCGCTAAGCTCCTGGTTACTTGACGATTAATACGCGCTCGCCCTGCGCCCGGAACCATACGCGCCCTGAAAACCCATCTGCAACGCGAGCAGAACGCAGAGCCGATCCTATCCTACAAACTGCGCTGAATCCTCAGTAGGAATAGATCGGAACCTTCTTCATGTAACCGTTCCTGCACCGAATCACATCGTTGTTCAGCTCGTTGTCGGGGCCTAAACACTCTTTCAGAGGACGGCCCGCAACCCTTTGTTCATCGTAACCGATGACTCGCTTTCGAGGACGAGGACGAGTGTCGGGACTGATCGGCGTGGTCAGAACCTGGATCGACGGGAAAGGAGCCGGCGGATTCGCTGGCGTTTGGCGTCTCAGATACGAATGTGGTTGAGGCATGTTCATGGTCTTTTCCGAAAAGCTCTGAGAAATCGCCGAGGAAAACGCTGATATGAGCGCGATTACGACCCCAACATTCGCAGCCCATAGAATGACAAAGGCCAAAACAACACCCGCAGCGATCTTGAGCACTAGCTCCATAGTTCCGCCCTACCCTGCCTGGTAGACATCGAACAAGATTCGATCTTAAAACGAAACAGTGACGTTTGCGAAAATCTCAGACAGACGACGATCAGAGGTATGGAAAAGTGAGAATTCCGGACCGTACTACTAGGTCTGCTAGGAAATGATAGGTTGGTTATTTAAATATTGAACTGGCATAACATGCGTTATGCACAAAGGCACTGCCACCGGACTGAGGTCGTCACACGATCGGAGGATCCATGACCGCAGCGTCGTCCAGGCAGTCTTGCTGAAAGGCCACCACTTCGTCCGCTACGTCTTCGTGGTCGTCGTGGAAACGCGCAATGTGATAAACAGCTTCGCCTTCATGCACCGAGGGAATCTGAATACGGCCAATGACCACACCGCGCGTCTGGGCGGCGACTGGGTGCTGGGTGCCAGTGGATGGATCGCTGATGAAACCAAGAATATCGCCGCGCTGTACCCTGGCTCCGAGTGGAACCAACGTGCGCAGCAATCCGCTTTCGGACGCGCGAACCCAAGTGCTGGAGCGTGCGACGAAGGGTGCGGTCTCTCGTGCCTGTCGGCGCTGCTTACTGAGCATTCCGAGCTCGCGCATCACATTCAACACTCCCGCCAGTCCGGCACGAATGCAAAACTCGTCGAAGCGCAGCCCCTCGCCCGCCTCATAGAGCAGCATGCGAATCCCGAGCGTCGTCGCGGCCTCGCG
This sequence comes from Thiorhodococcus fuscus, assembly GCF_042682685.1. NCBI lineage: Bacteria > Pseudomonadati > Pseudomonadota > Gammaproteobacteria > Chromatiales > Chromatiaceae > Thiorhodococcus > Thiorhodococcus fuscus. The sequence continues at coordinate 2,138 of NZ_JBHUHX010000048.1, forward strand.
CAACGAGCCGTCTCGCAGGGTGGAGTTGAGTAACACCGGCACGCCGAAGGCACGCGCCAGCCGGTCGGTTTCCGGATCGTCGAGGTCGGCACGGATCTGCGGCAGATTCGTCCGGTGAATCGCTCCGGTATGCAGATCGATTCCATGCGTGCAACGCCGCACGATTTCCTCCATGAATACATGGGCGACCCGTGCCGCCAGCGATCCTGCGGCGGAACCTGGAAAACTGCGATTGAGATCGCGACGATCCGGGAGATAACGCGATTGATGGATCAATCCATAGACGTTGACGACAGGAACCGCGATCAGCGTGCCGGACAAACGACGCAACGCCTTGGCTTCGAGTAGACGGCGGACGATATCCACACCATTGAGTTCATCCCCATGGATCGCAGCCGAAACGAAGAGACAAGGCCCCGCTTTCTTGCCGTGGATCACATGCACGGGCATGGAGAGAAAGGTGTGCGAATTGAGCTTCGGCAGTGCCAGATCGACCAATGCGCGCTGGCCAGGCGCGACGAGCTGGTCCTGTATTTGGAAAGGCGCCCGCATCTCCTAGCCTTTGCCACGGGTGCGCGTGTTACCCGATGCGGCAGTTTTTTCGATGAATTCGATGATGTTTCCAGCGATGTCCTTGCCGGTCGAGCGCTCGATTCCCTCAAGCCCTGGAGAAGAGTTGACCTCCATCACCACAGGGCCGTGATTGGAGCGCAGCAGATCGACACCGGCGACATTCAAGCCCATCGTCTGCGCCGCCCGCAGCGCGGTCGAGCGTTCCTCCGGGGTGATCCGCACAACGCTTGCGGTCCCTCCCCGGTGAAGGTTTGAGCGGAACTCGCCCTCTTTGCCCTGACGCTTCATGGTCGCGACGACCTTGTCTCCGATGATAAAGCAGCGCAGGTCGGCGCCTCCGGCCTCCTTGATGAACTCCTGCACCAGAATGTTGGTATGCAGGCCCATGAATGCCTCGATCACGCTCTCGGCCGCCTTGTGCGTCTCGGCCAGTACCACGCCGATCCCTTGCGTTCCTTCCAGAAGCTTGATCACCAAAGGCGCCCCGCCGACCATCTTGATCAGATCCTGGATGTCGTCCGGCTTGTGTGCGAATCCAGTCACCGGCAGACCAATCCCTTTGCGAGAGAGCAGCTGCAATGAACGCAACTTATCACGTGAGCGTGAAATGGCCACCGACTCGTTGAGCGGAAACACACCCATCATCTCGAACTGGCGCAAAACGGCGGTTCCGTAGAAGGTGACAGAGGCCCCGATGCGTGGAATGACCGCGTCGAAACCCTCGATCCGCTCGCCCTTGTAGTGGATCTGCGGACGCATGGAGGTGATGTTCATGTAGCAGCGAAGCACGTCGAAGACCCGAACCTCGTGCCCACGCGCAACGGCGGCCTCGACCAGGCGACTCGTGGAATAGAGCTTTGGATTTCTGGACAGGACGGCGATCTTCATGGTTACCTCGCAAGCCATTGAATTGGATGAGAGTGCAGCCCTCTGATCTGGGCGGGGGTCAGGCGCCCGCTAACTGACAGGAACCTGCCAGTCGAGCCGACGTTAGAGCATTACACCATAGTCGCGGGCGCTCTCCGCGTCCACAGATGCCATCGGTCAATTGCTGCGATCGATGCTGTTGTCATCGATTTTCTCGAACTTCCCAGCCATGCGCTGCGGCTTGCACCAACTCGCGAATATGGATTATGAAACCGGGAGTATGGAGGGTTGTGGTAACCTCCGCGCGACGGTCTGGAGGATTGCCGGACCCCTTGGTTAGAGTCTCTGCGGAGAACAGACATAGATGGATATCCAGATATCGCACGAGCAGCAGGCATCGATCGTGGCTGTTTCGGGCAAGTTGGACACCCTGACGGCGCCAGCTTACGAAAAGGCGGTTACCGAGTTGATCGATTCCGGAACGACTCAGATGGTGATCGATTTTTCCGAACTCTCCTACATCAGTAGCGCCGGGCTGCGCTCGCTGCTGGTGACGGCGAAGATGCTCAAGAGCAAGTCTGGGAAGCTGGCCTTGGCGAACGTCACCGGCGGCGTTCGAGATGTATTCGAAATGGCCGGCTTCGGTTCCATTTTCGCCATGTACGACTCTATTCCTGCCGCACTCGAAGGTCTCTGAAAGGCGACGCGATGGATGACGCCCTCCTCCAGATCCCGGCCGAGCTGGAGCAGCTGGAGCGCATTCAGTCCTTTGCGGCCGAACGGGCGACTTCGGCGGGACTCGCGCCCTCAGCGCTGGGCAAATTGGCATTGGCGCTGGAAGAGGTGTTCGTCAACATCTGTCATTACGCCTATCCAGATCGACCGGGATCGGTCGATCTGCGCGCCTGGACCGAAAACGGAGATTTCGTCATCGAGATTGCGGATACGGGCATGCCGTTCGATGGCCTAGCCCTGCCCGACCCGGACACCTCCGCCGAACTGGATGATCGCGAGATCGGTGGACTCGGATGGTTTCTCATCCGACAGTTGGTGACGGCAGCCGATTATCGCCGTGAAGGCGATCGGAATCTGGTGCGTTTGCGCCTATCAATCGATCCAGAAGGGACGCCGAATGCCGCGAAGGATGCCTGAATGAAGAGTCGAACGATCGCGTTTCGTCTCATCCTCGCGGTTTCGGTCTGTACCACAGCCATTCTGTTCGCCGTCCTCGGTTTCGACTATCTGCATTCGCGCGCCTCTCTGGAACGCGAGATCGACCGCAATGCCCACAATCTGACCCGCGCCTCCGTCTTTCATGTCGAAACGGTGTTGATGTCAGTGCAGGCGGCCACCGAGACGCTGGCGCGCGCCTTGGAAAGCGCGTACTTCGACTCTGGCGAGGTCCGCCATCTGCTCCGCAGCTCGCTGGAAGCCAACCCCGCGATATTCGGTGAGGCCATCGCCTTCGAGCCTAAACTTGGCGACGACGGACGCGAGCGGCTCGAAGCGCCCTACTTCCATCGTCACGATGGACATATCGAGTTCGTTCCCGTCGAGGATGCCTACGCCTATCCCGACAAGGACTGGTTTCGCCGTCCGCGCGAGCTGAGGCGGCCCGTCTGGAGCGAGCCCTATTTCGACGAGGGCGGCGGCAATGTCCTGATGGTGACGCTCTCAGTGCCCTTTTTCGAGCGGGAAGACAGCGGCGAGCAGCGTTTTCGCGGGGTCGTGACCGCCGATATCGCCTTGGACTGGCTGACGAAATTGGTCTCGGAGATCAAGGTGCTGGATACCGGATATGCCGTGCTGCTCTCGCCGAACGGCACCTTCATCACCTACCCGGACGCCGATTTCATCCTCAACGAAAGCCTTTTCACCCTGCGCGAGGATCTCGGGTCGGGCGAACAGTTGTCGCGTCTGGGCCAACGATTGATCAGTGGCGTGGAGGGTGCGGTCGAACACACCAATCTCTTCGGCGAACCCGCGCGACTGCATTTCGCCCCCATCGCACCGGCCGGCTGGACCTTGGTCCTGGTTCTTCCCGAGGACGAGATCTACGACGATGTGCGCAACCTCGCCCTGACCACCCTGAGCATCGGAATTGCCGGAACGCTGATGATGCTGTTGGTCGTGGTGCTGATCGCGCGCTCGATCACGCGCCCACTGGGCGCGCTGGTGTTGGCGACGCGCGAAATCGCAGCGGGTCATTTCGATGCCCCGCTCCCCACGCGTATCAAAGACGACGAGGTCGGGGATCTGACTCAGGCCTTCGGCACCATGATGCGCGAACTGAGCGATCATGTGCGCCAACTCACCCTGACCACGGCGGTGAAGGAACGCATCGAAAGCGAGCTGAAGATTGCGCACGACATCCAGATGTCGATCTTGCCGAAGATGTTTCCGCCGCTGCCCGATCGCGACGAGATCGATCTCTACGCGCTGGTGGAACCGGCCAAGGAGGTCGGCGGCGATTTCTACGACTTCTTCCAGATCGATGACGAGCATCTCTGCCTGGTCATCGCTGACGTCTCCGGCAAGGGTGTTCCCGCCTCGCTCTTCATGGCCGTCACCAAAACTCTGATCAAGGCAACGGCTAAATCCGGGCGCTCTTCGGCCGAGGTCATGACGCGCGTGAATGCGGAGCTTGCGCGGGACAACGACCAAAGCATGTTCGTCACCGTTTTCTGCGCCATCCTCGATCTAAGCAGCGGCGAGGTCCTCTACACCAATGCCGGCCACAATCCGCCCTTCCTGATTCGGGTGGACGGCACCACCGAACTGCTGGTGAGCGGCCACAGTCAACTGGTACTCGGCGTCATGGAGGACGTGGTCTATCGCACCGAGTCCCTGACCCTGTCCAAGGGAGAGCGGCTCTTCCTCTACACCGACGGGGTCACAGAGGCGATGAACTCCGCCGAGCAAGCCTTCGGTGAGGCGCGCGTCGTACAGGAATTGGACCGTCTGCGTGGATCGAGCCTACGCGAGACGACGCACGCCATGGTCGCCAGCGTCCGAGATTTCGCTGGCAGCGAGCCTCAATCCGACGATATCACCATCATGCTCATCGAATACCAGGGTCTATCGGACTGAACCGTCCAAGATCCTTGTCCAGTCGCCGCACATCCCGGCGACACGCTCAATCCATTCCAGTCTCTAAACCGATTCCTATACGAAGCCGCCAACCGCGTCACAGATCCATTGTGATCGCTCGATTAGCATCGATCCCGTTTGTGCGAAAAAAGCTTAGCGCGCTCAACGATTGGCGTTTCGGCCCAACAACGACAATAAAACAATGGGGCAACAATGACAGACTCCTCCACACAGTCTGCCGGGAACCATGACGGATTGGCCAACAAATGGCTGCTGCTCGTCATGGGCCAAATCGGCATCTTCATGTGCACCTTCGATAGCGGCGTGGTCAATCTGGCGCTACCGGTCATCCGCGAAGAGTTCGGCACCTCGCTCGACACCATCAAATGGGTGGCGGTCGCCTACACGGCGACGGCTGCATTGGCGCTACCGACGGCCGCCTATCTGGGACGCCGGTTCGGTGTCGTCCGCGTCTACATCATCGGTCAAATGCTATTCACCATCGGCTCGGTCGCCTGTGGGCTAGCCGAGGATCTGACGCTGCTCATCCTCCTGCGCGTCATGGCAGCGCTCGGCGCCTCCATCATCCTGGCGCTGGACAAAGTCATCATGCTGGCGGCCTTTCCCCGGCGCCTGCATGGACGTGCGCTCGGTCTGAGCGGTTCGACCTTCGCTGTGGGGATACTGGTGGGACTCGCGGCGGGCGGTATCCTCATCCATCTGTGGGGGTGGCGCTCCATCTTTCTCATCAACCTCCCCTTCGGCATCATCATGATCGCGCTCGGGCTGCGCCAACTGCGAGCGAAGGATTTGGGGCTTCAGAAGCTGGAGCGGATTTCCTTCGACTGGAAGGGGCTCGCCTGGGCGGGCGCCGCCCTGGGGCTGTTGGTCTTCACCGTTTCCAATCTGCTCGGACAGGGTGCGTTCGAGCCTTGGACGAATCTGGCATTGGTCGTCGCCACCGTTTTCGCTATCCATCGCTGGCTCGCGCACGAGCTTGGATCGACCGAGTCCTTCCTCAATCTTCACCTGCTCAAAACGGCGCCGCTCGCCTACAACTTCTCCAACGCCTTCACCATCCGCGTGGTGATGGGGTCGGTAAACTTCATCATTCCCTTCTATCTCCAATACACCCTGGATCTTTCGCCGTTCCAAGCTGGACTGGCACTGAGCACAGGCGCCATCGCTATGGGGCTGCTGGGTCCCTTCGCCGGAGGCTGGTCGGATCGTTACGGGATGCAGCAAATCTCTCGCATCGGCATCACGGCCATGGCAGTGGCCCTGTGCGCCTATGCCTTCCTGCCTCCGGTCGTCACCGCCGAGAGCTTCGCCTTCGTTCTAGGCGCACTCATCGTCGGACAGTTCATTAGCGGATCCGGCAGCGTGTTCTTCAGCGCCGCCAACACCAACAGCTGTCTGCACAGCGTTCAGCCGAACCGCTGGGGCACGGTCTCCAGTCTGCAATCGGTGACGCTCATGGCAGGCACCGCGCTCGGCTCGACCCTAGCCGCCGACCTGGTCAGCGTCTGGGGGCTGCAGGGTCAGGATGCGTCTCAAGGCGCGCTCGGCGAAGGCTTCCCGCCGAACGCGCTGATGCTGCTGTTCGGCGCCGGCGGACTCAGCCTGGTTCTGCTCTCCGCCATCGGGTGGACGCGCAAGAACCTCTCTCCAGCAGCATCCTGACAGGAGCAAGGCGATGGATAAATCCCCCCTCCATCTCGCCGGCGACCGTCTCTCGCGGCGCAAGCGGCTCTACTACTACATCACCACGGTGTTTCCACTCTATGCGGTCCTGTTGGCCCTTGTGGTGCTGCTTTTCACCAACATCCCGAACGATGCCGATTCCTGGGTGATGGACGTTTTCGAGGTGGTTGGCATCCTGGTACTGGTAGCCGTCACGTTGCGGCTCGGGCTCCTGACCTATGGGTTATGGAAAATCAACAACCCGCAGCAGGGTTTCGGCTCGGTGCGAGACACCAATACCATTCTCGACTGCCAACCGATGAGCTACTCCTGTCAGCCGAAGAAGCCGCATGTGGTGATCCTGCTGCACGGATTCACCTCTTCGCCCATGATCTTCGATCACATCGCCAAGGAACTGAAGGACAACGAGATCGATTTCCACGCCCCGCTGATCGTCGGCTTCGGGCTCATCCGCCACGACCTGCTCTTCAGCCTGCGCGAAGAGGATTGGGTCCGTCAGTTGACCGAACTCTACGACCTACTGAGCAGCCAGTACGAGGAGATCAGTGTCATTGGCCATTCGCTCGGTGGTCTGCTGGCGGTCTATCTGTCGCAGATACGCCCGGTGAAGCACCTGATCGTCGCCGCGCCCGCGATCTTCCCGGATCCAGCCCAGCGGCTCTACCGCTTCCTCGGGCACTCGCAGGTCTCGGCGCGACTGATCGCCTGGATGTTGCCCTTTCTGCCCAAGCTGCGCCGCAAGGGACGCTCCACCGCGAACGACGTCCTGCTCGACGATGCGGCGACGCGCTACTTCCAGTATCCGGTCGCACCAGTGCGTGGGGTCTTCAACATCATGAAGCTCCAATCGCGTGTCGACTTCGCCCAGGCGCAATTCCAGACCTTCGACCTGCTCTTCGGCACCCAGGATCTGACCGTCGACAGCAACAAGATCCGTCAGCACATCGAAGGCCTGAACATCCCCCATCGCAGTCACCGCTTCGACGACACCGCGCACAACCCCTTCGTCGATTACGAATCCGAACTTGCCAGCTGGATCGTCATCTACATCCTCAACGGAGATCTCGAATGGCCGCCCAAGTCCTACGTGAACAAGCATCCGCAGACCAACGTCCTGGAGAAGACAGCGGCCTAGAAGTCCCGATCGCGAAGACGACCGGCGAGGTCATTGCACTGGCGAAACACTATGTCGAATCGTGCTATCTCGGCACACCGGGATTTCGGGGTGCGCATCTGGTGGGATCCATCATCCACTCGGATCGCAACGCGCTCTTTCCGACCTATCGGGACGTCGATATCGCCATCGTGCTGGATCGGGTCGAGTACCAGGAGATCGAGGAGGTCGAACAGGAGGGCTATGTCCTGGAATGTATCCTCTCCTCAAGCGCGCGGTACGCCAGCGCCGACGCCATCCTGGCCCTGCCCGGCATGGCCTGCAATCTGGAGAGAAACAGCGTTCTGGTGGACCCCGATGGCTATTTGACCGACATCCATCGGCGAGTCGCAGCCGAGTTTTCCGCGCGGCGCTGGGTCAAGATCCGCACCGAAGACGGTGTTCGCTGCGCGCGTTCGGCGTTGGACGCCATGCGTCAGGCGGCCAACCCGGCCGAGGCGGTCCACACGCTCGGCGAATTCATCATGCACTGCAGCGAGAGCATCACGGTTGCCCATCTGAATCCGCCCACACACCGACGCACCCTAGCCAACCTAAAGGCGTTGCTCTCGACGCCAGAGGAATTGGCGCTCTATGAAGAGATTCTCACCGCCTTCGGCGTGGAGCGGATCTCCGAACACGAGGCACGGCTCTTTCTCGATCAATGTCTTCAGGCCTTCGACCGAGCTATCGAGGTCAAACGCAGCCCGGTTCCATTCGAATGGAAGCTCGATCCCTGCATCCGCGACTATCTGAAACGCGGCACGCTGGAGATGATCGAGGAAGGGGCGCATCGCGAGTCACTGTTCTGGATCGCACTCTTCTTCATGATCTCGACCCTGGCGATCCAGCAGGATGGAACGCCCGAGGAACGCCCCATCTATGGCGCACGTCTCATGCACTTCCTCCAGGCGCTCGGTCTCGAATCACCGACGGCGATCGAAAAACGCATCCAGTTATGCTCCGAACTGCTCGGTAAGGTCGATGGCTATGTGGACCGTTTCGTCGCGACCTCTCCCGCATTGAAGGACTGACCGCAAAGCTCATCCAGCCAGCCAGCCGATCAGGGGCCGCCCCGGCCCCTGGAGTCCGCGCTCAGGCCGCTGTACGGCAGGCGAATCGGCGATGCAAACCATCAATGGTCCTTGGTTCGATACGCCACACGGTTAGTCGGGTATTGGAACCAAGGGTCTCTCCAAGATTCTCACTGTTCATCGATCCTGCGCAGCGTCCGGTCCCTCGGCCCTGATGCGACCTGGGATCGCTGCATGAACGCTCGGCTCGAACCCTATGGTTTGAGCCTGGTATCTCCCAGGCGAAAGGGGGCGAAGGGTCATGCGTGCCCTTGAGGCATTCGCGGGTTATCCTATTCCATCGGGAAAACATAAATAGGATCAGGGTGCCGGCTATCCTGGGAATCAGAAACACATGAATGACAGAACTCAGACCCTCTCTCTCGCCCTGGGCGCACTCAAGATCACATTCGGAGCATTGCTCCTCGTGAATCTCAGCGGATGCGACGGGCTCGCAAAGATGATGGCCAGGCCAGATCCCAAGCCCGATGTCGCACAGTCGGCGCAACCGGAACCCTTGCCACCGCTTCCTCCAACCAAGGACAAGCCCGAGCCCAAGCTCAAAAAGAACACGCTCTATGAGTGGAACGGCGAAGGACGCCAGGTGACACGCATCGTCGTCAATACAAACGAACAGAAGGCCAGATTCTATTCTGGAAATGACGAAGTCGGCTGGAGTACCGTGGCGACTGGCGTCTCCAAGCACCCCACCCCGACCGGCAACTTCGAGGTCATCGAAAAGGTCGAGAACAAGCGCTCCAATCTCTACGGCAAGGTCTACGGCTCGGGCGGGAAGGTGATCCGCACCAACGTCAAGGTTGGACGCGACCCGATTCCTAGCGGCGCCCGCTTCGAAGGTGCCAAGATGCCCTATTTCATGCGTCTGACGCATGATGGTGTCGGCCTGCACGCGGGCCCCATTCCGCGTCCGGGTCGCGCGGCCTCGCACGGCTGCATTCGCATGCCGAGCAAGCTGGCACCGGTCCTGTTCGCGCACGTACCCAATGGCACCCCGGTCACGATCGAGGGCAAGGGGCCGAGCTACGGCGATTACATGGAGAAGCAGCGGGCGGTTGCCGCTAAGCAGCGCGCAGCCGAACAACGCCGGCTGGCCGCGAAACAGGCAGCGCAGGAACGCGAAGCCGCTGCCGCAGCCAAGGTAGCGACCGCCGAGGCCAAGGACGTCTCGGCCACCTCTGACACGCCAGCTTCCGAACCGCGCGAGACCAAGATGCGGACTGAGCCCGCGCCGGCAACCGAAACCGGGACGGCGAACGCGGCGACGACTCCGCGCGCACCGGAAACGCCGAAGGTCACCGATACGCCAGCCGTGACTCAACCAGCCACGGCGACCCCGCCGACCCAACCCGTGACACCGCAGCTTCCCAAGCCGGAGCAGGCGGGTAGCGCCCCACCCCCTGAGCCGGCGGCCACCAAGCCTGAAGTAGTCTCGCCGCCGCAGCAACAGCCGACGCCGAGCACGCCGCCCGAGGCGCCCTCCGAGCCGGCGCCCGCCACTGCAGCCGCGAGCCCGACCCCACCGGAGGCGCCTAAGCCAGCAGCGCAACCCAAGCCCGAGGTCAAACCGGCTCAGACTCCAGAGGCCACAACCAAACCGGCCGCCGAGAAGCCGGCGCCCGCTCAGACTGAGCCGCCAGCCGCGCCTGCGCAGACCCCCACTGCGGAGAAACAGGAAGGATGAGCGCAGATTTCGCGCTCGATCCCGACCTCTGCCACCTCAATCATGCCGCCGTCGGGCCCTGGCCTCGGCGGACGGCCGAGGTGGTGACTCGGTTCGCGGAGGAGAATGCCCGCTGGGGATCCCTCGCCTATCCACAGTGGCTGGAGGTGGAGCAGCGATTGCGCAAGCGTCTGGCGAGGCTCATCGGCGCGGGATCTCCTAAAGACATCGCGCTGGCGAAAAACACCTCCGAGGCCCTTTCGGTCATCGCCCATGGCATTACCTGGCGCGAGGGCCAGAACATCGTCGGAATCCAGCAGGAATTTCCGTCGAATCGGATCGTGTGGGAATCGCTCGGCACGCAGGGCGTCGAGTGGCGCGGGCTGAATCTGGACGCTTCCGACGATCCCGAAGCGGATCTCATGGCGCTGTGCGACGACGACACCCGTTTGCTCGCCGTCAGCTGGGTCCAGTATGCATCCGGGCGTCGACTCGATCTCGAACGGTTGGGGATCTATTGCCGGGCAAAGGGAATTCTATTCTGCGTCGACGCCATTCAGGGGTTGGGTGTCCTTCCCTGCGATGTCCAACGCTTTCGGACGGATTTTCTGGTTGCCGACGGACATAAATGGCTAATGGGGCCTGAAGGACTGGCGCTCCTTTACGTGCGCCCCGAACTGCGAGAAACCTTAACGCTGCGTCAATTCGGCTGGCATATGGTCGAGCAGGTCGGCGATTTCGACCGGGTCGATTGGATGCCCGCCGAGAGCGCCCGCCGGTTCGAGTGCGGAAGTCCCAACCTACTCGGAATCCATGCGCTGGAGGCGAGCCTTTCGCTGATCGAGGAACTCGGCCCGGAGACCATCTGGAACCGAGTGCAGGAACGCACCGGCCATCTGATCGAGGCGATCGAGCGGCGCGGATTCGAACTTCTGACCCCGTCTGACCCTGCTCTTCGGGCTGGGATCATCAGCTTCCGCGTTCCGGGCCGTCCCGCAGAGCCGCTCTATCGCGCACTCATGCAACGCAAGGTGCTGTGCGCCTGTCGCGGTGGCGGGATTCGCTTCTCGCCCCATTTCCACACCGCCCTTTCCGTCATCGATCGGGCTATGGATATCTTGGACGAGATCCTCGCGGCTCCAACCGATTCCTGAGCCACCCGTCTCACCGTAGCGCCTCTCCTGAGGAGGGGCGCGCATCCCCCAATCCTCTGACTGCATAGCCGCAGAGACAGCGTGTCTTGGGCCTGCCTCCGCGCGCAGAATTGTTACGATCATGCGTAAGCATGATTACAAATCGAAGACATTTTCATGACAATCGGCTAGTCTCTGGCGCACCGGGGTTTTCCCCATGCCACCTAGTTCGCCAACGTGAAATCCTCCATTCGATCGCGTCTCGCTCGTCGACTCCTGCCTTGGGCGGGTGCCCTGATATTCGTTGTTCTCTGGTATGTCGCGGCCCAGATCGCCATCGCGCAAATCTTCGAGACCGCGCTGCAGAATAATTGGGTCTACGCCAGGGATCTGGGCGCACACCTGCTGATCGGGGCGCTCCTGTTCGGCATGTCGCGCTCGCTGCCGCGCTTCATCGTGACCGCGACCGCAATCTTTACCGCGCTGACCTTCGGCAATGCCATGAAGCTCGCTATTCTGGGCGCCCCCGTCGCGCCGGACGACTTCGTCGCCGCACGGAATATGTTCCTGCTGCTCGACGGTTGGCAGTTGGCCGCAGCCATCGCGCTGGTCATCGTCCCTCTTGCCCTCCTCGCCTGGGCCATCGACTGGCGGCGCGGTTGGTCCTGGGCCAATTTAGGCCTGCTCGGTGCAGGCATCGGAGCGGTCATGCTGGCACCGGCACCCATCACCAAAGTCTTGGATGCGACCTTGGGCAACTCGGTCTGGAATCAGCCCGGAAACTTCGCGGCCCGAGGGCTGCCTCTGCATCTGTTGCAGGAGACCGCGCGTAATCTCTCCCGGCGTGTGGCTCCACCGACACAGTCCGAGGTCACTACGGCATTCGCGGTGGTCGAGGACGGAACCAAGTCGGACTTCGTCAAGGTTTCGGCCCAGAGCGATACCCGGCGGCGCAACGTCCACATGATCCTTCTTGAGTCCTTCTGGGATCCGACCCTGCTGACCGCGTCCAAGCTGGACGCCGATCCCTTCGACCCGGCATTCCGCGCACTGTGGAAATCCAGCGGCGAATCACATCTGCTCTCCCCCGTCTTCGGCGGCTACACCGCCAATACCGAATTCGAGGTGCTGTGCGGACTCCCGGTGACCGAGGACAACGTCTTCTTCGAGACGGGCCTCAAGCGCTCGGCACCCTGTCTGCCGGCCCATCTGGTCGAGGCGGGTTATCGGACGCTGGCCTCCCATCCGAACGCCGCATCCTTCTGGAACCGCGTCAACGCCTATCGGCGCATCGGCATCCAAACCTATTGGTCGGATCGGGATTTTCTGCTCGACGACATGAATCGCAACTTCCTCAGCGATGCATCGCTCTACCGTCAGGTGCTGGAGAAGATCGGGCCAGAACTCCGAGGCAGCCAGCCGCTGTTCGACTATGTGCTGACCTATTTCGGACATTTGGACTACCCCCTGAACGACCGTCGCCCCAAGGTCATCCATGCCGCCCCCGGACATGAGACGGTCGAGGCCTACGCCAACACGGTCTATTACAAATCCCGCGAGCTTATGGCCTTCCTCAAGGAGCTGCGTCAACAGGACCCGGATGGGCTGATCGTCCTCTTCGGCGACCATTTGCCGGCGCTGGGTCCGAATTTCGGCGGCTACACCGAATCCGGGATCCTCAAGTCACAGCGGGGGGATTTCGACGACAGCATGATGCGCACCTTGGTGCGTACCCCTCTGGTCGTGATCGACGGCCAACGCGGACCGGTCAAGCTTGGCGACCTGCCCGCCTATCAGATCCCCGCGCTGCTGCTCGAACTGCTGGGCGATCGACGTCCCTCCATCATGGATCTGGCGAATCGCGATCCCGACAAGGCCCCCATTCGGCCCCTACCCGGCCTAAACGTCACGCTCGCGGACACGGAAACCAAGGTCTGTCGGGATGGAGAATCCACGGATTCCGAGTGCGCGCGCCCTTCGCATTGGGTCGAGGCGATCAAGACGCTCCGAACCGACATCTTCAGCGGCGAGCAGCACTCGCTGAAGAATCTCGATCCGCCGGGAGGCGGGTTCCGCGAGGCGTCGGTCGGGTCCGCCGCCCAGCTCTCCGATCAGTTGTGATCGGACGTTTCGCCGAGCACCTGGGTCACCGCCGAGCATAGCTCGGCGAGCTCTGCGTCGCTGACCACGTAGGGCGGCATCAGATAGACCAGCCGTCCAAACGGACGCACCCAGACGCCGCGCTCGACGAATCGGCGCTGGATCTCGCGCATCGCAACCGGTTTTTCCATCTCGACCGCGCCGATCCCACCGAGAACCCGCACCTCGGCGACGCCAGGCAAGGAGCGGCAGGGGGACAGCCCCTGCTCCAATCCCCGCTCGATCCGGGCGATGTTGGCGGCCCAATCCGTCGAGAGCAGCAGGTCGATACTGGCATTCGCCACCGCGCAGGCGAGGGGATTGCCCATGAAGGTCGGGCCGTGCATGAAGACGCCCGGTTCCGAGGCGGAGATGGTGTGGGCGACGCGCTGGGTCGCGAGCGTCGCCGCCAGGGTCATGTAGCCACCGGTGAGCGCCTTACCGACGGTCATGATGTCGGGCGCAATGCCGGCATGCTCGCAGGCGAAGAGCCTTCCGGTGCGCCCGAATCCGGTGGCAATCTCGTCGGCGATCAGCAACACCTCGAAACGATCGCAAAGCTCTCGCACCTGTCTGAGATAGTCGGCGCTGTAGAAACGCATCCCGCCCGCCCCCTGAACGATCGGCTCTAGGATGACGGCTGCCAGCTCATGATGATGTCGCTCGATCAAGTCGGCGAAGGGCTCGATCCGATCCGGTGGGCAGGTCTCGCCGAAACGGCAGTCTGGGGCCGGCGCGAAGACCTGCCGTGGCAAAACCCGACTGAAAAGATGATGCATTCCGGTCACCGGATCGCACACCGACATGGCATTGAAGGTGTCGCCGTGGTAACCGGAGCGGATGGTCATGAGGCGATGGCGCTCCGACCGCCCCGAGGCGATCCAGAACTGAAGCGCCATCTTGATCGCGACCTCGACCGAAACCGAACCGGAATCGCACAGAAAAACGTGCTGAAGCGGCTCTGGAGTCAGATCGACCAGCGAGCGAACCAGGCGCATCGCCGGCTCGTGTGTCAGTCCGCCGAACATCAGGTGCGACATACATTCAAGCTGATCGCGCGCGGCCTGGTTGAGAACCGGATGGTTGTAGCCATGAATGGCGCACCACCAGGATGACATGCCGTCGATCAGGGTACGGCCGTCCATGAGCTCCAAGCGGCAGCCGCGCGCCGCGCGCACAGGATAGACGGGATCTCGGTCGATGGTGGAGGTGTAGGGATGCCAGGCGTGGGCCTGATCGATGGCGAGCAGTTGGTCGATGTTCACTGAAGGAGGCGGTCGCTGAAAAAACTATCGGGTGAGGCACATGTCGTAGCGCCCCCCCTCGGGTTGCGAGGGGCACGAGACGGGCGAGGACTGACGATGGAAAATGGCGTCATAGATCGCTGCGACTGTCGATCTCGTCCAGAGAAACACCGCGCAGAATCCCCGTGATGATCTCTCGGCACTCGGCCTCCTGATCGGATTCCTTGCCACGTCGAGCGGCGGAAAAGAAGCGCCCCAGAACACGCTGCTGCTGCGCGGTCAATGCCTCCGTGAATCCCTGTTTACGGACATCCTTTTCAGGCACCCGATCCGGCGCAGTCTCTTCCGCAGCCTGGCGTCCATGGGCCCAGTTCATCGCGCGCGCGCTGTAGAGCACGATACGGTCCAGCAAGACGAAGGGAAAACGCGGATTCGAGACGGGACCGATGGTGAATGTGTGCGTACCAGGCGCACGCTCGATATTGAGCTTGGCCAAGGCCTTGCCGCCGACCATGCCCAGAACGCCGCCGGCGGCCGCACCGAACAGCGCCCCGGTTCCAAGCGAATGACCGGCCGTCGCCAGATCGACCGTCACCCCGGATGCAGCGCCGGCCGCCATGCCGACCAGCGCCAGCTGACGACGCGAAAGCCCCAGCGCCTGACCGACCTCTTCCGACAGCAGGTCCCGTTCGAGGATGGAATCGGGCGGCAAATGCCAGACGTTGTGACGGAAATTGGCGCGGATATGCTCCTGCGCCTCGACCTCCAAGCGCCGCAGATCATTCTCGAACTCGGCAGTCAGTTCGGCCTTGATGCGGTCGCGGCCGCTCTGGAAGATGATCTTGCTGTCCTTGACCGTGCGAGACACCTTGTAGGTCAGGGCCTGCTTGAGCAATTCCAGAATGGTCGTGACCGCCTGATCCGTGCGGCGCTCCCAATCGTGGGCGAAGGCATCGACCGCCTCCTCGACCAGCGGCTCCCACCGTTGATCGATACTCTTGAGCGCATTGAGCAGTTTGATCCGTTCGGCATAGGTCGCGCGATGCGCGTTGAAGATGCGTACCGAGTTGAACGCTTTGCTGAGGGCATCCTGCCACTGATCCATATAGCGCGTCTGACTGGTCAGGTTGTTCAGAACCGCCATGCGTGGCCGAGCCGTCAGACGCAGCAGCTCGATCTCCACGCGGTCCTTTTCCTTGATCCGCTTGGATCCATCGACCACCAGAATGATTCCAGCCCCATTGGCAACGGGCTCCAGCAACGCGCAATCGTGCGAATAGAGATCATCGGAGCCGAACTCCTTGATGAAGGCGCGGGCGAGATCCTGATTCTCCTGCTCGTTGTTCTGAAACCACTCCAAGATGGCGTTGGGATTCTGAAATCCGGGCGTATCGATGAACTCGATCACGCTTCGCCCATCGATCACCACCGGATAGACATCGGAGCTGGTCGTGGTCCCCGCGCGTTTGTCGATCGCGATACGGTCGTTCTCCGTCAGGGTCGCAACCACAGAGGATTTACCCGCGTTTGGGTGACCCATGATCGCCAGTTGCGGAATTCTCTCGGCCATCAGACTTCTTCTCCATCCTCGCTGGACGGTGCCAGCATTTCCAGGCGCAGATAGGGATCCGCCATTTGATCGATCTTGCGTTGCCAATCGGTGAAATCGAATGCGCGCAAGGACGGCAGGCGGTCGTCGTCCTCTGGATCACCGACCAGCGCCAGGAGCATCTGAGCCTCAGTTCCAGCCACCGCACGCAGCTCGCGCAGGAAGAGCAGGTTCTCGGTGATCGGAGGCTGAGAGCCGTCCTGGATCACGGCAACCCTTGGCGGAGGCGCCTGCCAATCGCCCTCTTCGAGCAGGGCCAGCGCCTTCAGGGTCATGGCGCTTCCCGCGCCGAAGGTCGCATAGGCACCGATACGCCAACCACTCAGCGCGAGCAGCAGCTGCTCCATGCGGGGGCGATCCTCGGGCTCCAAAACATCGTCGATGTCGACATGGACCAGCAGCAGGCAAGCGTCCGGGGCGAACCGGGAAGCCGTATCCGCCGAACCAGCGCCTGATCCTGTTTGCGGAACGGGCTCATCGAGCGCGGAGGGTGGTTCCGGTTCCGGCTCGGGCTCGGGCTCGGGTTCAGGCTCGGGTTCAGGCTCGGGTTCAGGTGCAGGCTCGGGTTCAGGTTCAGGTTCAGGTTCAGGTTCAGGTTCAGGTTCAGGTTCAGGTTCAGGCTCAGGCTCAGGCTCAGGCTCAGGCTCAGGCTCAGGTTCGGGCTCAGGCTTGACGTTGGACGCCTGCGCCTGCGTCTCGGATGTCTCTTGAAGCGCGCCTGGTTCCGATGTGGCGCTGGGTTCGGTTGACTCGGGCTCGGGCGGAATCTCGGGTTCTGGAGTCGACTCAGAGGTCGTTGCCTCGGTCGGTTCACCGATTTCGGGAGCACGTGCCTCGACGGCGTTCATCTGCTCCGGCCCTGGAACCTGTGTTGATTCCGGCTTCGGCTGGACGACCTCGGATCGATCGGACGTCTTAACCTCCGAATCCTCCTCTGCGGTCGGCTGGGGATCCCTCCAGGGGCGCCGACTGACCGCCGGCTTAGCCGTCGAGAGCGGTCCGACCAATGCAGGGCGGACCGCGCTCGCGGTGAGTTCGCCGGGAATGGGCATCTCCGGTCCCTGGCCGGACCCACTGGATACCGTATCCAGTCGCGGCGTCAGCATCCGAGCGTACAGCGCCTGGATTCGACCGTGCGTGAACGGCAGACGGATGAGCGCAAGTCGTTGACCGAGCAGCGAGGCACCGAGCAGGATCAATCGCGGCAGCAGTCCATAGGTGATGACCGCAAGGACCAGGAACCAGCGCCAGGAACGCAGATGCTCCGGGTTCGGATGAATGTTCTGCATGAAGGTCCATTGCTCGAGATAGACCCGAGAACCCTCGATCTGCTCCAACGTCGGATAGCCGATCCCCTCGCCGAACAGCCAGCTCCAGGGCGAGGCCATCACCCGCACCAGGTCATAAATGGTCTGCGGATGCGCGGCAAGCGAGGTGCCCCAGCCAAATGCCAGATCGGTGAACCATTCCAGAATGATGGTTGTCAAGACAACACCGACATTGAAGGCGACGCCGAAGATCTGAGCCGAGAGCAGCAGCGGCCACTGAGCGAGGGATCCATAGACGGCGTATTGAGATTTCAGCAATCCATGGGTTGCAAGCGCACGGTCGCGGATCTCTTGCGTGGAATGAAGGAGATGCTGCTGCTGTAGCCAGGAGGCGACACGATTCAAGAGCGGCTGGATGACGCGGTTGAGGAGCAGTGAGTCCTGCTCGCCGGAACGGCGGCCACGAAGACTTCTACGCACCCAGGCCCAAACGGCGGCCGAAACGATCAGGAACTGGACGATGACCAGAATGAAAACGAACCAGGGAACGCTGATCGGTCGATTGCCGTCGAAGTGCAGCAGGGTCGAGGCGACACCGATACCGCAGACCAGACCCAGAACGGCGAGGATGATGCTCCCCAGACGCTGAGCCTGGGCGAACGCTGTGCCCGGCAGCAAGGCACGCATATCCGCGCTCTCATCCGCCCGGCGGATCTTGAGCCAACTCAGGAGCGCGGTACGTCGGTGCTGGGGGGTATGAGGCTCTGCGACGGGGAGATGCCTCTCGATCCGTTCCAGATAGATGCCCCGGTCGCGGTCGGCCAAGTGTTTTCGCGACGAGGGATGCTCGCGCAGCTCACTCTCGTCCGCGTCCAGGTAATACTCGAAATCGATGAGGTCGGCGATCGTCCATTCATTGGACTCGGGACGCGCAACCTCTGAGGGATTCACCTCGGAGGGGCTTGATGCGTTCGATTCGTGTCGAGGATCCATATCCAGTGCTTCGTTGTCGATGCATGGTTCGAGCCGGTCGACGAGACCGCCCCAAAAGGACGAATAATCCCACAGACAGCGATTGGATTCACTCGATGGATGCCTTCGCAGGCGGTAAACGGGTGATGCGTGGATGGAGCGAGCGCCCGAAACGGACGCCTGTCTTCCACTGGGCATGCGGATGAGACGCGCGCAGGGCTAGCGCTCCTGGGCCGCAGTCCGTCGTGGCCCGATGGAGCGGAGTCGAGTCAGGGCGCCCCTGCGTCACACCTTGAATTGCGCGAGATCGGCATTCAGCGATTCGGCGAGGGAAGCAAGAACAGCACGCGCCTCGGCGGTTTGCTGATTGGCCGACACGGTATGCTCGGCGAGATTCTGAATCCGTAGAGTGTTGCTGCTGACCTCCTCGGTCACGGCGGATTGCTCCTCGGCCGCGCTGGCGATCTGAGCGTTCAAGTCGTTGATCCGAGAAACGGCCTGGGTAATCTCCTCCAGTGATTGACTGGCTTGGGAGGCCTTTTCCAAGGTCGCATCGACCATTCCCCGCCCAGAATCCATCACGGTAACCACATTGCGCGCACTGGATTGCAGCGCGGCGATCATGCTTTCGATCTCACCGGTGGACTTCTGAGTGCGCGATGCCAAACTGCGCACCTCGGCAGCAACCACAGCAAATCCTCGACCGCTTTCCCCAGCACGGGCGGCCTCGATCGCTGCATTCAATGCCAGAAGGCTGGTTTGCTCGGCGACACCCTTGATGACCTCCAGCACGGCGCCGATCCGGTTCGCCTCGGATTCGAGCGTCGCGATCGCACGCGATGCATTGGACACCACGTCGGCCAGTTGTTCGATCGCAGTTGACGCTTCGCCCACCACCTTGGCCCCCGAGCGTACCCCGCTGTCTGCGGTACGAGCACTCTCTGCGGCATGCGTCGTATTGGCAGCGACCTCATTGACCGTGGCGGCCATCTCATGCATGGCGGTCGCGACCATCTGAATCTGGGACAGCTGCTCCATCAAGGCCTCGTCGCCTTCGGTGGCAACGACCGTTAACCGCTCGACGGCGCTATCGACCTGCTTCGCCGATCCAGCGGTTTGAGAGACCAGGTGCTGCAAGCGTTCGAGTAGGCGGTTGAGGGCAGCGGCAATCTGGCCAAGCTCGTCATGGCCCTTTTGCTCCAAGCGGATTCGGAGATCACCCTCACCCTCGGCGATATCCCGAATGCGCTCAAGAACGCGCGACATGGGCTTGATGACGAGCGGCGGCAAACCGAACACAATCGCTATCAGGATTCCGATCACGGCCACCGCGAGCAGAAGCATCTGAAGACGGCTCTCAGAGACCTCATCCTCTACACGTTGAGAGGCGGCATCCGCAGTCTCAATCACGATGTCCTCGAGTTCATCAAGGATGGATCGCATGGCGTCGAATGACTCGACGCCCTCCTTGAGCGTGAGATTGATCGCGGTCGAGCGCCCGACCCGGGTATCTGAGCGCCGCGCCTCGACGATGCGCTGGGTGATGGCCTCCCAGGTCTCGCGCCGCTGCTTGTAGGATTCGATTTTGTTCGAAATATCGGAGTTGGAGGTCGTATGCTGATCGGCCAGTATAATGGCGGCGGCACGATCGAAACGCTCGCGAGCCTGCGCAACGTTTTCGTCGTGTTCCTTGATCGCCGCAGCGAACTCGGGGGAAGAGGCTGCGGTAAAGATCAGGGTCCGCTCGGCAGTGAGTACCTGATAGAGATCACGATCGGCTTGAAGGAGATCCTTGACGACCGGAATATCCGAGCGGACCAACTCCGAAACCTGCTCGCCCAGCCAATCGACCCGCAATAGGGTCATCCAAACAACGAGGAGGAACAGGAAGGCGACCAGGACGAGCGGAATCGTTAACTTGTATCGGAAAGAAAGATTGTGAAACCATTGCATGCGCCAACTCCTACATGGTGACTTAACCGTTCCTACCGAAATTCCTGTTCGAGCCGATCCAGGTCGATACCGATGGTGAGCGCACCGATCGCCTTGCCGGAATCCATGACCGGAACCGAGACCTGAACCAAGTACGACTGCGCGCTACTGTCGAACTTGACATCTCCGACATGGAGCGCCCCTTTCCCTCCGTCGAACGTCTTGGTGAACTTGGCCTCATCGCCCTGCCAGAAATCGGATGTCTGATTGGTCATGGCGACATTGGCCCCCTGATCGTCCATCAGGAACAGCTCGACGAAATAGGGTTGGCTCTGTTCGAGTCTCTTGAGTTCTTTTGCTGTCGGATTGTTCTGCATCTCGATCATGAAGGGTGTCGGCTCGCTCGCCTGGATCCATTCGGCATCGATACGCTTGATCTCATCGAGTGTTCGGCCGAGTGCGTTCTGTGCCTGAACGGCCTCGATCAGAATGGGATCCGAGCCCCACTCAAGCAATAGAGGGGCGATCTTGGTAACGTTTTCCGGCACTTCCTCGGCCATGACGGCCGTATGGATCAGCAGCAGACCAGTCAAGACGACAGTGAGGCGGGGTTTGAAGCAAGGCATAGAATCTCTCCAAAATCAAAAGATTGGGCGATCAAGCCCAATATAAATTGGGAATCTGATCCCTGATCAAAAGCCCTCGATGCAGACAGATTGAGAATGTGCTACCGGCTTCACGAAATATCGGGCAGCGTGTTCCAGAACCGTTGGAACTATACCAACGCCAACATAGAACACGAAAGGTTTTCGCGAGAACATGCAAAACTCCCGACAAAGGGAAGACGCTCTTGGATCCGGATCGGGCGTCGACACCGATAACCCGACATCGACTGAACAGGCGAGAAAATAACGGCAGAAAAGCGTTCGGAGTGGTCAAGGCGGCCGAGAACGCATGGCCAGTAGCGCCTTGGATCTTGCGATACCGAGGAAAGGCGGGGGGCCTTTCCTCGGGGAACTGAATCAGACGTCGAAGGGGTGGCGTCTGACGAGCGTTTCGGCGCGATCTGGGCCGGTGGAGATGATGTCGATGGGTAGACCGCTCAGTTGCTCGATGGTCTCCAGATAGGCGCGCGCGTTCGCCGGCAGTTCGTCGAGCGACGTGATTCCTTCGGTGGATTCCTGCCAGCCGGGGCATTCGATGTACTTGGGCTCGCAGCGCTCGAAGGTATCCGCGCCAACCGGAGGCGCCGTCACTTCTTGGCCATCCAGCATGTAGCTGGTGCAGATCTTCACGGTCTCCATACCATCGAGCACGTCGAGCTTGGTGATACAGATGCCGGTCACGCTGTTGATCGCGAAGGAGCGCTTCAGGGCCACCATGTCGAGCCAACCGCAACGACGCTTACGCCCGGTGGTGGCACCGAATTCGGCACCGCGTGTGCCCAGCCGGTCGCCGTCCGCGTCCATGAGTTCGGTCGGGAACGGACCCGCGCCAACCCGCGTCGTATAGGCCTTGACGATACCGAGAACATAGTCGAGATCGCGCGGCCCGATACCGCTACCGCTCGCGGCGCCGCCGGCGGTCGTGGTCGAGGAGGTCACGTAAGGATAGGTGCCGTGATCGATGTCGAGCAGCGAACCCTGGGCGCCTTCGAAGAGCATGTCCTTGCCCTGCTCACGCAACTCGTGCAGGAGTCCGGGTACATCGACGACGAGCGGACGCAAGGCCTCGGCATGAATCAGCGCCTCGTCCAGGACAGCCGCATAATCGACCGGATCGGTTTTGTAATAATGTTCGAGCGCGAAATTGTGGTATTCCAGCACCTCGCGCAACCGCTCGGCAAAATGTTCCGCGTCCAACAGCTCGCCGAGACGGATACCGCGCCGCGAGGTCTTGTCCTCGTAGGCCGGACCGATTCCGCGACCGGTGGTGCCGATCGCCTTGGATCCGCGGGCGCGCTCGCGCGCCAGATCGAGCGCGATGTGATAGGGCAGGATGAGCGGACAGGCGGCACTGATCCCGAGACGCTCGCGTGCGGGAACCCCGGCCCTTTCGAGCATGTCGAGCTCTTCGAAGAGCGCCTGGGGCGAGAGAACCACGCCATTGCCGATCAGACAGCGCACACCGTCGCGCAGGATGCCAGAGGGAACGAGGTGCAGAACGGTCTTGGCGCCGTCGATGACGAGGGTGTGCCCAGCATTGTGGCCACCCTGAAATCTCACCACGGCGGCGGCACGGTCGGTCAGGAGATCGACCACCTTGCCTTTGCCCTCATCACCCCATTGGGAGCCAATTACAACGACGTTGTTGCCCATCAGTCACGCTTCCTACTGGTTATCGATAGTGTCGATATCGTGTGGTTCCCACCGTCCATCGCGGCATACCAGCTGCTGCTGACAACCGAGTTGGCGTGGGTCCTGTTCGAATCCCGGCAAGGCATTGATCACGGTGCATCCGGATGCGCGCAGTCGCTCGACCGCCTCGCGCAGTGCCGGATCGGATGACCAGGGCGCCAGAATCCGTCCGCTGTCTTGTACACGCCCCTCCAGACCCTTGCCGTGTCGTAGCAGGCCCTTGAGGTCGGTACTGAATCCGACCGCCGGTCGGGCACGGCCGAAGACCTGCCCAATGTCGTCGTAGCGTCCGCCGCGGGCGATCTCCAACCCCCAGTCGGGAACGAAGGCGGCGAAAACGACGCCGGTCTTGTACCTGTATCCGCGCAGCTCGGCAAGATCGTAGTGGACACCGACCTCGGGCAGCCAGCGCCGCAATTCTTCCGCCAGCCCCCGCAGATAGTCGAGCGCCTCGCGAACCGGACGATCCGCAGCACGCAAAACATCATCGGCCTGGGCGAGTGCGTCGGCACCGTTGAGTTCGGCCAGGGAGGCCAGCATGTCCGCGATCGGTCCGCTGAGACCGAAGCGACCGATCAACGACTCGATCTCGGGGATCGCCTTGCGCTGCAACGCATCGAAGAGCGCGTGCTCCTGAGCGGCGTCGAGTTCGGCCTGACACGCGAGCCCGCGATAGATTCCGACATGCCCCAGATCGAGATAGCTCTCGGTGATTCCGGCCGTGCGCAGCGTCAACATGACCAATTGGAGAATTTCGGCGTCGCTCTCGATCCCGGCATGACCGTAGATCTCCGCACCGATCTGCAGCGGGCTGCGGGTGCTGGCGAAGCCGTCCGGACGCGTGCGCAGCACGGTACCCAGATAGCAGAGGCGGGTCGGCACGTCTCGACGTAAATGATGCGCGTCCATCCGAGCGACCTGCGGGGTCATATCCGCGCGAACGCCAAGAAGCCGGCCGGTCAGCTGATCGGTCAGCTTGAAGGTCTGAAGGTCCAGGTCCTGACCGGTTCCGGTCAGCAAGGACTCCAGATAGTCGATGAAGGGCGGAATGACCAGTTCATAGCCCCATCCTGCGTAGAGATCCAGCAGATCGCGCCTCAGGGACTCCACGATCTGAGCCTCGGGCGGCAATACCTCTTCGATGCCGGCTGGTAACAGCCACCGTTCCTCATTCATCGGTCGTTTTTTCAATATCACTTAGGTCGTTCGTTCACCGAGCCGCTCGCGCAGACCCAGTCGCCGTTTCCACGCGGCTGGAATGTATCATCCACATCCACCCGAATCGATTCTCCAAGAAACGAATCAGTTCACCCAGTACAGCAGCGCCAAGCCGACAAGCATGCTGACGAGTCCGGCACGCCGCAATGGACGCTCGCCTTCCATCGCAATGAGCGCAAGCGCACGCCGAAAGCTGCCTGGGCTCAAGAAGGGCCAAATGCCCTCGATCACGAGCACCAGCGACAGGGCCACCAGGATGTCATGCACGGTATGAATGAATTCCGCGAGAGTGGATCGCCCGGCTCCGAAACGCGGGCCGAGATTGGCCAAAGGGCGCTATCTTTTCAGACAGACGGGGGTTTGTCCAACCGCGAAATCCCCCGAAGGGGATTTCGCGTACCACGAGGTCGAGGCGATACCGGACGCCCCCCGATCATCCCGATCAGGGTTGCCCGGACGCCTCGCGGAAGAAGCGGAAGAACTCGGAGTCCGGTTCGAGCAGCATAAGGTTCCCGCCCTTGCCGAAGGTTTCGCGATAGGCGCTCAGGCTCCGATAAAAGGAATAGAAGTCGGGATCGCGGCTGTAAGCCTTGGCGTAGATATCGGCCGCCTTGGCGTCACCCTCACCCCTCAACTCCTCGGACTGCTTATAGGCCTCCGCGATGATGACGGTGCGCTGACGGTCCGCGTCGGCGCGAATACGCTCGGCCGCCTCGCCGCCCTTGGCACGCAGGTCGCGCGCGACCCGCTCACGCTCGGCGCGCATGCGCTGATAGACGGACTCGCTGACCTCGGGAGGCAGATCGATCTTCTTCACCCGCACATCGATCACCTCGACCCCCAGGTCGCCGGCATTGGCGTTCACC
The DNA here is from genome assembly GCF_042682685.1 of Thiorhodococcus fuscus. Classification (NCBI taxonomy): domain Bacteria; kingdom Pseudomonadati; phylum Pseudomonadota; class Gammaproteobacteria; order Chromatiales; family Chromatiaceae; genus Thiorhodococcus; species Thiorhodococcus fuscus. The sequence goes on from NZ_JBHUHX010000048.1 coordinate 27,017, forward strand.
TCGCGGGTGAGCAGCTCCATCAGAGCCAGACGGTCGTCCGAGACCACCTCTTGGATGGTGCGCTTACCGAACTCGTCGCGCAGACTGGTATTGATCCGTTCGGACAGCAGACGACTCGTCCGCGCGCTGATGCCTGCCGTCGATCGCAGGAACTGCGCGGCACTCTTGATACGCCATTTGGCGTAGGAGTCCACGATCACGTCCTTCTTCTCGACCGTCAGGAAGCGCTCGGGCTGCGAATCCAGGGTCTGAATACGGCGATCGAACTTACGGATCTGATTCAGAATTGGAATCTTGAAGTGAATCCCAGGCGCATAGTCGTCGGACACGATCTCACCCAGACGCAGCTTGAGCGCGATCTCGTATTCCTTGACGACGAAGGTAAAGGTCGAGAAAAAGAGCACCACCACGCCCAGACCGAGCGGAACGAGCGTCTTTAGAAGCTTCGTCTGGTTCATCAACGGGCCCTCCGGTCACGATCCACCACCCGTTGCGGCGGCGTGGGGGTCTTCTCGGGGACCGTCGCGACGGTCGACGGCTCCTCATTGCCATTGCTGCCCGGTTTTGTCGTAGTCTGAGGCTGCTGCTTCATCAGTTGATCGATCGGTAGGTAGATCAGGCTGTTGCCTCCCTCCTGAACATCCAGCAACACCTTGCCGTTGCTGCTCATCACCTGCTCCATCGTTTCGATATAGAGGCGCTCCCTGGTTACGGCCGGGGCCTTGGCATATTCGGTCAGGATCGCCTCGAAACGCGCGCTCTCACCCTCGGCCTCGGCGATGCTCTTGTCGCGATACGCCTTGGCGTCGGCCAGGATACGTGCCGCCCGTCCTCGGGCATGCGGAAGCACCTCGTTGGAATAGGCCTCGGCCTGGTTCTCCAGACGTTCCTTATCCTCGCGTGCCTTGATGGCGTCATCGAAGGCGGCCTTGACCTGCTCCGGCGGCTTGGCCGGCTGCATATTCACGCTGGTGACGATGAGCCCTGTCTTGTACCGGTCCAGAAGCTTCTGAATACGTTGCTTGATGGTGACCGCGACGGCGCTGCGGCCCTCGGTCATGACGTAATCCAGCTTGCTCTGACCGATGGTGACACGCACGACGGTGACGGTGGCGTCGTTGAGCGTGCGTTCCGGATCCTGATCCTGGAACAGATAGTCGGCCGCATCCTGGATACGGGACTGGACGGTCAGCTCGACCTCGACGATGTTCTCGTCCTGGGTCAGCATCGAGGCCCGATGGGTGATGGTCGAGATCTCATCGACATTCACCTTGATCACGGTCTCCAGCGGGAGCGGCATATGCCAATGAGGTCCGGGACCCGTGGTATCGGTGTACTTGCCGAAACGCATCACGACGCCCCGCTCTGCGGGCTCGACGATATAGATGCCCGAGGCGAGCCACACGAGCACGAGGATCAGAAGAACAACACCGATCGCTTTGGAGCTGAACCGCCCTCCCCCATTCGATGGACCGTTGCCCGTAGGCTTGCCGCCTCCGAACAATCCGCCGAGACGCTCCTGAAGCTTACGCACGACCTCGTCGAGGTCGGGTGGCCCCTGATCGCCACCAGGTCTTCCGCTCCAAGGGTCTTTGTTGCCGCCACCTGGCTCATTCCAGGCCATAGCTTCTCCGTCTGTTCATGTTGGGGTTTGGGGAGTCGTCCGGGATGACCAAGTCGAGTATGACGCCGCCCATTCGCGCTGAATGGCGCAGCGATCAGGCCGCAGCGCCGGATGCATTTCGACGCAAACAGTGCCGACGCCGGTTGTCGATATCAAGCTCGGACAGGATAAATCTTGGCAATGGGAGCCTGATGAGCGATTGATTGTAAGTGACCGATCGACTCTCGGCAAACCGGGCTCCGAATCAAGAGGCCGCGCCGAGGCGCTGCCCGAGTTCGCGATCATGCGCGCACAGACGATCGAGATCGATCCGTCCGATCATCAGCTCGAGATCCCAACCGCCTGTGTCAGCCGCCTGATCGGATAGGATCTGGGCGTGCCGATAGAGCCAGGCCCGCCGCTTTCCCTCGCTTGGATCCAGATGAATGCGACTGCGCACACGCTCGCCCCCGGTCAGCTCGGCGAGGGCCTGAAGCAATAGATCGATGCCCAGCCCACTTTGAGCCGACAGCCAGACGCGGATCGGACGCCCTTCTGAATCCCGCTCCAACCGGGGCGCTTCCCCCCCCAGCAGATCGATCTTGTTGAAGACCTCCAGGCGCGGAATCTCATGGCTACCGATCTCGGCCAGGACGTCCTCGACATCCTCGATCAGCCGCGCACGATGCGGCGCAGCCGTATCGATCACGTGCAGCAGCAGCGCGGCGTTGCGCGTCTCCTCCAGGGTCGAACGAAAGGCGGCGACCAGTTCGTGGGGCAGCTGGCTGACGAAACCCACCGTGTCCGCCACCACCACCCGATCGCCCGTGGGCAGCTCCAGGCGACGCAGGGTCGGATCGAGCGTTGCGAAGAGCTGATCGGCCTGAAACACATCGGCCTGGGTCAAACGGTTGAAGAGCGTCGACTTGCCCGCGTTGGTGTAGCCCACGAGCGAGACCACCGGCAGCTCGGCCTTGGCGCGCGCCTTACGTCCCTGGGCGCGCTGTCCCTCGATCCTGGATAGACGCCGTTCGAGCATCGCCACGCGCGTGCCGAGCAGACGCCGGTCCGTTTCGAGCTGGGTTTCGCCCGGGCCGCGCAGACCGATACCGCCCTTCTGGCGCTCCAGATGGGTCCAGCCGCGCACGAGCCGGGTCGAGAGATGCCGGAGCTGCGCCAACTCGACCTGCAGCTTGCCTTCGAACGAGCGCGCGCGCTGGGCGAAGATATCCAGAATCAGCCCGGATCGATCCAAAACCCGACATTGGAGCAGACGTTCGAGATTACGCTCCTGCGCCGGCGATAGAGGATGATTGAAGATGACGAGATCGGCTTCGTTGGCCTCGACGAACATCTTGAGCTCATCGGCCTTGCCACTACCGATGAAGAGCCGCGAATCCGGAGCCGAACGGCTGCCGCCAAGCGTGCCGAGAACCTCGGCCCCCGCTGCGGCCGCAAGTAAGCGGAATTCTTCCCGCTCGTCTGGCGCGGCGGCGACCCCACCCATGTCCAAATGAACCAGCACGGCCCGTTCGCCGACCTTCGGGCGCTCGAACACAAGGGTCGCATCGCGACCGGGTGCGGTGGCTGTGGAATTGGTGCCAGGCTGATCGTTCAACTATTGCCAGGCTCGGGCATGTCATGGTCGGCGGTCGGCAACTTGACATTGCGCGCGGGCACCACAGTCGAAATGGCATGCTTATAGATCATCTGGCTCACGTTGTTCTTAAGCAACACCACGAACTGGTCGAATGACTCGATCTGGCCCTGCAACTTGATTCCGTTCACCAAAAAGATGGAGACGGGAACGCGCTCCTTGCGCAGGGCATTGAGAAAGGGGTCTTGTAAGCTTTGTCCCTTGGACATGGGATTGGCTCCTTGTTGTTGTTGTCAAGCATGTATGCCCGGCTAGAAACCTTCGTGGATCCCATGAGGAAAACACGCCGGGGTTGGATGGGTCGCAGCCGGGACGGACAAACCCACCGAAAGAGACGCTATTAGTTTCGTTGAAAGTGACCTCTGACACCATAGTCATTTGCAGTCCGCGCGATGTGCGGCGATCAGACGCGACGATTCTCGGCCCTCGGCGAACGCGCTCCAGAGATGCATCGATCGCTCCAATGGATTCTCGTCTTCGTCCAGCCAGTGACTGTCGGACTCCGCTCGCAGCCAGGTCAGCTGCCGCTTCGCCAGTTGTCTCGACGCGACGATGCCGCGATGCAGCATTTCATCCCAGTTGTACTCGCCCGACAGATATTTCAAGACCTGTCGATAGCCGACGCAACGCATCGAGGGCAGATCCTCGTGGAGATCGCCGCGACACCAGAGCGTCTCGACCTCCTCGACCAAGCCCTCCTCGACCATCGAACGAAAGCGCTGCTCGATCCGCAAGTGCAGGGTCGCGCGCTCGCTCGGGCAGCGCACCAATTTCAGCACCCGGTAAGGAAAGGGCTCCGATTCGGCCGCCTCCCGGATCAGAGCGCTCATCGCGAGCCCCGTCAGCCGGTGAACCTCCAGCGCCCGCTGAATGCGTTGCGGATCATTGGGATGGATCTGGCTTGCGCTCACCGGATCCACCGCCCGTAGCCGTTCGTGCATGACCGGCCAGCCAAGACGCTCGGCCTCGTCCATCAATCGCTGTCGCGTTTCGGGATCCGCGCTCGGCAGCGTCGCCAGCCCCTGCTGCAAGGCACGGAAATAGAGCATGGTTCCTCCAACGAGGAGCGGGATGCGACCGGCGGCGCTGATCTCCTCCATCGCCCGCAAGGCATCCTCGCGAAAGGCCGCAGTCGAATAGGATTCGGACGGATCCAGTATATCGATCAGACGATGTGGCGCACGGTCGAGCGTCGCGCGGTCCGGCTTGGCCGTGCCGATGTCCATACCGCGATAGATCATGGCCGAATCCACGCTCACGATCTCGCATGGAAGCCGCTCAACCAGCCCGACGGCCAGATCGGTCTTGCCGGAGGCAGTCGGCCCCATGAGCAGAATCACCGGGGGGCGCGGGTCGCGGGTCTCTTGCATCTGTCTCATGGATCCTGCACGTCGCGCCTATGGCGCGGAGATTGGTCAGCGGGTATCGGGACGAGTTCCCGGATCATAGCGAAAAGATGACGACGATCGCCGCAACGGCGAAGGCATTCAACGGCCGCGCAGAAAGAGCCGATCCAACTCATCGTGGGTCAGCTTGACCCAGGTCGGACGGCCATGATTGCACTGGTCGATCCGCTCGACCCGTTCCATCTCGCGCAAGAGACCGTTCATCTCGTCCAGTGTGAGGCGCCGATTGGCGCGCACCGAGGTATGACAGGCCAGGGTCGCCAGCACGGCGTCGACCGCCTCCTCCAGGCGCGTGCTACGCCCGTGCTCGGACAGATCGGCGATCAGGTCGCGCAGCATCCTCTCCATGTCCGCCTGACGCAACAGCGCGGGCACCTCGCGCACCACCAGCGAACCGGCATCGATCCGATCCACCACCAGCCCCAGGCGGGCGATGGACTCGGCATGAGACTCGAACAGCTCGGCCTCCCTCGGTGCAACCTGCACCGAGACGGGAACCAGCAACGGCTGGCGGACGACATCGTCCGCCTTCCAGGCGCGCTTGAGTCGCTCGTAGCCGATGCGTTCATGCGCGGCATGGATATCCACCAGGATGAGCCCATCGACGGCCTGAGCGAGCAGATAGACCCCATTGAGCTGGCCCAATGCGAAGCCCAGCGGCGGCATCGATTGGCGCGGCTCCGGCTCCGAGCCCTCATCCCCGCCTGGTCCGGTGGCAGACGCCAGCGCCACAACGCGCTCGCTCGGCGGCGGTCGCTGAAAGGCCAGATCGGCCTGATAGTTCTGGCGCGAATCCCGAACTCCACTAGCGGAGGGGAATGACCCGGATCGCACTCCCGGACGGGCGTTCGAGATCGTCTTGGTGGACACGCTGCCCGAAGTTGGCTCGAACAACGGCTCGCTCGGCGTGTCCGGGCGCTCGACGAGCGGGGCCGCACCGACAGACACGTCCTCTGAGCCCAGCGTGCCCTGCGACAGGCGCCGATGAAGCGACCGATAGATGAAGTCGTGCACCTGCCGCGATTCGCGGAAACGGACCTCGTGCTTGGCCGGGTGCACGTTGACGTCGACCAGACGCGATGGCGTCTGCAGAAACAGCACGTAGGCCGGATGTCGCGCCTGATGCAGGACATCGCTGAAGGCCTGGCGCACCGCATGGGTCACCAGCTTGTCCCGGACCATGCGACCATTGACGTAGAAGAACTGCTGGTCGGGCTGGCTGCGCGAAAAGGCCGGTCGCATCACCCAGCCGTAGAGACGCAAATCTACGGCCGATTCGTCCACCGCCAGGGATTGCTCGCCAAAGCCCTTGCCGAGCAGGCGGTCGAGGCGCTCCAGAACCCTGGACTCATCGCCTCCGGACGCGCCGAGGCTCAGGATGCCCTTGCCGTTGTGGCGCAACTGGATCCCAATCTCGGGGCGCGCGAGCGCCACGCGCCGCACCACCTGCTCGATATGATCGAACTCGGTCTTCTCCGTGCGCAGAAACTTGCGCCGCGCCGGCGTATTGAAAAAGAGATCCCGAACATCGACGCTGGTGCCCCGAGGATGTGCGGCCGGACGCGGCGAAACCAGACGACCATCTGCGCCGACGCTCACCTCCCAGGCACTCTCGGCGTCCTCCTCGGCGCGCGAAGTCAGGGTCAGCCGACTCACCGAAGCGATGCTTGGCAGCGCCTCGCCGCGAAAACCCAGGGTCGCAACCGCTTCGAGATCGGCCAGCTCGGACACCTTGCTGGTCGCATGACGCGAAAGGGCCAGCTCGAGCTGTTCCCGAGGGATGCCACAGCCATCATCGCGGACACGCAGTCGCTTGACACCTCCCTGCTCGATGTCGATCTCGATCTGGCCGCAGCCGGCGTCCAGGCTGTTTTCGATCAACTCTTTGATGACGGCAGCCGGGCGTTCGACCACCTCCCCCGCAGCAATTTGATTGACGAGGTGATCGGCGAGAATACGGATTGGATTGGGCATGTCGGGCATGGAATCAGAAGCGCCCGCCCAGGGCAAGCCTTCCACTGGGCGACACTTCTCGGACGGAGTCGAACGGGATCGGAGATTCGAAGTGAATCAGGAACCGGCAGGAATGGAGAGCACCTCTCCTGTTCGGATGAAATCGCCTTCCTTCAGACCGTTTTCGGCACGCAGCGAGCGAAGGCTCACGCGGTATCGCTTGGCGATACCCGACAGGGTGTCGCCGCGGCTGATGACATACTCACGCCCACCGGAGGAAGCGACGCTCGCGGTATAGCGTCCCCCGGCGGCCGAACCGGATCGACTCTTCACCGTGCTCGACACGGAGGCGGTGACGAGGCGCTGGGGAGGATATTTGCGGAAATAGGATTTGACGCCGGCGAGGATAGCCTTGGCGAGACGCTGCTGGTGCGCACTGGAGTTGAGCCGCCGCTCTTCCTCTTGATTGGAGATGAAGGCGGTCTCAACGAGCATCGAGGGAATGTCTGGCGATTTGAGAACCACGAAGCCGGCACGCTGGACATGCCCCTTGTGGACCGCCCCGATGCTGCGCAGATAGGACAAGACCGCATTGGCGGCCTCGGCGCTGTGCTCGAAGGTGGCGTTCTGGGTCATATCCAAGAGCACGCTCGCCAGCATCTCGTCGCTCGACGAAAGATCGATGCCGCCGATCAGATCGGCGCTGTTCTCTCGATTGGCAAGCCAGTTGGCCGCCTCGCTGCTCGCGGCACCCTGAGACAGGGTGTAGACGGAGGATCCGTGCGCATCCGGGCTGTTGTAGGCGTCCGCATGGATGGAGATGAAGATGTCCGCGTTGTTCTCGCGCGCCTTGAGGATGCGCTTGCGCAAGCCGATGTACTCGTCTCCATTGCGGATCATCACTGCGCGCATCCCTGGCTCGTGCTCGACGAGCCGCTGCAGCTTGCGCGCGATGGCGAGCGTGACATCCTTCTCCTTGGTTCCGGTGGCGCCGATCGCACCCGGATCATCACCGCCGTGACCGGCGTCGATCGCCACGATGGCCTCTCGTGAGTGCGGGACCCGCGAGACCGAGAGCGCCTTCGAAGACTCGGCAGCAGTCGCGCCACGTATCGGCATGCCGCTCAAATGATCCGAGAGGAGATCCACGACCAACTCCTGACCGCGTCCGTTGGCAGCAGGAGAGATGAAGCTTTTGACCCGGACCGCATGTTTCAGGTCCACGACGATACGCAAGTCGTCGGCGTTACGAACCCCGCTGCGCAGCCCGACCAGGGTCGGGTCCGTGGTCATTGCCTTTGGCAGCTTGCCCGACAGTGTCGCTCTCTCGATATCGATGACCACCCGGTCCGGTGAATCCAGGGTGAAGATCTGATGCGATATTGAACCGGATGCCGCAAGCGTGAGTCGCGTCCTGCCGTCATCCGTCGAGACCTGTTTACACTCGACCGCCACCTGAGCCGCAGAGGCGGGCAAGGATATCAGTAGCAGAAGGAGTACAAACAACCTGTTCACATGCTCTCCCCGATGCCGGTTTTCGTTCTGTTCGTGGCATTTAAAGATAGCAGTTTAAAACGGATTTTTCCAAGCCAAAACCTAGCATTAGCCTCCGTTTCTCGACCCTGCCTCAATGCAGTGTCGCAGATGAGCCACGTAGTCTTGTTTTATTTCCAAGCGTCAATTGGGGCAATCCCTCGCATTCCGTCACGCGTTCAGACGAACCAGGAGCGACTCTCCGATACGGCTTTCAGCCCGCAATACAAGCCGGCGACCCTCGGGAAGATGGTCGATGCCGATCCGAAGGTCGGCAGGCGGGAGCATTCCCGAGCCACGATCCGGCCATTCGACGACCCATACGGCATCCGCCTCCATGAGGTCGCGCAATCCCAGATATTCGAGCTCCTCAGGATCGCCCAGACGGTAGAGATCCAGGTGATGGAGCCGCATGGTCGCAAGGCTGTAGGGCTCGATCAGCGTATAGGTCGGGCTGCGCACCGCACCCTCGTGGCCGAGTCCGCGCAGCAGTCCGCGCGTCAGGGTTGTCTTGCCGGTACCCAGATCCCCTTCGAGATAGAGTACGAAGGGAGGCGACAGACAGGCCCCCAGACGTGCCCCGAACGCCATTTGCGACTCTGGATCGGCGAGAATGATTTCCATCAATTGACCTCGATTCGGTTGGCGGCGGCGCGCAGCTCCGCGACGATATCACCCGCGACCATGCCCCGCTCGCCTTCCCGAGCGGCTCGGTCGCCCGCCGCCGCATGCAGACAGACACCGGCCAAGGCTGCGGACTCCAGGTCGAGCCCCTGCCCGATCAGCGCCGCCAGAACGCCGGTGAGAACATCGCCGGATCCCGCCGTAGCCATCCCGGGGTTGCCGTCGCTACAGACGGCCGGCGGGCGCGACGGATCGCCCTGAATGAGGGTCCCGGCCCCCTTGAGAACGGCGATCCCACCATAGCGCGACTGGAGAGCCTGAACGGCGGCAAGCCGGTCGGCCTGAATCTCCGCCGTGCCCATACCGAGCAGGCGACCCGCCTCTCCAGGATGCGGGGTCAGTATCCAATCCTCCCGCGCCAGCGGTTCGAACGCCAGGGCGTTCAGAGCGTCCGCATCGACCACCAAGGGTCGCGCGACCCTGCTGATCGCACGCCAGAGACCCCGCCCCCAGTCGGAGCGCCCCAATCCGGGGCCGAGCGCAACCACATCGGCGCGCTCGATCAGGGGGGCTAGATCTGGGGGGTTCTCGACACCCACGACCATCAGCTCCGGCCGGGTCAGATTCAGCCAGCGGGCATGCTCGGGATGGGTGACGACAGTGACCAGACCCGCACCGCTCCGCAAGGCCGCCTCGCCCGCCAGCCGAGCCGCGCCGGACATCCCAGGCGCCCCGCCGACGACGAGGATACGTCCGCAATCGCCCTTGTGCGCCGTGCGGGAACGCGGCGCAATCGCGGCGCCCTGCTGGAGCCAATCGATGCGCCGCATCGAGAGTCGCTCACGGGCATAGACCAGAGCCGGGATCTCCAATCCGCTGAACCTGCAGTCACCGCGATATTGGGGACCATCCCCGATGAACAGCCCTTGCTTCAAACCGATGAAGCTGAGCGTTACCGTCGCCCGCACCGCGACACCCATGACCTGACCGGTATCGGAATGCAGCCCGGAGGGGATATCGACCGCGACGACGGGCGCGCGCTGTTCGTTGATGGCCGCAATCGCCTCAGCCCATGCCCCTTCGACGGGGCGCTCCAGTCCGGTTCCGAGCAAGGCATCGACCACCAGATCCGCCCTCAGCGGCGCACGGCGAAAGGGCTCGACCAGGCCGCCCGCGCTGCAATAGTCCGCATGCGCCGAGGCGGCGTCTCCACTCAGCCGATCCGGATCGCCCAGTTGCAGGACCCGAACCGAAAGCCCATCCTCCAGCGCAAGCCTGGCGACCACATAACCGTCACCGCCGTTATTGCCGACACCGGCGAGAACGACCGGCCGACGCGCCAGGGGCCAGCGCACTCGTATCAACCGATACAGTGCGCGGCCGGCACGCTCCATCAGCTCACGGCCGGGAATACCCTGCTCATCGATCGCGAGCCGGTCGAGCGCGCGAACCTGTTCGGCACGATAGAGCGCATGTGGAAGTCTGTCCCCATCGGGAATATTAGCGATCATCTGTCTCCGCAAAGCCATCCAATAGCCGCCATCTGGGCGGAGCGGTATCCATATTATGAACCCCCATCAAACCAATCATCCATCCGGAGCAATGGATACCCACCCGAACCAACGGCTCGCCGAGCGCATCAAGGAGTGGGGACACGCGCTGGGATTCCAGCAGGTCGGCATCACCGACACCGATCTGACGACAGCCGAGGGGCATCTGATGGAATGGATCGCTTCGGGACGCCACGGCGACATGGAATACATGGCCCGGCATGGCACCAAACGCTCGCGTCCGGCCGAACTGATACCTGGAACGCTGCGGGTGATCTCGGTACGCATGGACTATCTTCCGGAGACGCCTGCAACGACCCGACGGATTCTTGCCGATTCCGCAACGGCCTTCATCTCCCGTTACGCGCTCGGGCGGGACTATCACAAGCTCATCCGTCGACGTCTACAGCATTTGGCCGAGCGAATCCAGGACGCCGTCGCCCCGACAGCCTGCCGGGTCTTCGTCGATTCGGCCCCCGTGCTGGAGAAACCGCTGGCGGAAAAGGCCGGGCTCGGCTGGATGGGCAAGCACACCAATATCATCAACCCCCAGGCCGGATCCTGGTTCTTTCTGGGCGAGATCTACACCGACCTCTCGCTCCCCATCGACCGGCCCCAAGGGAGCCATTGCGGTCGCTGCCAGGCCTGCATCGACGTCTGTCCGACCCAGGCGATCATCGCACCCTATCAACTCGACGCCCGTCGCTGCGTCTCCTATCTCACCATCGAGCACCAGGGCAGTATCCCCGAGGCGCTGCGCCCCCTCATCGGCAACCGCATCTATGGCTGCGACGACTGCCAATTGGTCTGCCCCTGGAATCGCTTCGCCCAACCCACGCGTGAGGCCGATTTCCTGCCCCGCGCCGGACTGGACACGGCAACGCTGATCGAGCTCTTCGGCTGGGACGAGGCAACCTTCCTCAAACGCACCGAGGGCTCGGCGATCCGCCGTATCGGACATCTGCGCTGGCTGCGAAACATCGCCGTCGCGCTCGGCAACGCCTGTTCCGCCCCGGAGGTTTCAACGACCCTTCGGATCCATGCCTCGCATCCCAGCGCGCTCGTCCGTGAGCATGTCGCCTGGGCGTTGGATCGTCAGGGACTGACCTGACGATCCAGGCCGCATGCGCTCAGTCGGCGCCGCTTGGGGCAACGTGCGGCGAAAGCTCGGGCGGTTCGATAATCGGACGCTGATCGAACGCCGCCTCGAATGCCGCGAGACGTTTGTGGATGGATTGAAGCTCGACGATGGTCGTCCAGGAATTCACCAGGTACTGGAAGGACGAGGACACCTGGCCGAAGGCGGTCAGGATCTGCTGCAGGATACCGAAGGTCACCTTGCCCGCCGCGATGGTGGGCACCAGGATCAGATAGACGAAGATGTTGTCCGCCTGCAGATAGGTGTAGCGGGCGATGTTGAAATAGAAGTAATGGAAATAGAGTCGGAAATAGTTTTTGCGGACGTTGGTGAAGAGCATCCGTAGAGTCGGCGGTTGTGCCCGGCTCGCGTCGTCCTCGCCGTAGACCAATTCCTTTCGATAGGCCGCCTCGACCCGCTGATTGCGGAAATAGAGCCCCGGCAGCTTGATTCCGGCCACCGCCAGCAGCCCAGTCCCGAAGATCGACCACAACAAGGCTGCGGTAAAGAGCGGCGCTGGAATCTCGCCCACGACGGGCAGCTCGCTGACATAGGCCGAAAGCGCAAAGAGCACAGGCAGGAAGGCAAAGAGCGTCATCACCGAATCGACGATCTTGACCCCGAGCGTCTCGACGATGTCGGCGAAGCGCATGGTGTCCTCTTGGATACGCTGCGCGGCACCTTCGATCGTGCGCACCTCTTCCCAACGAGCGACATAGTAGTCGTTCATCGCCGTGCGCCAGCGGAAGACGTAGTGGCTGACGAAGAAGCTGGTCGCCACCACGACCAGGATGGCGACGAAGGCGATCTCGGCGAAATCGATCAGCAGCGAGAACAGCTCGGCGGACGTGACCTCGCTCGCGCCCGAGAGCGCATTCTGCACCGCGTCGAAGAACGGCCGGCGCCATTCGTTGATGGCGACCGAGACCTGCACCGAGAAATAGGTCGAGAACAGGATGGCCGAGGATCCCACGACCGACCACCAGCGCCAGGGATGCGGGTCGTAGCGGAACCAGAAGAGCGCGAACAGCGCCGTCGCCAGCGCGTAATAGATGTAGAACCAGACGAATTGGGGCGTGACGAAATAGCCGATACCGATAACCGGCGGCGCGTCTTCCGCCGAGGGCGGAAACCCCAGCGCTGCACCTAGGGCTTCACCGAACAGGTACCAGACCAGAATGCACAGGGTTGCCCAGCCGAGGGCACTCCAAAAGAAGAGTCCAGGCCGCGGAAAGAAGGAACGAAACAAGGGGAGATCTCCCGAGGTGACAAGAAGCGCGCCAGAGTGGCGCGAACCTGGTCGGATCGCAAGAGGCGCCACGACATCGGCAAACGCGGAATGGAGGGCCCGGGCGAATTCGACGTCTTTGCTTCGACGTCGGTGCAGGGTGCCGGTTCCCGGTTCGTAAGGGCTCGATAGAGTCTGACGCAATCATTGATCGGCGATGTGGACGCATTTATAATTGATAATAATTATCAATAAGAATGAAGCGCCGGCATCGCATTGCCACCATCGCTCCCTCATGCACTCCAACCGGAAGAGGTGACCCATGAAGAAAATCGGACTGTTCTTCGCCACAGACACAGGCAACACGCGCAAGATCGCCAAGAAAATCCAGCGCGATCACTTCGAGGAGGGCGTCATCGACATCTGCAATTTCGAGAAGGCGACCGCCGAACTCATCGATGGCTACGAGGCGCTCATCTTCGGCACCCCGACCCTCGGGGTTGGTGAATATCCGCAAGCGCTGGAGCACTTTCTACCCGAGCTGGACAAGGTCGATTTTTCGAGCAAAGTCGTTGCGCTCTATGGCCTTGGAGACCAGGAAGGCTATTCGAGCGAATTCGTCGACGCGCTCGGCATGCTCCATGAGGAGATTGAGTCGCGCGGCGCCCAAATCGTCGGGGCTTGGCCAACCGATGGCTACGAATATGAGCTATCGCGCGCCGATCTCGGCGACGGCAATTTCTGCGGCTTGGTCCTCGACCTCGACAATCAGGCCAGCCTCACCGATGAGCGCCTCGCATCCTGGATATCGGAGATCAAACCCGCCCTTCTTGCCGCGGCCACCGAGCCCGTGACGTCCTGATTCGAGAACCGTTTCTTTCAGCCGGCAAGACCCTCCCCCAGCCAGTTCGTATCAGCCACGACAGCCAGGATCTCCTCGACCGCCCCCTGCATTAGCACCCAGCTTCCCGGACAAGGTGCGGACATAGCTGTTCCCCTCGCCCGACGCGCCTCGACGCAAACAACGTCCATGGCGCACGACAGATCGCCTCGCGGAGTGGAACTCGAACAGCGACTTGAGTATCGTGCCCCGTCGCGCAACCAAGCGTGCAATCGAAGAGACCGAACGCGAGCACCCTCGGCGAGCCAGGACATACCGCGACGGCATGCGGAGCGGCCGGCCTCGAACAGGATTCAACCAAACCAATGGCGCCCGAGCCCGACGGTGTGGGCGCCAGGCTGCAGGCAAGACGAGCACCTGAGTGCTCATGGGAGACACTGATGATGAAATTCCAGAATCCATCGACCGGGGCGATCCAAGAGGTCTCATCGATGGCGTGGCTGTGGGTGTTTTTGTTTGGATTCGTCTACTTCGCCGTCAAGGGCGTCTGGTGGCATGTACTGGGCTGGATCCTGTTCGCCATCGTGACCTTGGGCCTGTCCCTGCTGATCTACCCTATTTTCGCCAACGACATCATGCGCAAGCACTATCTGTCCAAGGGATGGATCGAATTGCCGGTCGAAGACGAAACGACGAGCCGGCAGCCAGACTAGGCGACCGACCCGCGACGCTGCGCTCCAGCCAATCGCTTCGCACGATCGGCTGGAGCGCGCTCAGAACGTTTCAGCGGCGCGCCCCCTTCACCCGTACCGCCATCTCGGCCGGCAGATCCTGCAATTGCGCACGCAGCTTCGGCAGCACACGCTGTCGCAGCAACTCATCCAGCGTCAGATCCGGATAGCCGAGCGCGCTCAGATAGTCCGCGATGAACGGTCGCGGCCGTGCCTCTGCATCGGCATCGAGTTCCTGGTAGCAGCAGCGCGCCAGGTAAAGCGCGGCCACGTTGGCGCGCACCTCGACCGGGACCTTGTGCGGGGGCGTGAATTCGGGATAGAGGCTGTAGGCGATGCTCTTACAGAGGATATCGGGCAGGTTCCAGCTGCGCATCAGCTCGGAACCCATCGCGGCCGAATCCAATGTATCGAACAGCTCGCTGAGCCCCGCGTTGTAGGTCTTGAGCAACTCGATGACGACCAGCCCGATATCGTACAGGATACCCAAGGTCGCGACCTCGGCCGGCCTGGCGACCTGCAGCGACTCGGACAGCACGAAGGCGATCCGCGAGACCTCGATCGCACGCCGATGGAGTTCATCGAAGAACGGCGTGTCGGGAAGGCTCTGGCGCATGCTCTCGGACATGATGACCTGATAGACCGTGTTGTGACCCATCAGGACAATGGCATGGCTGATGTTGGTGATCTTGTGGCTGAAGCCGAACAGCGGGCTGTTCACCACCCGCAGCAAGGTGCTGGTCAGGGAAGGATCCATGGTGACCAGTTCGACGATCTCGTTCTTGGTGGTCCGCTCGTCGAGCATCTTGTTGAGCAGGGTGATACTGGAGACCGGCAGCGCCTTTACCTTGCTGAACAGCTGTTTGACGGCCGGCGACTGGGCGAAACTGCCGCTGGACCGGGTGCGGGCCTCGAAGAGCAGATCGATGAAGGATTCCTGCCGGGAGGCGAACGCGTCGACCGCGTGGCGCAAGCGCGTCAGGCGTTCACGATTGGATTGCTCCATGCGACGGTGCAGATATCCCGTCAACTCATCACCGACCGCCGTCAGCAGACGGGTGTCGAGAATCAGCAGCAAGGTCGAGGCACGCGCAATGGCCGTGGCCTCATGGCGCGTCGGCTTCGCGAGATCCTGCTCGCAGATCCAGTCGCCCGGACCGAATTCCTCGACGAAGGTCGCCGACGCCTGTTTCACCTGCACGCAGCCGGTGAGTAGCAGATAGATCTGCTGCGCCCGTTCGCCGCTTTCAAACAAACGCTGCCCGGAAGAGAGCTTCGTCAATTCGGCCTGATTGAACAGACGCGCCAGATTCTGATTCGAAAGTCCGGGAAAGGCACCGATCTCCCCGGCCACTTTCATCGCCTTGGCCGGATCGACCTCTTGCCCGCCCGACTCGATTTCAACGCTCGCTCGACCCCGTCGCCAGAACATCTACCGCCCCCGTGACCTGAAACATCGATAACGTCTATGGAAAAATACGTCCGTTCACGCAATGGACGTCCTCCCACCGATAGACCGCGCGTTAAGACACACGCGATCTTAACGCGTCTTGGCAAACCTGAAGCAGGAAGCGAACTCACTGGACGCGATCGGCAGAGTCAACCATGATCGGCGTCCCAAACATCATCGACGCGACTCCCCCTTCGATGCTATGAACCATTGGCTATTCAAATCGGAACCCGAGACCTTCGGTATCGACGATCTGGCCGCGCGTGCGGATCGGACCGAACCCTGGGATGGCGTGCGTAACTATCAGGTGCGCAACATGCTGCGCGACGATATCCGTCCCGGCGATCGCATCTTCTTCTATCACTCGAACTGCAAGGTGCCAGGTGTGGTCGGCCTAGCCGAGGTCGCAAGTCCGCCCCGTCCGGATCCCACCGCCTTCGATCCCGAGGCCAAGTATTTCGATCCCAAGAGCGACCCGGATCGTCCGCGCTGGTACCTGGTCGACGTGCGCTATATACGCCATCTCAAACGCACCATCACGCTCGCAGAACTCAAGCAGTACGCCGACGGTCCGCTGGAGGATCTGCCGCTGGTACGCAAAGGCAATCGGCTCTCGATCATGCCGCTCACCGAAACGCAGTGGAACTTCATCCTCGCACTGGAATGAACAGCGACCGATCTACAGCTACATAAGCCGCGTCACTTGCCCCTCATCCAGGCCCAACATCTGGACTCCGACCTTGAGTCCCTGATCGGCAAAACTGTCGATATCACCCCACCGATCGTCGGTGTCCAGCAAGTCCGACATGAGCTCGCCGATGACGCGCAGCCTATAGGCCCCGTCGGCGCGCTCGGCGGGCGGCGTCTGCTCGGCGCAGACATAGAGCACCGGCTCGGTCTGCCCTTGCGGAACGAAGGCCAGGATATAGCGATAGAAGGTTGGCGTGTCGGCCTCGATCTCGCCGAGCAGTACCGCTGTATGGTTGCCGATGCTATAGCGGCGCTTTGGAATGGCGGTTTTGATTTCTGGGCGCTTTTGCATGATCAGCCTCTGATTGGTTGATGTTTAAAAATGTTGAACTGGCATAAAATGCTTCATTGCTTGAAAATCGATCGCACAGATCGGGAATGATGGGCTGCGGAGTCGCGCCAGCAGACCGCTCGATGCACCATCAGTCGCTGCCGGCCCCATAGTCGCAGGTGACCTCCTCGTCCCGAAAGATCGCGCGCCTGGCATAGAGGTCAAAACCATCGAATTCGGCATTGGGATCGCCGCTGTGATTGACCCAGCGCAGCAGGTTGGTCCCTGCCCGGCCGACGACCTCACCGCTCTCGGCATCGCACACCCAGAGGACATGAGGACCGTCCTCATCCACCAGCGGCCCGATGAAGGTGCCGATCAGATCGCCCAACTCGAAGCCCCAGCGCGCGAAGCACCCTCGACCGTGAATCGGCGAGGGTGCTACATAGAGCCGAACGGACAGCGGGTCGGGTGCCCTCCCCTGTTGCTTCACTGCCCGCGCCATGGTCAGCCTCGCTTGGCCTTGGAAAAGGCGTCGGCCATGGCGCCTCCAGCGGGCGCCGGAGCCGTCGTCGGCTGCCCCTGGGTGCGGTCACGGCCTGGCCTATTCTGCGATGGCGGCTTCCCGGTGCGTCCCTGAGGGCGCTCGGATCGCTCACCGGGCGGAGCGGATTCGCCCAGACGCATACTCAGCGCGATACGCTTGCGGTCCAGATCCACCTCCAGCACCTTGACCTTGACCAGATCGCCCGACTTGACCACCTCGTGCGGATCCTTGACGAAGCGGTCGGCCAGCACCGAGATGTGCACCAGTCCGTCCTGATGGACGCCGATGTCGACGAAGGCGCCGAAGTTGGTGACGTTGGTGACCGTGCCCTCCAGGATCATGTCCGGCTCGAGGTCCTTCAGCGTCTCGACGCCCTCCTTGAACTGGGCGGTCTTGAACTCGGGGCGCGGATCGCGTCCCGGCTTCTCCAGCTCGGAGAGGATGTCCTTGACCGTCGGCAGACCGAATTGCTCGTCGGTGAACTGCTTCGGATCGAGCCGGCGCAGCGTGGCCGTATCGCCGATCAGGCTGCGGATGTCCTTGCCGGTGAACTCGGCGATGCGTCGCACCACCGGATAGGCCTCCGGATGCACCGCCGAGCCGTCGAGCGGCTCGTCCCCGTCCGGCACGCGCAGGAATCCGGCGCTCAGCTGGAAGGCCTTTTCGCCGAAGCGCGACACCCCCATCAGCTTCTTGCGGTTGGCGAAGGCGCCGTTGGTCTCTCGGAACTGGACGATATTCTCGGCCAGACTGCGGTTGAGCCCGGAGACCTGGGTCAGCAGGGGCACCGAGGCGGTGTTCAGATCGACGCCGACGGCGTTCACGCAGTCCTCGACCACGGCGTCGAGGGTGCGGGCCAGCCGGGTCTGGTTGACGTCGTGCTGGTACTGGCCGACGCCGATCGCCTTGGGCTCGATCTTGACCAGCTCGGCGAGCGGATCCTGCAGCCGGCGGGCGATGGAGACGGCGCCGCGCAGCGAGACGTCCATCCCGGGCAGCTCCTTGGAGGCGAATTCGGAGGCCGAGTAGACCGAGGCGCCCGCCTCGCTCACCACCAGCGAGCGCAGACCCAGCTCGGGATGGCGCTGGATCAGCTCGCGGGCGAGCTTGTCGGTCTCGCGCGAGGCGGTGCCGTTGCCGATGCTGATCAGCTTGACCGCGTGCGCCTTGGCCAGAACGGCGAGCTTGGTGATCGAGGCGTCCCACTGGTTCTTGGGCGCGTGCGGATAGATGGTGTCGGTCGCGGCCACCTTGCCCGTGGCATCGACCACGGCGACCTTGACCCCGGTGCGCAGACCCGGATCCAGCCCCAGGGTCGGCAGACGCCCGGCGGGCGCGGCGAGCAGCAGGGCCTTGAGGTTGAGGCCGAAGACGCGGATCGCCTCCTCCTCCGCCGCCTCCATCAGACGGTTCTTCAGTTCCAGATCGAGCCGGGTCATGAGCTTGATGCGCCAGGTCTTGCGCACCGTCTCGGCCAGCCAGTCGTCGGCCGGCCGGCCCTGATGCCGGATCTCGAAACGGGAGGCGACCATGCCCCGGCAGACCGCGTCCGGATCCTCGCCCTCGCCCGCCAGCAGCTCCAGGCTCAGCACGCCCTGGTTGCGGCCGCGGAACAGGGCCAGTGCGCGATGCGAAGGGATCTTGGCGATGGCCTCGCGATAGTCGAAATAGTCCGAGAACTTGTTGCCCTCCTGCTCCTTGCCGTCCATCACCTTGGACACCAGGATGCCGTTCTCCCAGAGATGGTCGCGCAGCCGGCCGGTCAGCTCCGGATCCTCGGCGAAGCGCTCCATCAGGATCTGGCGCGCGCCCTCCAGTGCGGCGGCGGCATCGGCCACGCCCTTCGCTGCGTCCACGAATTCGGCGGCGGCCGTCTCGGGCGTCTGGGAGGGATCGGCAAGCAGCGTATCGGCCAGGGGCTCCAGTCCCGCCTCGCGGGCGATCTGGGCCTTGGTGCGGCGCTTGGGCTTGTAGGGGAGATAGAGGTCCTCGAGCCGCTGCTTGGTGTCGGCGGACGCGATCTCGGCCTGGAGCTCGGGTGTCAGCTTGCCCTGCTCCTCGATGCTCTTGAGCACGGCCACGCGGCGCTCGCCCAGTTCGCGCAGATAGCCGAGCCGTTCCTCGAGATGACGCAGTTGGGTGTCGTCGAGACCGCCGGTGACCTCCTTGCGATAGCGGGCGATGAATGGCACGGTGGCGCCTTCGTCGAGCAGCCGGACGGCCGCCTCGACTTGGGCCGGCCGGGCCGAGAGTTCCTGACTGATCGTCTCGATGAGATTGCTCATGGGGCTACTGATATCCGAATGATATGGGGCCATGGAACGCGCTGAATCGGGTTCGAAGGCGACGAAGTGGGAATGTTGGGGTTCGCGGGAGGTTCCCGCAAAGATAGGTCAATCCGGTCGGGTCAATCGAGACGACAGGCGTCGCCGTAGACAGCCATGATGTCCTTCAGCTCGCGCAGCAGTTGTGCGCGCTCCGACGGACCGAGCCCCCTGGCCTCGGGCAGATCGTCTCCAGATTGCAGCGCGACGATGTCGCGGCGAACCTGAAGGCAGCCCTTCTGGCAAATCGCCTCGACGCAAGCCTCGACAGAGGAATGATCCAGGACCGTCACGAGCCACTCGACTTCAGATTGCGGGAGGATCAGATTATAAGAAGATGACGATTGGGGTCAAAGCCAAGCTGAATCCTTGGCATGATCGGGCGCAAACCGCGCCTAACCGACCGAGTTACCCCAACCAACCGGACAGTACGCCTTCACCTTGATTACGTGCGCCGATCTGGCGCCGAGCAGCGAGCGACCATGACCGACATGATTCGATGGCAAGCTCCCGAGGAACGCCCGACCCGTTCGGGGGACTTCATCCATCTCTGGAGAATCCGCGCAGACGACAGCGGGATGGCGTTGGACGACTGTATCTACCTGCTCGGCACGCGCCAGCGCGAGCGCGCCGATCGGATGCGGCATGCGGCCTATCGCGAGCGATATATCCGCGCTCAGGCCGGTCTTCGCCTGGTTCTGAGCCGCTATCTGGACGCCGCTCCCGACTCGATCCGCTTCAGCCATGGACCGGCCGGTAAGCCGTTCGTCGAGGCGGCGAATCCCATCGCGTTCAACCTGACGACGACCGGCGATCTGGCCCTGGTCGCGATCTGTGCCGGAAACAGCCCCGACTCGGACATCGGGGTGGATTGCGAATGGATTCGTCCCCGGATCGATATCCACGCCGTCGCCCGGCGCATGTTCGCACCCGAGGTCGTGGAGGCACTCGCCGAGCTGCCCGAAACCGAACGTCTGGAGCGCTTCTATCGCAGCTGGACCGCCTTGGAAGCCGACGCCAAATGCGACGGACGCGGTCTCTTCCGTCCGCGCGCGCCTGGAGCCAAGCCGCCACAGGTGCTGCACTGCGTCCCCGAGTCCGGCTATGTGGCGGCGATCGCCCGCACGCATCTGCCGGCATTGGAGACCTGGTCGACCTTCGACCTGACGTCGGTCTGATTTCCTCGCCCCTGGGATATACTCGCGCCCCTCATCCTCTTGGAGCATCCGCGTGGAAGCGACTCAGATCCTCATCCTTTCGCTCGTCCAGGGCATCACCGAATTCCTGCCCATCTCCAGCTCGGGACATCTCGTCCTCACGCCGCTGCTGTTCGGCTTCGATCTGCAGAGCCTGGCGTTCGACGTCTCGGTGCATCTCGGCACCCTCGCCGCCGTCATGATCTATTTCCGCAAGGAAATCGCGCGGATGACGCTGGCCGTTCTACGCTCGCTCGGGACACGCCGACTGGACGATCGCGACGCTCGGCTCGGCTGGATGATCGTCATCGCCACCATCCCGGTCGTGCTGCTCGGTCTCCCACTCAAATCGGTGCTGGAAATGCTGCGCCAGGACGACACCCTGATCGCCCTGGTGATCGCCGGAACCACCATCGGATTCGGACTGCTACTCTGGCTGGCCGACTGGCGCAGCACGCGCAGCCGCGACGAATACAGCCTCAACTGGCGCGACGCCTTTTTCATCGGCAGCATGCAGGCGATCGCCATCATCCCCGGCACCTCGCGCTCCGGCATCACCATCACCGCCGGACTCATGCTCGGACTCGATCGCAAGGCGACCTCCCGCTTCTCGTTTCTGCTCTCCATACCGACCATCATCATGGCCGGATTGCTGGAGAGCATCGATCTCGTGCAGGCGGTCGAGCCGGTCGACTGGACCGCGCTGCTCATCGGCGCCCAGTTCTCCTTCCTGGTCGCCTATCTCACCATCCACTTCTTCCTCCACTTCATCGAGCGCATCAGCATGCTGCCGTTCGTGCTGTACCGCTTACTGCTCGGCGGGTTGATCCTCTTCCTGGTGCTTTAGACTCGCGCCCGCTCAGCGATAGACCGGGAACCGCTGCGTCAGCATCGCCACGCGCTCGCGGACCTGAGCGATGCGCGCGGCGTCTCCTGGCGCGTCGAGCAGGTCCGCGATCAGGTTGCCGACGAGCCGAGCCTCATCCTCGCCGAAACCGCGCGTCGTCATGGCCGGGGTCCCGAGACGGATGCCGGAGGTGACGAAGGGCTTCTCGGGGTCGTTGGGGATGGCGTTCTTGTTGACGGTGATGTGCGCCTCGCCGAGCAGACGCTCGGCCTCCTTGCCGGTGAGCCCTTTCGCGCGCAGGTCGACGAGCATCACATGGCTCTCGGTGCGACCGGAGACGATGCGCAGACCGCGCTCGATCAGGGTCTCGGCCAGCACGGACGCGTTCGTCACGACCTGCTGCTGATACGCCTTGAACTCGGGCGTCATCGCCTCTTTGAAGGCGACGGCCTTGCCGGCGATGACGTGCATCAGCGGACCGCCCTGGATGCCGGGGAAGATGGCCGAGTTGATGGCCTTGGCATGTTCCTCGCGCATCAGGATGACGCCGCCGCGCGGACCGCGCAGGCTCTTGTGCGTGGTGGTGGTGACGAAGTCGGCGTGCGGCACCGGACTCGGATAGACGCCCGCCGCGATCAGGCCCGCGTAATGCGCCATGTCGACCATGAAATAGGCGCCGATCTCTTTGGCCACGCGGGCGATGCGCGCGAAGTCGATGCGCAGCGCGAAGGCCGAGGCGCCGGCGATGATGAGCTTCGGACGATGCTCGCGCGCCTGCTGCTCCAGCGCCTCGTAATCGATGTCCTCTTGGGCGTTCAGGCCATAGCTGACCACCTTGAACCACTTGCCGCTCATGTTGAGCCCCATGCCGTGGGTCAGATGCCCGCCCTCGGCCAGACTCATACCCATGATGGTGTCGCCGGGCTTCAGCACGGCGAAGAAGACGCCCTGGTTGGCCTGCGAGCCGGAGTTGGGCTGCACATTGGCCGCCTCGGCGCCGAACAGCGCCTTCACCCGATCGATCGCAAGCTGCTCGACCACGTCGACATACTCGCAACCGCCGTAATAGCGCTTGCCGGGATAACCTTCGGCATATTTGTTGGTGAGCTGCGAGCCCTGAGCGGCCATCACCGCCGGCGAGGTGTAGTTCTCGGAGGCGATCAGCTCGATGTGATCCTCCTGGCGCTGGTTCTCCTGCTCGATAACGGCGGAAAGCTCGGGGTCGATACGGTCGAGTCTGTATTGGGTGCGATCAAACATGTTCGTTCTCGGGGAGAGTTGGAACCGCAAAGGCGCAAAGAGCGCAAAGGGATTGGATGAGTCGTGTCGATGGGCGCCGTCACCCGAGCCGATGACTCGAACCGGGCGACATGCTCCATCAACCCCTTCCTCATTCTTTGCGCCCTTCGCGCCTTTGCGGTTCAAAGATAAAGAATCAGCCCAAGCTCGCCCGCAGGGTCTTGGCCGCCGAGACCATGTTGGTCAGGGCCGGGATCACCTCGTCCCATTGGCGGGTCTTGAGGCCGCAGTCCGGGTTGACCCACAGACGCTCGGCCGGGATGCGCTCGGCGGCCTTGCGCATGAGCTGAACCATGTGTTCCTCGGTCGGGATGTTGGGCGAATGGATGTCGTAGACGCCCGGTCCGATCTCGTTGGGATATTTGAAGTCGTCGAAGGCGTCGAGCAGCTCCATGTCGGAGCGCGAGGTCTCGATCGTGATGGCATCGGCATCCATGTCGGCGATCGCGGCGATGATGTCGTTGAACTCCGAGTAGCACATATGGGTGTGAATCTGGGTCTCGTCCGCCACACCGTTGGCGGTGATGCGGAAGCTCTCGACCGCCCAGTCGAGATACGCGCCCCATTGCGACTTGCGCAGCGGCAAACCCTCACGCAGCGCCGCCTCGTCGATCTGGATCAGTCGCACGCCGGCCCGCTCCAGGTCCAGCACCTCCTCGCGGATCGCCAAGGCCAACTGCTGGCATGAGACCGAGCGCGGCTGGTCGTCGCGCACGAAGGACCAGTTGAGGATGGTCACCGGACCGGTGAGCATACCCTTCATCGGCTTGGTCGTCAGGGACTGAGCATAGGTGATCCAGTCCACCGTCATCGCCTTCGGACGGCTGATGTCGCCGAAGAGGATCGGCGGCTTGACGCAGCGCGAGCCGTAGGACTGCACCCAGCCGAACTGGCTGAAGGCGTAACCGTCGAGCTGCTCGCCGAAATACTCGACCATGTCGTTGCGCTCGGCCTCGCCATGCACCAAGACGTCCAGACCGAGCGCCTCCTGTTCGCGCACGCAACGTGCGATCTCGGCGCGCATGATCTCGACGTAGGCCGCCTCCTCGATCTCGCCCGATTTGAACTGGCGGCGCGCCTGACGGATCTCGCCCGTCTGCGGGAAGGAGCCGATGGTGGTGGTGGGGAACCTGGGCAGATTGAGCCGTGCGGCCTGCTTGTCGGCGCGCTCCGAGTAGGGGCTCTTGCGTCGACCCAACTCGGCGTCGATCTTGGCGAGCGCGGCCTTGACCTCGGGATTGTTGACGCGCGGCGAGCTGCGGCGCGCCTCGATCGCCGCACGGTTGGCGGCCAGCTCGGACTGGACCACATGACGCCCCTGGTTGAGCGCGGTCGCCAGGATGCGCAGCTCATCGAGCTTCTGCTTGGCGAAGGCGAGCCAGGATCGGACCTCACTATCGAGCGTCTGCTCGCTGTCCAGGTCCACCGGCACATGCAGCAGCGAGCAGGAGGGTGCGATCCAGAGACGCTCGCCGAGTTGCAGCTGGATCGGCTCCAGCCAGTCGAGCACCGCGTTCAGATCGGTCTTCCAGATGTTGCGGCCGTCGATCACGCCCAGCGACAGGATCTTGCTGGAAGGCAGCAGGTTCAGCAGCGGAACCAGGTCATCGCGTCCTCGGACGACGTCGATGTGCAGACCGGCCACCGGCAGATTGGCGACCAGATAGCGTTGATCCTGGAGCTCGCCGAAATAGGTCGCCAGCAGCAGCTTGACCGGCGCGCCCTTGAGCTCGTGATAGGCGATCTCGAAGGCATGACGCCAGGGCTCCTCGAGCTCGGTAACCAGGATGGGCTCGTCGATCTGAACCCACTCGACACCGTTCGCAGCCAGCGTATTCAGCAGTTCGGCATAGACGGGCAGCAGACGATCCAGCAACGCCAGACGATCGGAACCGTCCTTGGTCTTGCCGAGCGCGAGATAGGTCACCGGACCGATGATGACGGGCTTGGCCCGCACGCCCTGAGCCTTGGCCTCGGCCAGTTGCTCCAGCAGACGCGAAGCGTCGAGCCTGAACACCGTGTCGGCGGTGAATTCCGGGACGATGTAGTGATAGTTGGTGTCGAACCACTTGGTCATCTCACCGGCCGCGACACCGCATCCGCACTGCCCCTCGTCCGCGACCGACGCCGAGCGTCCGCGTGCCACACGGAAATAGTTGTCGAGCACATCCCCCTCGAAGCCACGCACGCGCTCGGGCAGATTGCCCAGGGTAAAGCTCATATCCAGCATCTGGTCGTAGAAGGCGAAATCGCCGACCGGCGCCAGATCCAGCGCAGACTGCGCCTGCCAATGACGTCCACGCAGCTCGGCCCCCACCGCCTTGAGCGCGTCGAGCGAGGACTGGCCCTTCCAGTAGGACTCCAGTGCGAACTTCAATTCCCGCTTGGCGCCGATACGGGGAAAGCCGAGGTTGTGCGTGATCGCCATGTCGAGTGTCCTT
Organism: Thiorhodococcus fuscus; assembly: GCF_042682685.1. NCBI lineage: Bacteria > Pseudomonadati > Pseudomonadota > Gammaproteobacteria > Chromatiales > Chromatiaceae > Thiorhodococcus > Thiorhodococcus fuscus. Next base: position 52,406 of record NZ_JBHUHX010000048.1, read on the forward strand.
GATGGATGAAAGATGGCGCCATTCTCGTCGGCTCGAAACATGAATGAAAATGGTATTATTTCATCAAAAAATGAACACCATTCATGAGAAACTCGTCGCATGGCCCACATTGAACGCAGCCACCTTGCCATCGTCCGCGCCGTCGACCAGTGCGGCTCGCTCACCGCCGCAGCCGAAAAGCTGCACCTCACCCAGTCCGCCCTGAGCCACGCGATCCGCAAGCTGGAGAATCAGCTCGGCGTGGCGATCTGGTCTCGCGAGGGCCGCAGCCTGCGCCCCACCCAGGCCGGCGACTATCTACTGGGAGTGGCCAACCGGCTGATCCCCCAGCTCTCGCACGCCGAGGAACGCCTGAGACAGTTCGCCCTGGGCGAACGCGGCACGCTGCGTATCGGCATGGAATGCCACCCCTGCTACGAATGGCTGTTGAAGGTGGTCTCGCCCTATCTCGCGGCCTGGCCCGACGTGGATGTGGACGTGAAGCAGGAATTCCAGTTCGGCGGAATCGGCGCGCTCTTCGGCTACGAAATCGACATGCTGGTGACGCCCGATCCGCTCCATAAACAGGGTCTGCGGTTCGAGCCCGTCTTCGACTACGAGCAGGTCCTGGTGGTCGGTCCGCGCCATCGGCTGCGCGGCACCGAGTTCGCGCGACCAGAACAGATCGCCGACGAGACCCTCATCACCTACCCGGTCCCCATCGAGCGGCTCGACATCTACACCCGCTTTCTGCTCCCCGCCGGTATCCGCCCGAAACGCCACAAACCCATCGAAACGACCGACATCATGCTGCAGATGGTCGCCAGCGGCCGAGGCGTCGCAGCCCTGCCCCGCTGGCTGGTGGACGAATACGCCGGCAAGCTCGACGTCATCGCAGTACGGCTCGGCGCACAGGGAGTCGACAAACAGATCTTCCTCGGCTTCCGAGACAGCGATGCCGAGATCGATTATCTACGCGCCTTCGTCGAACTGGCACGACTGCATCGCAATGGGATGGGGTGATTGAAATGGGATTTGGCACCAAGGGCAGCACAAGAATAGCTCCGTCGAGACAGATAATCACACGGGACGTAATATTTAAGTTATAGCGCAATTGAAGTACAGCAAGATTCGGGTCGACAGTAGTCGTTCTATCCTCCTAGCATAGCCCCTTTCGGGCAGGTGCCCTTTTATAATGCGCAACGCTAGTAGGAACGACCAATGACTACACTTGCTAACAAAGTTGCTATCGTTACTGGCGCCAGCACCGGCATTGGCTACGCAACCGCAAAGCTTTTTGCGAAAGAAGGTGCTGCCGTCGTGGTGGCTGCAAGGCGACAAAAGGAGCTTAATTACCTTGCGTGCTCAATCAACGCGGAAGGCGGTCAGGCACTGGCATTAGCGGGCGACGTCGGTGATGAGGCTTTTGCCAAAGCTTTGGTAAATAAGGCGGTAAGTCACTTTGGCGGATTGGATATCGCTTTCAACAATGCGGCTATCCTGGGCGCTATGGGTCCTGTTCCGGAGATGTCGCAAACGGATTGGAATCAGGTTATTGCTACGAACTTAACCAGCGCATTTTTGGGCGCAAAGTACCAACTGCCCGCTATGGCTGCCCGAAAAGGAGGTTCGTTAATTTTCACCTCTACCTTCGTTGGTTACACCGCAGGTATGCCAGGCATGGCTGCCTACGCAGCCAGTAAGGCTGGCCTTATTGGATTGACTCAAGTGCTGGCGTCAGAGCATGGACCTCAGAATATCCGGGTCAATGCCCTTCTGCCCGGTGGTACTGATACGCCCGTGGGACGCGAATTTGCCAATACGCCGGAAGCATTGGCGTTTGTGCATAACCTACATGCTCTCAAGCGTATGGCGACACCAGATGAAATTGCTCAATCCGCACTGTACTTAGCATCCGATGCCTCCAGTTTCACAACTGGTTCTGCGATGTTGGTAGATGGCGGTATATCCATAAATCGTGTCTGAGAGGCCGCGCCATGTCGGACTATGACCGAATCGCAAGCGCTATGGCCTATTTGGTTGATAGGGCAGTGGATCAGCCCAGCCTTGAAGAGATAGCCGCCCATGTGCATTTGAGTCCGTATCACTTTCAAAGGCTGTTTTGTCGGTGGGCGGGTACTACGCCGAAGCGCTTTTTACAGGTCCTGACATTGGAACGGGGCAAAGTGTTGCTGGAGAATTCTCATTCCTTGCTCGAAGTTTCACATGAACTTGGGTTAAGTGCATCTCATTACACACAACTTCATAATTCATGAGATTCCCTGGCGAATTTAATCCCGGCAGCCACG